>JAGWBS010000029.1:42924-46592 GCA_021295775.1 Pseudomonadota bacterium | reverse complement strand
CCGCGGAGACGGCCGTCTCCTACAAGGTCGACGACGTCGCGGCGGCGGTGGAGCGGCTGGCGGCGGCGGGAGCCGAGCTGATCTCCGGTCCCGCGGAGGGCCCGCACGAGATCCGCGCCGCGCTGCGGGACCCGGCCGGAAACGTGCTGGCCATCTACTCGGGCAAGTAGCGCCCCCCCTCCACGGCCGGCGCGCTCCGGTGGCCGGCCCGGCGGAGCTGCAACGCGAGGGACTCTCCGCCCGGGCCCGGGCGGGTGGATTCGCGCGGGGCGCGGCCGCGCTCGACCATCGGCTGACCTGCCGCTGCGGCCGTCACGGCCTATGATGTTGTCACATCCCCCCACCGTTTGCGAGATCGGCTCTTGTCCCGTCGCCGGCTGATCCCGATTCTGCTGTGCTTCGGCCTGGCTGGAGCGGCTCCGGAGGTTTCCGGGGAGGAGCCCGGTGCCTCTTCGGCTTTGCCAGGCCATCCGCCGGCAGCCACCTCTTGCGACGCCGTGCGGTGCCTGGACGGCATCGTCGTCGGGGTGCCCGACGGCGACACCCTGAAGCTCCTGGTCGAACCGGGCGAGGCTCACGGGAGCGAGGTGAGACCCGTCTCGCGCCTCCGGCAGAGCCCCGCGCCCGCCCAGATCCGCGTTCGCCTGGAGGGCATCGACACGCCGGAGCGCGCCCAGCCCTGGGGGAATCGCGCCCGCCAGTCGCTGGCGGACAAGGTCTTGCGGCGGCGCGTGCGGGTCGGGAGCGAGGGCGAGGACCGCTACGGCCGCCTGCTCGGGCGGATCTACCTGGGCGGCCGGGACATCAACCGCGAGATGGTGCGCGAAGGACACGCCTGGGTGTACCGGCGCTACACCTCCGACCCCGGTCTGATCGGCGACGAAGGCGCGGCCCGCGCGGAGCGGGCCGGCCTGTGGTCGCTGCCCGAGGGAGACCAGGTGCCTCCCTGGGACTGGCGCCGCCAGAGAAGGCGGTCCGGTTCGGCGCAAATCGCGGCGTCCGCGCCCGGTCCCGAGACGCGGACCTGCGGAGAAAAGCGCTACTGTCGCGAGATGGTCACCTGCGCCGAAGCGCGCTTCCACCTGAGCGAGTGCGGGCTGTCGCGGCTGGACGGGGACGGAGACGGCGTGCCCTGCGAGGCGATCTGCTCCCAGGCTCGGTGACGCCGGAGGCCGGTCCGCCCGCGGAGGCGTGACGGCGCTGCGCGGCCGTCGCGGCCGAGCCGCGGCGAACTACCAGCGGTCGTAGTGCACGATCCCGTCCAGCGGGCGCCGGGCGAGCGGTCCGAAGGGCCTTTCCGGGTAGCCCATCGGAATCACGGTGCCCAGGTAGACATCGTCGGGGACCCCCAGGATCTCGCGGAAGCGCTCTTCGGCCAGGAAGTGGAGCGTGGTGAAGGTCGTGCCCAGTCCCAGCTCGCGCGCCGCCACGATCAGGTTCTGGGAGGCCGGGTAGACCGCGCTCCACACGAAGAGTTCGTTGGGCTGCTGGGGCGGATAGGTGTTGCGCGCGCAGACCAGCACGATCACCGGCACGCGGTCGAGCGTCTCGCACAGGTGCACCGCGCCCTCCATCACCCGCCGCTGGGACGCGCTCACGTCCTGGTCGAGCGCCCCGCGCATGCCTTCGCGCATGGCGCCGGCGACGGCGTCGCGCAGCTCCCGCTTGAGGTCCGCATCCCGAACGACCAGGAACTCCCAGCCCTGGCTGTTGCCCGGGTTCGAGGCGCGCGTGGCCGCGTACAGCACGCGCTCGATCAGCGCGTCGGGGACCGGGTCGGGCTTGAGGTAGCGGATCGCGCGGCAGCTCTCCATCGCCTCGATCGCCCCCACGGTCCCGAACACCTGGCGCGTCTCGAAGATCTCGTGGCTGGCGAAAATGCCGCGCGAGACGTAGGGATCCGAGCCGGCGAACGCGCGCGCGGACTCGAGATCGTCCGCCTCGAAGACGATCACGCTGCCGGTCGGGTCGCCGTCCTCGCCGAGCAGCGGCCCCGCGTAGCGCACGCGCCCCTGTGCGACCAGCGGCCGGAGATTGGCCAGGTGGGCTTCGCGGTGCTGCCCGCGGCCGGCCAAACCGTCGGGCCCGTCCCTTCCGATCCAGGTGAAAAGCGGCATGGCGCGCAGTCTAGCGCAGGGGGCGGAAGCCCGGCTTCGGCTAGGGAGAGGGGCTGTCCGGAGCGCCGTCTTCCTCCGGGGTGTCGGCGCCGTCCTGCGCCGCCGGGGCGCTCGGCATGACGACTTCGCCGCCGCCCTGCCAGGGGGTCTGGTCACCGGCCTCGTCGACCCCCGCGGCGTCGCGGCGCTCCACCAGCTTGTCGTCCTCCCAGCGGCCCTTGGTCAGCGTGCCGTCCGCTTCCTTGAGCTGGCCGCTGCCGTGGCGACTGCCGTTCTGGAACTTGCCCACGTAGCGCGCGCCGTCCGGGTAGGTGTAGGTCCCGAAGCCGTGCGGAACGCCCGCCTTGTAGTCGCCCCAGTACTCGGCGCCGTTCTCGTAGGTCTCCGCGCCCCAGCCGTCCTTGAGGCCGTGGCTCCAGGTTCCCTCGTACGTCATGCCGTTGGCGTAGATCCGGAAGCCTTCTCCGTGCGGTTGTCCGGCCTCGAACCCGCCCTTGTAGGAGCTGCCGTCCTCGAAGCTGTACTCGCCCTTGCCGTGCGGCATCCGTCCCTCGAACTCGCCCTTGTAGACGGCCCCGCCCGGCCAGCGGAAGGTGCCCTTGCCGTCGGTGCAGTTGCCGTGGACGCAGCGGCCCTGCTGCAGCGGAGCGCAGCCGGCCAGCAGGACGAGGAGAATGAGTGGAATCCAGGCTCGCACGCCGGGCATTTTAGCCGAGCAGCGCGCCCGCAAGCGAGCGCACCGCGCCCAGCTGGGCGTCGAGGGGTACTTCCGACAGCGGCGGAACGTGCAGGAAGACGCCGGGCACGCGCCCGGCCTCGGCGCGCTCCAGGAGATGGCGGTAGAGCCGCTCGCAGACGTAGCCGCCGGCGTCTTCGGAGATCTCAACGCGGGCCGAACCGGCGGCCTCCAGCACGCCCGCGAGCCGTTCCAGGTCGAGTTCCGTGCGCCGCTCCGGAGGACCGTCCAGGCGGATCTGCGCCCCGCGCAGACCGTCGTTGTCCGGGGCCTCCGAGGTCAGGACCGCTCGGGCCCGGCGCTCGAGGCGATAGCCGTCGCCGCCGTGAACGCCCAGTCCCAGCAGGGCGCGCGGGCGGGAACCCGCCAGCAGCGCGTCGAACTCCGGCACGCAGCGGCGGAAGCTCACCGGCAGCTCCGCGGCCCGCACGCCGGGCTCGCCCGCCAGCGCGCGCGCCACGAGCCCGCTCGGGTTGCGGGTCACCTCGCCGAACGGGCCGAACCCGCTGACCACCAGGCAGGACTCGCCGTCGCTGGACTCCACCGCCCCGCCCCCGCTACCCCAGGACCCCCGACTCGCGCAGGGCGGCCACTTCGCCGGACGGGATCCCGATCTCGGCCAGGATCTCGCCGCCGTGCTCGCCCAGCCGCGGGGGCGGCCGCTGGATCTCCCGCGCCGCGTCGCCGAACTGGGCGACCGGACGCGGCAGGCGCAGACGGCCCGCGGTCTCGTGCTCGACCTCCGTCAGCAGCCGGTTGTGGATCACCTGCGGATCGCGCACCAGCTCGTCCGGGGTGTTGACGTGCCCGTGGGG
>JAGWBS010000029.1:39366-42881 GCA_021295775.1 Pseudomonadota bacterium | reverse complement strand
GCCTCCATCTCCTCGATGTGCCGCATGCGCGCGCCCGCGTCGGCGAAGCGCGGGTCGTCGATCAGTTCCGGCCGGCCCATCGCCCGACAGACGCCCTCGAACTGGTCCTGGGGCACGGTGGAGATCGTCATGTAGCCGTCGGCGGCGCGGCGCAGGCTCATGCCGGGCCTGCGTGGACGCGACTCGGGGTCGCCGTCTCCGGCGCCGTCGTCCTCGCCGACGAACGTCTGCCGGGCCATGCCGTCGACCCAGAAGAAAGCGACGCTGGCGTCGAACATGTTCAGGCGCACGTGCTGACCGCCCCGTCCGCCGGCGCGCGCCAGCAGGGCCGCGGTGATCGCCTGCGCGGCGACCAGGGCGGTGGTCTTGTCGCACACCATCGTGCGCATGAGCTGCGGCTCGCCGGTCTCGGGATCGGCCTGCGCCGACGCGAAGCCGGCCAGAACCTGGATCACGCTGTCGAAGACCTTGCGCTGCGCGTAGGGGCCGGACTCGCCGAACGCGCTGATGGAGACGTAGACCAGCTCGCGATTGAGCGCCCGCAGCTCCGGCTCGCCGAAGCCCATGCGCTCGATCACGCCGGGCCGGAAGTTCTGCACGAAGACGTCGGCGCTCTCGACCAGCCGCTGGAGCAGCTCCCGGCCGCGCGGCTGGGTCAGGTCCAGCGCGATCGAGCGCTTGTTGCGGTTCAGCGTTGCGAAAATGGCCGAGAGTCCGCCGCGCGACTGGCTCATCCGGCGCATCTCGTCGCCGCTCCCGGGGCGCTCGACCTTGATCACGTCCGCGCCCTGGTCGGCCAGCACCGCAGTGGCCAGCGGTCCGGAGGCGAAGGCCGTCAGGTCGACCACGCGCGTGCCCCGGAGCGGGCCGGTCATGCAGTTTCCCCCATCCGCGAGCCGGGTCCGCAGGCGCGGTCCCGTCGCGCCATCCTCGCGCCGCGAAGTGGCCCGCGCAAGCGCGGCGCAAGTTGACAGGCCCGGGGCGCCCCGGTATGACCCGGCCGAGCGTGAGACGGGAGACCGCATGGACAAGCGCATGACCGCGGCCGAGGTCGTGGCCGAACTCCGCGACGGCATGACGATCGGCATCGGAGGCTGGGGGGCGCGGCGCAAGCCGATGGCGCTGGTGCGGGAGATCCTGCGCTCCGACCTCTCGGACCTGACGATCGTCGCCTACGGCGGTCCGGACGTGGGCCTGCTGTGCGCGGCGGGCAAGGTGCGCAAAGTCGTCTACGGCTTCGTCTCGCTGGACGTGATCGCGCTCGACGGCCACTTCCGCAAGGCGCGCCAGACGGGGGCGATCGAGGCCATGGAACTCGACGAGGGCATGCTGCAGTGGGGGCTGTACGCCGCCTCGCTGCGGCTGCCCTTCCTGCCCATCCGTGCGGGCCTGGCCAGCGACGTCGAGCGCATCAACCCCGACATCCGCACGATCCGCTCTCCCTACCCCGACGACGAACTGCTGCTGGCCATGCCGGCGCTGCCCCTCGACGTGGCGCTGTGCCACGTGGACCACTGCGACGCGGGCGGCAACGGCCAGATCCTGGGACCCGATCCCTACTTCGACGACGTCTTCTGCGGGGCGGCCAAGCGCCGCTTCGTGAGCTGCGAGAAGGTCGTGCCCACCGAGAGCTTCGCGGAGCACGGCTCGTTCCACACCCTGGTCCTGAACCGCACGCACGTCGACGGCGTGATCGAGGCTCCCTTCGGGGCGCACCCGACCGCCTGCGCGCCCGGCTACGGCATCGACGCGGAGCATCTGCAAACCTACAGCGCAGCGGCCAAGCAGACCGACGACTGGCAGGCCTACCGCCAGCAGTTCGTCGACGTCGACGGCGAGGCCGCCTATCTGGAGGCCGTGGGCGGCGCGGAGCGCGTCTCCGCGATCCCCCAGGCGATCTTCTAGGGGGGGCAAGCCATGAGCGCCGATTTCGAGCTGGTCGATCTGTGCATCGCGGCCTGCGCCGACGACTTCGCCGACAAGGGCGAGGTGCTCGCGTCGGGCACGGGGGTCGTCCCCCGACTGGCGGCCGGCGTCGCCAAGCTGGGATCCAACCCCGCGCTGCTGATGACCGACGGCGAGTGCACCTTCGTCGCCGAGCCGGTACCGATCGGCCCGCGCGGCGACTACCGGGTCAAGCCCGAGAACTGGATCCCTTTCCGCAAGATCTTCGATCTGGTCTGGGGCGGGCGGCGGCACTTCATGACCACGCCGACCCAGCTCGACCGCCACGGGACGCCCAACATCAGCTGCATCGGCGACTGGGCGCAGCCCAAGGCGCAGCTCCTGGGCGTGCGCGGCGTGCCGGGCAACACCATCAACCACTCGACCGCCTACTTCGTGGCCGCCCACTCCAAGCGCACTTTCGTGGAGAAGGTCGACATGGCCAGCGGCGCCGGCAACGACCCGCAGCGCTGGGCGCCCGGCGTGCGCCGCGACTTCCACCGGCTGACGCGCTGCGTGACCAACCTGTGCGTGATGGACTTCGGAGGTTCCGGCGGCACGCTGCGCATCGTCTCCCTGCACCCGGGCGCCAGCGTCGAGCAGGTGCGGGAGAACACGGGATTCGAGTTGGAGGTCGCGGACGATCTGGCCGAGACGCGGGCACCGACCGGTCAGGAGCTCGACCTGATCCACCGGCTCGACCCGCACGGCCAGCGCGCCGGCGTGATCCGGGGGTAGCGCGCATGTCCTTCAAGACGCAGATCGGCTCCGACGGCGTCGCCGAGCTGGTGCTGGACCACCCGCCCGTCAACGCACTCGACAGCGCCGGCTGGTTCGCTCTGGCCGAGACGGTCGAGAGCCTGGGCCGCGACCCCGAGGTGCAGACCCTGCTGATCTCGGCGGAGGGCCGCGGCTTCTGCGGAGGGGTCGACATCAAGGAACTGCAGGCCGACGAGTCCAAGATCCTGGACGTGAACCGCGGCTGCTACCTGAGCTTCGGCGCCATCTACGACTGCGCCGTGCCGGTGATCGCGGCCGTGCACGGCTTCTGCCTGGGCGGCGGGATCGGCATCGCGGGCTCCTGCGACGTGGTCTTCGCCTCCGACGACGCCATCTTCGGGCTGCCCGAGATCGACCGCGGCGCGATGGGCGCCGCCACGCACCTGGCGCGCCTCTTCCCGCAGCAGAAGGTCCGCCGGATGTTCTTCAGCGGCGAGCCGATCGAAGCCCGCGAAGCCTACCGTCTGGGCGCCCTGGAAGACGTCGTGCCGCGCGACGAGCTCCTGCCTGCCGCGCGCGAACTCGCCGCCAAGTTCGCCTCCAAGAGCCCCAAGGCCCTGCGCCTGGCCAAGCACGCCCTCAACGGCATCGAACCCGTCGACGTCAAGGAGAGCTACCGCTACGAGCAGGGCTTCACCTTCGAGCTCTACATGTCGCCCGACTCCCAGGAAGCCCGCGACGCCTTCGTCCAGAAGCGCGACGCCAAGTTCGATAAGAGCTGATCGCCCGCCGGGCGGCGGGCCGGAACCGCGACCCCCAAGAGGATCGAAGCTCCAGCTCCTGGCCTGAAA
>JAGWBS010000029.1:37551-39361 GCA_021295775.1 Pseudomonadota bacterium | reverse complement strand
TCGGCGCCCTGGGCGTCGATTTCGCGCTCGATGCACTCGGCGACGAGTTCGGCGTGCTCTTCGCAGGTGCCGAAGACCGACTCCAACACCCAGGTCCGCTTCAGGTAGAAGTGCGCCGGGATCTCCCAGGTAAAGCCCATGCCGCCGTGCACCTGGATGCAGGCGCGGGCGTTCTTCATGGCCGCCTCGCCGGCGTTGAGCTTGGCGGCCGAGACCGCGCGCTGCACGTCGCCCACCTCCGGGTCGTCGAGCGTCGCTCCGCCGGCGTAGGCCGCGGCCCGGGCGGCCTCCTGGCGCACGAACATGTCGGCCAGGATGTGCTTGATCGCCTGGAACTTGCCGATCGGGCGGTCGAACTGCTCGCGCTGCTTGGCGTACTCGTTGGCGAGAGTCAGGGTTTCCTCGGCGATCCCCAGAAGCTGGCCCCCGACCAGCGCGGCGCCCTCCAGGCGCAGCTGCCGGGCGCGCTCCGCATCGGCCACGCGCAGGCCGTCGGGTAGGGACTCGGCGTAGTGGACCGGCGTGAAAGGATCCAGCGACTCGCTCACCGCCTGGGCCTTCACCTCGTCCGGATCGATGCGGTAGACGCCGTCGCCACGGACCGCGAGCAGCGCGTCCATCTCGTCGAAGTGCTCGATCATGATCGGCTCGGGCTGCCCGGCCAGCAGGTCCAGGCCGCTGACCACGGCCTCGCCCGAAGCCGCGCCGTCGACCAGATCGGCCGCCAGGTGGGTCCAGACCAGCGGCCCCGGGACCGCCCGCCGGCCCAGCTCCTCGAACACGATCACCGCGTCCGCGGTGCCCAGGCCCACGCCTCCGGCGTCCTCGGGCAGGCGCAGACCGAACACGCCCATCTCGGCCAGTTCCGCCCAGAGTCCGCGGTCGAACTCGCCCTTCTCGTCGAGTTCGCGCAGCTGCTCGATCCCCAGGCGGTCGTCGAGAAACGAGCGGATGCCCTCCTGGAGAGCGACCTGGTCCTCACTGAGCTGGAAGTCCATCAGCGGTCCTTCGGCTGGCCGAGGATGCGCTCGGCGATGATGTTGCGCTGGATCTGCGACGTGCCCCCGGCGATCGAGACCGAGATCGCCTGGTGGTAGAAGTACACCCAGTCGGGCGCCGGAAGCCCGCGCACGGCGTCCTTGCCCAGACCGGCCCGCGCCAGGACGCGCATGCCCAGTTGGGTGATGCGCTCGTAGAGCTCGGTGTAGCAGAGCTTGACCGCGGAGGCGCCGACGCCGGGCATGCCGGCCCTCTCCGCCTCCGACACCGTGCGTTTGACCATCAGCCAGAGCGCGTCGAGTTCGGCGCTGAGATGGCCGACCTCGCGCCGCAGGCTGCGGTCTTCCCAGGCCGCGGCGCCGCCGCGCAGCGAGTCGCGCGCGACTCCCACCAGTTGGCGGAGATACTCCTGCAGCTCGACCATTTCACCGGCGAAGGCGGTGCCGCGCTCGAAGCGGAGGGTCACGTTGGTGACCCGCCAGCCGTCGTTCTCCTCTCCCACGCGCTGGGAGACCGGAATGCGCACGTCGTTCAGGAAAAGCTCGCTGAACTCGCTCTCGCCGTGCAGGGTGTTCAGCGGCCGGATCTCCACCCCCGGCGCGTCCATCGGCAGGATCAGCCAGCTGATCCCGCGGTGCTTGGGGGCTTCGGGATCGGTGCGCACCAGAAGCTCACAGTAGTCCGCGGCCTGTGCGAACGACGTCCAGATCTTCTGGCCGTTGATCACGTAGTCGTCGCCGTCGCGCTCGGCGGTGGTGCGCAGGCTGGCCAGGTCCGAGCCGGCGCTCGGCTCCGAGAAGCCCTGGCACCA
>JAGWBS010000029.1:27567-37483 GCA_021295775.1 Pseudomonadota bacterium | reverse complement strand
GAGCCCCACGAAGCAGACCCCGACGTACGGCGCCCGGGCACGCGCGCCCTCCTCGTGGTAGACGAGCTGTTCGGTCAGTGTGGCGTTTCGCCCTCCGTACTCGACCGGCCAGTTCAGACCGGCGAAGCCGGCGTCGTACAGTTTGCGCTGCCAGCCGGTGTCGTACGCGCGGCGCGCCTTCCAGTCGTCCGTCGGCGGGGGATCCCCGTGGCCCGGGACCTCCTGCGCCAGCCACTGGCGCAGATTTCGGCGAAAGCGGGCGTCTTGTAGGGAGTCGCTTAGATCCAAATCCGAACTCGAATCGAGGTTGGTTCCGGCGAGGCGCCAAGCCGCTCACGCACGCCGCGGGGGGTGCGGCCAAGGGATCGCGGAACGGCTCGCCCGGATGACGCGGTCGCCGGCCCGAGCGGGCGTCAGTATCCTGCAGCTCCATGCGATTTTCAATCGGACTGCCGACCGACAAGGTTCAGTACGGCGACGAGTTCGTCGGACAGCGGGCCATCACCGAGATGGCCCGCGCCGCGGAAGACGCCGGCTTCGACGCCTGCCACGTGACCGACCACCCGTTCCCGAGCGACCGCTGGATGCGCGCCGGCGGCCACCACGCGCACGATCCGTTCGTCTCGCTGGCATTCGCGGCCGCCGTCACCACCACGCTCAAACTGCAGACCAACATCGTGGTGCTGCCGTACCGCAACCCGTTCCTGCTGGCTCGCAGCGTCGCCTCGCTGGACTCGCTGTCGGACGGGCGGCTGATCCTGGGCGCCGCCGTCGGCTACCTGAAGGCCGAGTTCAAGGCGCTCGGAGTCGACTTCGAGGCCCGCAACGAGTTGACCGACGAGGCGATCCTGGCCCTCAAGGCGGCCCTCACCCAGGACGTGACCGAGTTCGAGGGCTCCGGCTTCGAGGCGCTGGGCAACGTGATGCTCCCCAAGCCGGTCCAGCAGCCCCACCCTCCTCTCTGGATCGGGGGCAACAGCCGACGCGCCATCCGCCGCGCGGTCGAGCACGGCCAGGGCTGGCTGCCGTTCCGCAGCCCCGCGGTGCTCTCCCGGACTTCGCGCACGGCCCAACTCGACAGCCTCGAGGAACTGGCCCGCCGAATCGAGTACCTGAACGAGCACGCCCGCCAGGTGGGCCGCTCCGAGCCGCTGGACATCGCCTTCACCCCGCTGACCAGCTACCTGACGGGCGGCGACTTCAGCGCCTCCGCGGTGCTCGACGAGATCCCCGCGCTGGCCGAGCTGGGCGTGACCTGGCTGATCGCCGGCGTGCCGTGCACCAGCCGCGCCGAGTTCATCCAAGGCGCGCACCGCTTCGGGACCGAGGTGATCCGCAGGGCCGGCTAGAGGTGGCGGGCGTATTCGTCGAGCACCGGCAGGACCCCGTCCCGCCCCGCGCCGGGAACGCGCAGCGCCACCTCGGTGATTCCCGAGGATTGGTAGTAATCGAGCTTCTCGGGGGTGGGGAAGACGCCCATCGGCACCAGGTGGAGCTTCCCGGGGTCGCGGCCGGCGGCCTCGACCACCCGGAAAAGCTCCCCGATCGACGTGCGCATCCCGGCGCCGCCGATGGGCAGCCAGCCGTCGCCGAACTCGGCGATGTGATCGAAGAGCGTGGGCCCGGCCGCGCCGCCCAGCAGCACTCTCGGGCGCGGCTGCTGCACGGGCTTGGGCCACTGCCAGCAGGGCTCGAAGTCGACGAACTCGCCGTGGAATTCGGCGACTTCCCGGCTCCACAGCCGCTGCATCGCGAGCATGCATTCCCGCACCTGCGCGCGGCGCGTCTTCGGCGAGACGCCGTGGCTGTGCATCTCCTCGTGGTTCCAGCCGTAGCCCACCCCCAGCACCAGCCGGCCCCGCGACAGGCGGTCGAGGGTCGCGATCTGCTTGGCGAAGACGATCGGGTCGTGCTGAGCGGGCAGCGCCACTCCCGTGCCCAGCAGGATGGTCTCGGTGGAGGCGGCGGCCGCGGCCAGGGCGACGCAGGGGTCGAGCATGCGCTTGTACTCCTCGTCCAGCACCTCGTCCCCGGTGGGCGGCGGAGTGATCCGGCTGGTCGGGATGTGGGTGTGCTCCGAGAGGTACAGCGAATGGAAGCCCCGGGCCTCGGCTTCGCGGGCCAGCTCCACCGGGCTCATGCGCTCGTCGGTCGCGATGTAGGCCAGTCCGATCTTCATCCGGCCCAGTCTAGCCGCTCGGCCCGATCTCCTCGGAAATGTGAACCGGATGTCTGCATTGAACGGCCCCAGGGCTTTCTATAAGCTGCGTGGCCGAAGCATCAGGAGACCCCCCCATGCCCGATTACCGCATCATCGACGCCGACTGCCACACCGTCGAGCCGCCGCACATCTGGGAGCGCTGGCTGCCGGAGGAGTACCAGGACCGCGCCCCCAAGTTGGTCAAGGACGAAGAGGGAGGCGACGCCTGGTCGTTCGGCGAGGGCAAGCCGCTGATGAAGATCGGCCTGGTGGCGACCCCGGGCATGCGCTTCGAGGACATGAAGTGGGCCGGCTACACCTACGACACGGTCCGCAAGGGCTGCTGGGACGGCAAGGAACGGCTCGTCGACATGGACTACGACGGCGTGGACGCCGAGTTCATCTACCCCAGCCAGCGCACCATGCACCACTTCATGGGCAACGAGGACCAGGACTTCCACCGCGCCGGCATCCAGGCCTACAACAACTACATGGCCCAGGAGTTCTGCGCGGCCGACCCCGACCGGCTTTTCTTCCTGGCGCAGATGCCCAACCTGGGCGTCGACGAGTGCATCCAGGAACTGAAGCGCTGCCGCGAGATGGGCGCGCGGGGCACGATCATCACCACTTGGCCGAGCGGCAACGACGATCTGAGCGAGGCCGACGACCCGTTCTTCGCCGCCGCCCAGGACCTGGCGATGCCGGTCAGCATCCACATCAACATCCAGCGCCGGCGCAACGCCGGCGGCGGCGGCTCCCCCGAAGGCCCCGCGGCCATCGGCGGCATGGCGCTGGCGGGTTTCCTGGGCTTCCCGCCGATCTTCTGCGAGCTGACCATGTCGGGGCTGCTCGACCGCTACCCGAAGCTGATGATCATCGGCGTGGAGACGGAGGTCGGCTGGATCCCGGAGGCGCTGGAGCAGATCGACAACTTCTACTGGCGCAACCGGACCCACACGGGCGTGAACATCAAGCACCTGCCGAGCCACTACTTCCACGAGAACTTCCTGTGCACCTTCATCACCGACCGCTTCGGGGTGAAGAACCGCTACGAGATCGGTGTGAAGAACATGGCCTGGTCTTCGGACTACCCGCACCACGGCTGCGACTGGCCCTACAGCCGCAAGGTCATCGCGGAGATGTTCGACGGCGTTCCCTCCGACGAGAAGCACGCGATCCTGGCCCAGAACATGGTCGAGCTGTACGGGCTGGACCAGACCTATTCGCTGCCTTAGAGCGCTCGAATCGAGCCGGACGCCGGCGAGTTCTCGCCTTCCGGAGTCGGTGCGCCGGGGGCTCCGGATGGCCTGCCTGGCCGCGGCCCTTCCGGGTCCCCTGTCGGCTGCGGCCGCGCACGGGCTCGGCACGGTCGAAGGCGCGCGCCTGCTGGACGAGCGGGCTGAGCTGCGAGCGCGCTCCTGGACGGAGTTGCGCGACGCTTCGGTGATCAAACAGCGGTTCGACTACTCCTGCGGCGCCAGCGCGCTGGCGACCCTGCTGTCGCTCCACTACGGCCTGGAAATCGAAGAGCGGGACATTCTGGAGCGCTACGAGTTCGACCGCACTCTCGGCGTCTCGTTCACGGGCCTGGCCGAGATCGCCCGCGGCCTGGGTTTCGCGGCCTCCGGCGTCTCGATCCGCTACGAAACGCTGGTCAAAGCCCGCGTTCCCCTGCTTCTCTTCGTGCGCGTCGACGGGCTGGGACACTTCAGCGTCCTCAAGGCGGTTTCGGAGCGCGGCGTGGTGCTCGCGGATCCGGCCTGGGGAGAGATCCGCCTGACCCGGCGCCAGTTCGAGCCCCTGTGGATTCCCGAGGGCTCGGACCGGGGACGCGCATTGATTCTGCTGCCAGAAAACGGGCAGGACAGGCCCGGGAGCGGGGACTTCTTCGGCCAGGACGGACCGTCCACGCCGGTCTATCCGCTCGATTCCGGCGCGCTTTTCGGTCGCGTACCTGGCCACGAGGGCGGCCGGCCGCGTTGACCGACCGCTGTCGGGCGTCCAGCGCGTGCCCTGCTCGCCGGAGTCCCCGGACGCGGGATTGCCTCCTGAGACCGTGGGCCGCGGTTTCATCCCCGGTACGGGAGCTGGAAACCGAGCATCTGCAGCTCGTAGAGCAGCAGAACGAAGGCGAGTGCGGCGATTTCGAAAATCAGAAAGTAGGCCCGCAGGTACCCGTTCCCCGGGGCCGGGCGGCGTTCGGCGTAGGCGCGCAGCCAGGGGACGCCGAAACTGAGGATCAGGGCCAGCGTCGCGGCGGCGAAGAGATTGGCCGCGGCAGTCAGCGCCCAGAGTCGGGTCGCATCCAGCACCTGGAGGCGGTGAACCCAGTCCCCACCCGGCAGATGCCCGGCGTACAGGAGCAGCGGAACGCTCAAGGCCAGCGCGCCCAGCACCGCCGCGGCCCAGCCAGGCCCCCGCAGGCGCTTGGCCCGCGGCGCCATCCGCTGAGCGATCGGCGCCAGGATCCCCGAGCCGCACACCAGCGCAAGGAACAGTCCCAGCACGTCCGTCATGGCACGCAACGAGTCACCCCGGTCATCTACTGTAGGTGAAGCTCAGACCGAGACGCGAGTCGCGGTCGCCCGAGAGACCGAACTCGGAAGCGATCTGCATCCGCAGCGGCCTGGAGAGCGACCAGCTCAGTCCCAGGCCGAGCCGCGCGAAAGTCCTCGAAGCGCGCTCCTCTCTGGCCCCGTCGATCCGGGCGCGTCCCACGTTCGCGAAAGCCACGCTCCAGTCCAGGGTCATCCAGGGGTTGACGGCGAAGGCGACCCCGGGACGGAGGCTGAGGACGCGCCCGTGGCGCGTGCGAACGCCGTCGATCCTGCGCTCCCGGGGATGGGAGTACGCCAGAGAGGCGAAGAGCACGAGCGGATCCAGGATGTAAAACGCGTTGGCGGAGACGCCGACGCTGCCCGCGCCCTGGATTTCGCCGCCGACTCGTTCCAGAAGCGGCGCCCGAAACGAGGCCGTAACGTACACCCGGTCGGTCGGCTCCGTCAGCTTGTAGCTGATTCCGGCGTCGAAGCTCGAGAAACCGTCGGGGAATCCGATCGTCCTCACCCGGTCGCCGAGCTGCTCCCGCGAGCGGGACGCCGCGAAGCTCGCCCCGCCGAAGACGCTCAACCTGCGCGTCAGTCCGAAGCTCAGGCCGAGTCGGGACCGCAGCGTGTCGGAGACTTCGCGGCGGTTGACCGCCAGCGGGATGGCGAGGGTGACGCCGAACGGTTCCACGTCGAGGGGAAGGAGTCGGTATTCGCTCGAATCGGAGCTCAGCGAGACGTATGTAGTGTGCAAGTGCCATGTGAGGCCGCCGCGCTCGGGCAGGAAGTCTTCGATGCTGAACGGGACCGCATCCCGGCGCTGGTCCCGAGTCTCCGGACGAGGGGCTGGTGCGCTGTCCGCAACCTGCTGTGCGCCGGCGGAGGCGACGAAGGCACCGCCGAGCAGCCAGGCGGCGAGCGCGACGCTCCACGCGATGCGCCCGGTCGCGAGGACCGCAGAGGAGAACCCTCTAGAGCGAATCATCGGAGGTTGCCCGCCGGAAGCGCTCGACCGCACGCCGCATGGCCTCCTGGGATGCCCGGGCCGCCCAGCGCTGCGTCAACGCGAACGCTTCCCGGTTCAACTCGACACTGCCCTCGACGTAGCGCCTGCCGAGCGGGCTGCGATAGAACTCGATCAGATCCCGGAGTTCGCCCTCCGAAAAGATGCGCTCCGCTGCCCGCGCCAAATCCTCGCTCAGCGAACCCGCGCCCGCGCGAAACTCCTCGAGCATGATCTCTTTCAATTCCTGGATCTGCGCGCCGCTGAGATCGGCGTAGAGGTCCCGCGCAATGGCGATCTGCTGATCGGTCAATTGGAGGATCACGTCCTCGATGACCCGATCCGTTCCGCTCAGGCGGTTGAGCTCGAGCGCCAGCTCCAGCGAGACGCCCTCGGCCCGACTCTCCTCCGGTCCCGCTTTCGGCCCGTCCCGCGACGCGGAGGCGCCGCGCATCCGATCAGCAGACCCCGAACGTACCCCATGTCCTCTCCTCCGAAGATCCTCCCGGCGCGCGTTCCCCCCGCAACGCCGGGGGAACTTCGACCGGTCTAGAACTCGCCGCTGTGGTCCCCGGCGCCGAAGGAAACGACGCGGTAGCTGACGGGTCCCGATGGGGGGTGGATGGAGGGATTGATCGGTTCGATCTCACTGGGCAGAAAGACCGACCTAGGATTCGCGAAATGAGATCTCTCCAAGCCATGCGAAGCGCCGAGGTACCTGCCTTTCACCTCCGCCATTTCCCGCGCAGAAAGCCGGACGACCTCGGCTTCGGCCGTGTCGAAAAAGACCCCGGCCAGCCGGGCCGAATCGACGCCGGCGACTTCCGGCGCCGTCTCGGACACTCCCGGAGAAGCCGGGGCGGGGGACGGCAGCCCCGTGGCGAGGAGGACCGCCGCGAACGCGAACGGCAGCCGGTTTCGATACTGGGTAGTCATGGGTAATCTCCTTTGATCGAGTTATGAATGACCTATAGAGATTTCGGGAACCCGATCGCAAGGTGAATAATCATCATCTCCCACTCATTTTCGAAGCTCTTCGGAAGACTGGAGAAAGTCCGGATTCAGTCTTTTCCCAAGTCCGTTCGGCGCCGATTCGCCTCGTCCAGCCTGAGTCCAAGCGCAGCTCCCAGAGTCAATCCGAATGCCAGCCCGATAAACTGAGCCCATCCCACGCCGGTAGGGCCGAAAAAGGAGTTCATTCCTGCGAGAAGGACGACAAAGACCTTGCACACCAAGAGAAACAACCCGAGAAACTGAATGATGAACCGTCCCGTTTCACTTAGACTCATCGACCGTCCATCCAGCGCCCGATGGAAAGGCTCCCCCGATGAGATCGGGGGAGCTTCCACAGGTCAGAGAAGGCTCGCAGCCGTTCTCCCGCTCCCGCGGCCTCAGTCGCCGCTGCCGCCGGCGAGCCCGGTAGCGAGTCCGGTGTAGATTCCACCCAGATACATGCTTCCGAAAGCCTGGGCACCGAACGGCCCGAAGATACTGGCGATCCCTCCGGCCGCTGCCCCTCCCGCCGCATAGGCGCCGAATTGCTGCCAGGAGAAAGAACCACCCGAGGCGCCAAGATAGCTCAGATAGGTCGCCGCACCGGCGATCCCTCCACCTGCGACACCGACCGCAACGTTCGCGAGTCGGCCCTGCGCCTCCCTCATCTCCTCCGCGGACAGCCAGGCGACTTCTGCCTCGGAGACGCCGCGAAACGCCTCGGAGATCCTGGTGGATTCGATGCGGCCGACATCGAAGGACTTTTCCGACCTGAGAGTTGACGACATGGCGTGCGCCGGCGCGCCCGTAAGGACGATGAGCGATACCGTGAGTGTCGTCGAGATCCAACTTCGATACGCGTGGGTCATGGAACCCCCTTTCTTGCAGTTATGCCGTCTGTTTAGGGGTCCCGAACCACCGACTTCAAGGATAATTCCGGACAACATGGGCCGATTGCCGGGCCGGGCGCAGGTGCCCCGGCAGCGACAGCTCGCGGCTCATCGGATCCCCTCGGAATCCGGATCCGGGATGGCTCCGTCCCTCCCGCCCGTTCAGAGTTCGAACGGCCCCTTGCCCATCTGGTCGCGGATCGGCACGTACTCGGGCA
This sequence comes from Pseudomonadota bacterium, assembly GCA_021295775.1. Classification (GTDB taxonomy): domain Bacteria; phylum Myxococcota_A; class UBA9160; order SZUA-336; family SZUA-336; genus JAGWBS01. The sequence goes on along the minus strand of JAGWBS010000029.1, from coordinate 29,633 downwards.
GGAGCATGGCGCGGCGCTGCCAGTTGGCGCCGTCGACCACCAGCGTGTGGCCGGCGATGAAGGAGGCGTAGGTCGAGGCCAGGAACGTCGCCGCCCAGCCCAGCTCGCGGCGCTCGCCGGCACGCATGGCAGGCTGGCGCAGGGCGTCGCTCTTGTGCCGGTCGGGCACGGAGCGGATGTCGGCGGTCTCGTCCTCGTGCGGGAACAGGCCGGGGACCAGGCCGTTGACGCGCACGCCGTAGGCGGCCCACTCGACAGCCAGCGTCTCGGTCATGTTCTTGACGCCGGCCTTGGCCGCCGCCGAGTGCGCGAATCCCGGGCCGCCGGTCCAGGCGTAGCTGGCGCCGACGTTGATGATCGAACCCGGGCGCCCGGCGGCCAGGTGGCGGCGGCCGAACTCTCGCGAGCAGTAGAAGGTGCCGTTGAGCACAATGTCGACCACCACCCGCCAGGCGTTGGGGCTCATGTCCTCTGCGGGGACGGGAAAGTTACCCGCCGCGTTGTTGATCAGCACGTCGGGCAGGTCGAAGGTCTCGGCGCTGGCGTCGAACATCGCCGCGACCGAGTCGGGCTGGCGGATGTCGCAGGAGACACCCAGCGCGCTGGCTCCCACTTCCTCCACCGCGGCGACGCCGGAAGCGAGGTGCTCTTCGGAACGGCTGGCGATCACCAGATTCGCTCCCAGGCGGGCGAACTCGACCGCGATGCCCTTGCCGAGCCCCGTCCCGCCGCCGGTGACGATCACCGTCTGCCCGTCGTAGCTGCCGTCGGGCAGCGCGCTCGCGCCCAGCGGCGGCGGTTGGGGCAGTCCTGTTACTCGCGAATCATCCATGTCTCACTCCTTCCGGCGGGTCCGGGAGAGCACGCCCTGCGCCTTGCCCTCCATGGCGGTCTCGACGCCCAGGATCGCGGGCAGCTCCAGCGCCCAGCGGATCGACTCGTCGCGGGTCATGTCGTCGGCACGGTTCAGGTGCGCGAGCACCATGCGCACCCCATTCGGATTGCGGCTCGCGATGGTCTCCGCCATGTCCAGCGCGGATTCCAGCAGTTCCCCGGACGGGAAGCGGGCCGCCGCCCAGCCGATCCGCACGGCCTCTTCGGCTCCGATCACGCGCCCCGTCAGGAACAGCTCCTTGGTCTTCTGGGTGCCGACCAGACGCTGCCAGCGGGTCGCCGCCCCCCAGCCCCCCAGGCCGGTGCCCAGATTCTTGAGGTGCCAGTCGCCGATCCGGGCTCCCTCGCCCACCAACCGCAGGTCGCAGGCCACGGCGATCTCGGCGCCGCCGGTGCTGCAGACGCCGTCGACCACCGCGATCGAGGGCACCAGCAGATCGTTCAGGCGCTGGCACACGCGCCGGCCGACGATCGGGTCGGCCGGGACGCCTTCGGCGACCGACTTGAGATCGAAGCCGGCGCAGAAACAGGGCCGGCCGTCGGGGCGAGGCGCCCCGCGCAGCAGGAAGCAGCGCACGTCCCCGCCGTTCTCGATGTCGTCGAGCGCGGCGTCGATCTCGCCCAGCACCTCCGCGTGAAGCGCGTTCAGCCGCTCGGGCCGGTTCAGCGTCAACACGGCCACGCCGTCGGCGCGCTTCTCGTACAGGATGTGTCGGAATTCCATGTCTCAGGCCTTTTCCAGGCGCGCTTCGCGCAGCCTGGAGCGGCGCAGCTTGCCGGCCTCGTCGCGCAGCGCGACGTCGACGAATTCGAAGCTGCGCGGGATCTTGTAGCGGTCGATGCGCCCGGCCAGATGATTCCGCAGTTCGTCGTCGGAAAGGCTCTCGCCGGTCTCGACGATGGCGTGGACGCGCTGCCCCAGGTCGGCGTCGGGCAGACCGATCACCGCGCAGCCCCTCACGCCCGGATACGCCTCGACCGCGCCCTCGACTTCCGCGGGGTACACGTTGGCGCCGCCGGTCACGACCATGTCCGTGCGCCGGTCGGCGAGGTACAGGTAGCCGTCCTCGTCCACACAGCCCAGATCCCCGAGCGACTCCCAGCCGTCCCGCGTACTCGAAGCGGCCGGAGCCCCGACGTAGAAATAGGTCGAACCCTGTCCGCCGGGCGGC
>JAGWBS010000029.1:0-27518 GCA_021295775.1 Pseudomonadota bacterium | reverse complement strand
CCGGTGGGCCGGCCCACCGAACCCGGGTGCTCCAGCCACTCGCGGCCATTGATCAGGGTCCCGCCGATGCGCTCCGAGGCCCCGTAGAACTCGTTCATCACGTCCGGGCCGAGCCAGTCGATGAAGGCGCGCATCAGCCACTCGGGACACGCCGCCCCGCCCACCACCACCTTCTCCAGCGATTTCAGGTCGTAGCGGGTACGGGTCTCGGCCGGCAGGCGCCAGACGCGGTGCAGCATGGTCGGCACCACGTTCACCAACTGGATGCGATGGCGCTCGATCAGCTCCAGCATGCGCTCGGGATCGAAGCGCGACATCAACGCCACGAATCCCCCCGCCATCAGCGTCCAGTGGCAGTTCAGGAACGGGCCCGAGTGGTACATCGGCCCGGGCACCAGGGTGTGCGCGCCGGGCGCGACCGTCTGGTTCCGGGCGTCGGGATCGACCTGCGCCGGCAGCTTGTCCACGATCAGCTTGGGCCGGCCGGTGCTGCCCCCCGAGGCCATCGCCTGCCGGTACGGAGAGACCCGCTCGGGGTGCGGGGCGTCGGAGACGTCCGCGCCCGGATCGAAGCCCGCGGGCACGCTCGGCCGGCCCGCGGAAGCGTCCGCGTCGACGCCCACCACCAGCGCCGGCTCGGCCAGTTCGATCAACCCCACCCGCTCGGCCTGCGGCAGATGCCAGGAGATCGGCTGGGGCACGGCGCCCAGCTTCCAGCTCGCCACCGCCGCTTCGACGAACTCGATTCCGTTGGGCAGGGCGAGCGTAACGAAGTCGCCCGGTCCCACTCCCAGGCTCGCGTAGGCGCGCGCGAGCAGGTTCGAGCGGCTTTCGACCTCGCCGCGCGTGGCCACCCGGCCGTCGCACTCGATCATCGGCCTCTCGGGCTCGCGCAGCGCGTGGACCGAAAACGCCCGGCCGTACGAGGTCAGGGCCATCTCAGCGTCCGGCGGCGGTCCTGGCGTCGCGCAGGGCGGTGTTGTGCCGCTGTTCGCTCTCGACCGCTTCCGCCAGGCTTCCGGCGGCCATCCCGGCCGCGACCGAGCGCTTGCAGTATTCCAGCACCAGGGGGTCCATCCCGGCCAGCGCGCGGGCCAGCTCCAGCGCCGTCGGCAGCACCTGTTCGGCCGGAACCGCGCGCTCGACCAGCCCGATCTCCAGCGCCTCTTCGCCCAGGATGGGGCGCGCGCTGAGCAGCAGATCGAGCGCCCGTCCCCTTCCGACCAGCTGCGGCAGCAGACGCGTGGTGCCGAAGCCCGGCAACATCCCGAGCTTGACGAACGGCACTCTCAGCTTGGCGTCGAGGGCGGCGACGCGCAGATCGAATGAGAGCACCATCGTCACGCCGACCCCGACCGCCGCGCCGTTGATGGCGCAGATCGTCGGCTTGGGGCGGTGGTAGTTCTCGTCGGCGAACTTGCGGATGAAGTTCCCGGCGCGGATCTTCTCCGACTCCCCGGGATCCGAGATCCGGGTCAGATCGACCCCGGCGCAGAAGCCGCTTCCCGCGCCGGTCAGAACGATGGAGCGGACCTCGGGGTCGTCCGTGGCGCGCCCGAAGGCGTCGTAGATCTCCTCGCCCATCGTGCCCGTGAACGCGTTGAGCTTCTCGGGGCGGTTCAGGGTGACGGTCGCGATGCCCTCTTCGACCTCGTACAGAATCTGCTCGTAACCCATCGAAACCTCGATCTCCGCTGCCCGTCAGGCGCTGCGCCTCCGCTCGTCCCGCAGGAACCAGACCGCGAGCAGCGAAAGCAGGTTGAGCGCGGCGTAGAGCGCGAACGCCGCATCATAGCTTCCCCAATAGTCGCGGGAGGCGGCGGCCGCGATCGACCCGAGCATTCCCGCCAGGAGCGTCAGCATCAGCACGCCGTAGATCTCCGCCAGGTACCGCACCCCGAAGCAGTGCACCACAATCACCGGATACAGCACGTCGCGCGCCGTGTACGCGAAACCGAAACTGGCCACGAAAAGCCACAGCGGGCCCGGCGCGGGCAGTTGGAAAAGCAGCAGCGAACTGAAAGCCAGCAGGGCCGTGTTGAGCTGCATCGCCCGGGGAGCGGGGATCCGGTCGGCGATCGGGCCCATGGCCAGTTTGCCGAACAATCCCATGCCGACGATCGTGCCGAAGGTGGCCGCGGCATCCGAGTGCGGCATGCCGGCGTCCGCGAGGATCGAAACGATCTGGTCGATCATGGAGACCAGGTAGAAGAACGTCGCGAACAGGTTGAAGCCGAGCAGCCAGAAGCTGCGCGTCCACAGCGCCCGCGCCAGGTTCAGGTCGTTCGCGGCGCCGGCCTCCGATTCTTCGGCGTCGGGCGCCCCCTCGCCGGGACGCGGGTCGCGCACCGCGAAGGCGGCCCAGGGCAGGATGAACGCGGCCAGACCCACGCCGACCCAGGAAAAAGCGAGCCGCCAGGAGGCTCTGCGGGCGATCCAGGCTACCAGCGGCACCAGCGTCATCCCGGCCAGATTCGACCCCACGTAGACCAGCCCGAGCGCCGTACCGCGCCCGCGCTGAACCCAGCGCGTGACCACGTGGCCGACGGCGACATCGCCGAACGAGCCCAGAATGATTCCGACGAAGGGAATCAGCGCGTACAGCTGCCAAAGCGAGTTCATCCTTCCCAGCGCCAGGAACGTCGCGGCGCCCAGGAAACAGGCGCCGGTCAGTACCCCGCGCGCGCCGATGCGCAGCGTGAGAAACCCGACGGCGCTCAGCGCCAGCGCGTTGATCGGCAGGCGCGCGGCCACCGCGGTCGAGTACTCCGTGCGCGTCCAGCCCAGATCCAGCCGCACGGGATCCTGAAGCGCCCCGAAGACGTAGCCGTAGCCGAGCCCCATCTGGCAGATCAGCGCGCCCAGAACCACCCATAGCGCGCGACCGCGGAGGTCGCCGAAAAAATCCTTCAGAACCGAACCGCCCAGTACCGCGGATTGACGAGCCGGGGCATCGGAAAAGCCTAGCACGCGCCCGCCGCTCGACTCCGGAGCGGGCGACTTCGCCGGCTCAGTCGAGCAGGAGCTTCGCCAGGCGGGAGCGGTGCCAGGCGGCGTCGCCGTGGGCCGCGGCCAGGGACCAGCTCCGCTTCATCCACAGGTGCAGGGGGTACTCGAAGCTGTAGCCGATCGCGCCGTGGCACTGCAGAGCGGTCTTGGCGCACTGCAGGGCCGCGTCGGAGGCGCGGGCCTTGGCGGTGGAGACATCGCGCGAGCGCGTATACCAGTCATGCACCAGGGTGTAGGCCGCGTGGGCGACCAGGGGACGGGCGAACTCGATCTGCAGCAGGGCGTCGGAGAGCTGATGCTTGACCGCCTGGAAGGCGCCGATGGCCTGGCCGAACTGCTCGCGCTTCTTGGCGTAGTCCACGCTGCGGTCGAGCATGGCGCGGGCCAGGCCGACGAGTTGCGCCGCCGCGCCCAGCGCGGCCCGGTCCAGCGTCAGGGCGAGCAATTCCCGGCCGCCCTCGCCGGCCGCCGCGCGCGTGCGCTCGGAAGGTTCCCACTCGACCCGGAACAGGCGGCGGGCGCCGTCGACCGAGGGCTGGGCGGTCGCCCGCACTTCCTGCGGGCTCAGGGCGTGGATCTCGTCTCCGGCCTGAAGCAGGAAGAGGTCTGCCTCGTGGGCGTCCGCCACCCACGGCGCGGGATCGAGCCCCAGGGCCACGACGGCCTCGCCGGCCGCGATCCGCGGCAGCCACTCGTTCGCGAGTTCGCCTCCCAGCTCCGAAAGCAGGGGAGCGGCCACCGCCGAGGTCTCCAGCAGCGGCTCGGGCAGCGCGGCCCGGCCCGCCTCCTGCAGGAGCAGCACCCAGTCCAACTGGTCGAGTCCCAGTCCGCCGTGCGCCTCGGGAACGCTCAGCCCGACCACGCCCATCTCGGCCAGCTTGGCCCACAGACCGGGAATCCGGCCGCTGTCTCCGTTCCAGGCCTCGGCGACGGCCTCGGGCGGGCATTGCTCCGCCAGCATGCCCGCCAGGGCCTCCTGGAAAAGCCGCTGTTCCTCGCTGAACGCGAAGCGCACGCCGCCTACCTCCTCGGCAGGCCGAGGATGCGCTCGGCGATCACGTTGCGCTGGATTTCGTTGGTGCCGGCGTAGATCGGCCCCGACAGCGCGAACTGGTAGCCCTTCATCCAGCGGCCCCCGTCGACGGCCTCGGGCGCGGTCCCGTCCAATTCGGCGTGCGGGCCGATCAGCTCGAGCGCGGTCTCGTGCAGGCGCACGTCCATCTCGGACCAGTGCAGCTTCATCAGGCTGGAGTCCGAGCCGACCGGCGCGTCGTCCATGATGCGCGTGACCGACTCCAGCGTGTAGACGCGGTAGGCCTCGGCGTCCGTCCACGCCTGCACCACCCGCTCGCGCAGGCGCGGGTCGCAGGTCTCGCGGTAGCGCCGGTACAGCTCGATCAGGCGCAGCGCGGTCGCCATGAAGCGTCCCGGGCTGCGCAGCGTGAGGCCACGCTCCGAGCCGGTCGTGGCCATGGCGATCCGCCAGCCCTCGCCGGGCTCTCCGAGCACGTCCTCGTCCGGAACGAAGGCGCCGTCGAAGAAGACCTCGGCGAAGCCCTCGTCGCCGTCGAGCTTGTCGACCGGCCGCACGCTCACGCCCTCGGCCTTCAGATCGACCAGCAGATAGGTCAGGCCCCGATGCCGCTCGGAGTCGGGGTCCGAGCGGAACAGCCCGAAGAGCTTGTCGCTGAAGGTCCCGCGCGTGCACCAGGTCTTCTGTCCGTGGAGGCGCCAGCCGCCCTCGACGCGCTCGGCGCGCGAACTCAGGCTCGCCAGGTCGCTGCCCGAGCCGGGCTCCGACCAGCCCTGGCACCACAGCTCCTCGGCCGCGGCCATGCGCGGCAGGATGCGCTCCTGCTGCTCCCGGGTCCCGAAATCGAAGACGGTGGGCGCGAGCAGGAAGATGCCGTTCTGCGTGGCCCGCTGCGGGCCGCCCGCCCGGTAGTACTCTTCTTCGAAGATCAGCCACTCGATGATCGAGGCTTCGCGCCCGCCGTACTCGCGCGGCCAGGAGACCACGGCCCAGCGCTCGGCGAAGAGCTTCTTTTCCCACTCGAGGTGAAGCGGAAAGCCTTCCTCGCTGTCCAGCGGCGGCAGGTCGCGGGGCACGTGGGCTTCGAGCCAGGCGCGCGCCTCGGCCCGGAACGCCTCCTCCTGCGCGGTGTAGGTCAGGTCCACGGCCGGCTCACCCGCGTCCGCCGCGGACGAACGGTGCCTCGGCGTAGCGCTCGCGAAGATCCTTCTTGAGGATCTTGCCGCTGGGGTTGCGCGGCACCTCTTCGATCAGCTCGAGCTGCTCGGGAATCTTCTGGACCATCATCTTCTGAGATTTGAGGAATTCGACCATCTCCTCGAAACCCAGCGGGTCGGACGCGCGCTTGCAGGCCACTACCGCGCAGGCGCGCTCGCCGGTCAGGCTGTCGGGCAGGCCGATCACCGCCACGTCCGCGATCTTGGGATGAGCGTAGAGAGCGTCTTCGACCTCCTTGGCGCTGATGTTCTCGCCCCGGCGGATGATCACGTCCTTGAGCCGGCCGGTGATCACGATGTAGCCGTCGGCGTCGAGACAGCCCAGGTCGCCGGTGCGGAAGTACCCCTCCTCGTCGAAGGCGTCCGCGTCGAGCGAAGCGTCGAGATAGCCCTTGCAGCACTGCGGCGCGAGGGCACGCACTTCGCCCTCCTCGCCCGGCTCCGCCACGGCGCCGTCGTCGAGGCGCACGATCTTGATGCGGGTCTCGGGCGGATTGGCGCGGCCCTCGGTGTGGGCGAGCTTGTCGTCCGGGTCGTGGGGCGAGGCGTTGGTGATGATGGGGCACTCGGTCAGGCCGTAGCCCGAGGCGATCCCGGCGCCCCCGATCTCGCGCTTCAGGTCGAAGTGCAGCTGCGGCGGCTTGGGCGCTCCGCCGCCGGGGAAGACGCGGGCGTGCGGGAAGATCGGTTCCGCGCCGCGGGCCCGCTGCGCCTCCAGGTACGCCAGGTGAAACGCGGTTCCGGCGCCCAGCAGGCTGGCCTGGTTGGCCGACAGGAATTCGATCGTCGGACCGGGATCGAAGGTCTCGACCAGAAGCTGCGCCACGCCGGTCAGCAGGCTGCAGTACAGCCAGCAGAGTCCGCCCACGTGGGTGATCGGAAAGACCATCGCCACGCGATCGCCGGGGCGCAGGTCGAGCGCGTCGCTGAGTCCGCGCGAGGTCGCCAGCAGGGTGGCGTCGGTGTGCAGGGCGCCCTTGGGATCCGAGGTCGTCCCCGAGGTGTAGAGCAGGTAGCGGATCGGCGCCCGGTCGGGCGGGGTCGGCTGCGGAACGGCGGGCAGAGCGGCGGGGTCGGCTTCCGGAAGCCCCGAGTCCAGAACCAGCGTCTCCAGGCCCTCGAGTTCAGCGGCCAGTTCGCGGGCCATCTCGCCGTAGTCGAAGCCGCGGTAGCGCGGCGGCACGATCAGCAGCCTGGCCTTCGACTGAGCCGCGACGAAGCGCACCTCCCTGTGCCGGTAGATCGGCACGATCGGATTCTGCAGCGCGCCCAGGCGCGACAGCGCCCCGGTCAGGACGAGCGCCTCGGTGGTGGTGGGCAGGATCCAGGAGACGCCGTCGCCCGCGCCGATTCCGAGTTCCGACAGGCCCGCGGCGGCGCGCTCCACCGCCTCGCGGTACTCCGCGAAGCTGAGACTGCGGCCCTTGTCGTCCAGGCTGAAAAGCTCGCCGGGAGTCGCCTCGACGCGGTTGGTCAGCAGCTCCCAAAAGCTGCTTCCTGCGAGCTGCTGGGCCAGGGCTCTTCCTCCGGATCGATTGGATTCGGCGTTTGTTTCCGCGCTGCTTTCCGCGTTCGATCCCGCGGGCGGCTCCGGGCCCGGCGCGGCGGCGGCGCGTAGCTTATGATCGGCCCGCCCGCGACGTCAAACCAACGCCGAGCGCTCCGTGGATCTTGAATTCAGCCCCACCGACGAAGCCTTCCGCGCCAGCATTGCCGACTGGCTGCGCGAGAATCTGGTCGGGGAGTTCGCCCGGGCCCGATTCCGCGGCTACCCCGGCGACGAGCACGCCTTCCTGGAGGAGCGCATGCGCTGGGAGCGCCACCTGGGCGAAGCCGGCTGGATCGGCCTGGACTGGCCGCGCTCCGCGGGGGGACGCGATCTGCCGCTGTCCCAGCAGATGATCTTCCACGAGGAGTACGCGCGCGCGGGCGGTCCCGGCCGCACCGGGCACATCGGCGAACATCTGCTCGCTCCGACGCTGATCCACTACGGGAGCGAAGAGCAGCGCGAGCGCTTCCTGCCGGGGATTCTGCGCGGCGACGAGATCTGGTGTCAGGGCTACTCCGAGCCCAGCGCCGGCTCCGACCTGGCGAACGTGCAGACGCGCGCGGAACTCGTCGGCGACGAGTGGGTGATCTCGGGCCAGAAGGTTTGGACGTCGTGGGCGGAGTGGGCCGACTGGTGCTTCGTTCTGTGTCGCACCGATCCCGACGCGCCCAGCCACGGAGCGCTGTCCTACCTGCTGGTGCCGATGCGCCAGGACGGAATCGAGGTGCGGCCGCTCCAGCAGATCACCGGCACGGCGGAGTTCGGCGAGGTGTTCTTCGACGGGGCGCGCACGCCGCGCGAAAACCTGGTGGGCGCCGCGGGCGAGGGCTGGAAGGTCGCGATGGGAACGCTGGGCTTCGAGCGCGGCGCGTCGACGCTCGGCCAGCAGCTCCAGTTCCAGAACGAGTTCGATCGGATCGTCGCGATCGCGCGCGAAAACGGCGCGGCCGAAGACCCGGCGCTACGCCAGCGGATCGCCGACGTCCACATCCGGCTGCGCCTGATGCGGCTCAACTCGCTGCGCACCCTGCGCGAGTTCGACGGCGCGCAACTCCCCCCGGAGGCGATGATTTCGAAGCTGTTCTGGGCCACGCTTCACCGGGCGATCGGCAAGCTGGCGATGGACGTGCTGGGACCGGAGGCGGAGATCGCCGAGGGACCGCCCTACGAACTGACCCCGCTGCAGCGCCTGTTCCTGTTCACGCGCTCCGACACCATCTACGCCGGCTCGAACCAGATCCAGCGCAACATCATCGGCGAGCGCGCGCTGGGCTTGCCGCGGGAGCCACGCCCATGAGTCTCGACCCACCGCCCTATCCCGAGGGCCGGGACCTGCTGCGCGGCAAGACGGTGGTCGTCACCGCGGCGGCGGGAACCGGCATCGGCTTCGCGGCGGCCCGGCGCTGCGCCGAAGAGGGCGCGCGGGTGCTGATCAGCGACATCCACGAGCGCCGCCTGGCCGAGGCCGCGGACGCCATGCAGGATCACACCGGGCAGCGCCCGGAGACCCAGCTCTGCGACGTGACCGTCGAAGACGATGTCCAGGCCCTGATCGAGGCGGGCGCCGAGCGGCTCGGCGGGATCGACGTGCTGATCAACAACGCCGGCCTCGGCGATACCCGCCACATCGTCGACATGCCCGACGAACGCTGGCAGAAGGTGCTCGACGTCACGCTGACCGGCACGTTCCGGATGACGCGCGCCGGACTGCGCCACATGCAGCCGCGGGGACACGGCGCGATCGTCAACAACGCCTCGGTGATCGGCTGGCGCGCGCAGGCCGGCCAGGCGCACTACGCCGCCGCCAAGGCCGGCGTGATGGCGCTGACGCGCTGCGCCGCGCTCGAGGCCGCGCCGCACAGCGTGCGCGTCAACTGCGTGGCGCCCAGCCTGGCGATCCACCCATTCCTGGCCAAGGTCTCGTCGGACGAGTTTCTGGAAGGCCTCAAGCAGGTCGAGGCCTTCGGCCGCTCGGCCGAGGTCTGGGAGATCGCCAACGCCATGATCTTCCTGGCCAGCGACCTGTCGTCCTACATGACCGGCGAGGTCCTGTCCGTCAGCAGCCAGCACCCCTGAGGCGCGGACGCGCCTAGGTCTTGGTGCGGTTGCTGGCCGTGTCCAGGAACAGCGGGCGCTCGCCGCCGCCGTGCGCCAGGATGCTGCCGCCGGTGACGAAGCTGGCCAGCGGCGAGGCCAGGTACAGGCACACGTTGCCGATCTCGCTGGGATCGGCCAGGCGCCCGAGGGGGATGCTGGCCTCGGTGGCCGCCAGGCCCTCGTCGCTGCCGTAGTGCATGGCGGTCTGCTCGGTGCGCACGTAGCCCGAGATCAGCGTCACGATCCGGACCTTGGGCGCCCACTCGACCGCCAGCGACGAGCTCAGATGCACCAGGCCGGCCTTGGCGGCGCCGTAGGCGGCGCTTCCCGGCGAGGGCCGCACGCCGCTCACGCTCGAGATGTTGATGATCACGCCGCCCGTCTCCTGCTTCTGCATGGTGCGGTTCGCGCGCTGCGCGAAGTGCAGGGCCGAGGTCAGGTTCAGCCGGATGATCGAATCGTGGTAGCGCGGCGAGCCCTCCATCGCCGGCACCTCGGGCGTGCCGCCGGCGTTGTTGACCAGCGTGTCGATGCGGCCGAAGCGCTCCTCGGCTTGCGTGGCGACGCGATCGATCTGCTCGGCGTCGCGCACGTCGGCGGGGACGAAGACCGCTTCGCGCCCGCCGGAGCCCGGCAGAGAATCGGGTGCGTTGCGGCCGCAGACGACCACCTCGGCGCCCGCGTCCAGGAAGCTCTGGCTGATCCCGCGGCCCACGCCCTTGGCCCCGCCGGTGACGATCGCCACGCGGCCCGTCATGTCGAGCGGATTTTCCATCGGCCTCTCAGAGGATGCGGCGCGCGAGCCGCTCGCGGTGGTGGGTAGCGTTGCCCAGCAGGTCCTCGCTGGCGCGCGCGCGCTTGAAGTACAGGTGCGGGTCGTACTCCCAGGTGAAACCCACGCCGCCGAAGATCTGGATCGCCTCGGCAGCGCACTGAAAGTAGCTGTCGGAGCAGTAGGCCTTGGCCATCGAGGCGAGTTCCGGCAGCTCGGGGTCCCCGTGGGACGCCGCCCAGCCGGCGTAGTAGGCCGCGGAACGCGAGGACTCGACTCTCAGCAGCATGTTGGCGCACTTGTGCTTGATCGCCTGGAACGAACCGATCGGGCGCTTGAACTGCACGCGCTGCTTGGCGTACTCGACCGAGAGGTCCAGGCAGCGCTGGGCTCCTCCGACCTGCTCGGCCGCCAGCGCGACCGTCGCCAGATCGAGCGTCCGGGAGAGCGCCGCGCCGCCCTGCCCCGGCTCCCCGAGCAGGGCGTCCCCGCCGACCCGCACTTCGTCGAGCGCGACCTCGGCCTGGCGCCGCGTCTGGTCGAGCGTGACCAGGGGCGCGATCTTCACGCCGGGCGCGTCCGAGTCGATCCTGAACAGGCCGATTCCGTCCTCTCCCGCGCTGCCGGGCTCGCGCGCCGCCACGATCAGCCAGTCGGCGCAGTGGGCGTCGATCACGTAGCGCTTGGCGCCGGAGAGCACGTAGTCCGCGCCGTCCGCGCTCGCCGTCGCCTCGACGCCCGCGGTTCCCGGCCGGCCGGAGGCTTCGCTCCAGGCCAGCGTGGCGCGCGTCCGCCCCTCGGCGATTCCGGGCAGGTACTCCCGCTTCTGTTCCTCGCTGCCCGCCACCAGCAGCGCGTTGGCCGCTAGGCAGACGCTGGAGAAGAACGGCGCGCAGAGCAGCGACTCGCCCATCAACTCCAGCAGCCCGACCAGTTCCACGTATCCCAGACCCGCGCCGCCGTACTCCTCCGGCACGATCACCGAAGGCCAGCCCAGTTCCTGTCCGAGCCTCTCCCACACCTCCGGCTCGTAGCCCAGCTCGGTCTCCATCGCCGCGCGCACCCGGTCCGGCGAAGAGTGGTCGGCCAGGAAGCCGCGGGCCGCTTCGCGTAGTTCTTCCTGTTCTTCGGAGAACGCGAAGCGCACGTCTCAGGTCCCGTGAACCTTCTGCGGCGCCGGGGATCGGTCCAGCAGCTCGCGCAGAGCGGGGCCGATCAGCTCGGGATCCCAGCGGCGGTCCTGCTCGATCCTGGGCCCGACCTGCCAGCCGTCGGCCACGCTGAGCATCCCGCCCTCCAATTCGAACACCCGCCCGCTGACGTCGGCCGACTCCGCGCTTCCCAGCCAGGCCACCAGCGGCGAGATGTTCCCCGGGTCGGCCACGTCGAACGCACCGTCTTCGGGCACGGCCATGCGCTCGGCGAAGACCTGCTCGGTCATGCGCGTGCGCGCCGACGGCGCGATCGCGTTGGCGGTCACCCCGTAGCGGCCGAGCTCGGCGGCCTGCACCAGGGTCAGCGAGGCGATCGCGCCCTTGGCGGCCGAGTAGACCGCCTGGCCGACGCTCCCCGCCAGACCCGCACCGGAACTGGTGTTGATGATGCGCGCGTTCGGCTGGCGCCCCGCCTTGGACTCCCCGCGCCAGAAGTCGGCGGCGTGGCGGGCCACCGCGACGTGTCCTTTGAGGTGAACGCGCGTGACGGCGTCGAATTCGGCCTCGGTCACGTTGGCGAACATGCGGTCGCGCACGATGCCCGCGTTGTTGACCACCACGTCCAGGCCTCCGAAGGCCTCCACGGAGGCGCGCACGAGCTTGTGGGCCTGCTCCCAGTCGGCGACGTCGGAGCCGTCGACGATCGCCTCGCCGCCGTCCGCCCGGATCCGGTCCACGACCTCCTGGGCGGGTCCGCCGGAGCCGCCGCTGCCGTCCAGTTCCGCGCCGATGTCGTTGACCACCACCCGCGCGCCCTGGCGCGCGAACTCCAGCGCGTGCGCGCGGCCGATGCCGCGCCCCGCGCCGGTGACGATCACCACCCTGCCCTCGCACAAGCTCGGCATGAACTCCTCCGCCTCAGAGCCGCTCGATGATGGTGCAGTTGGCCTGGCCGCCGCCCTCGCACATGAGCTGCATCCCGAAGCGCCCCCCGCCGCGCTCGAGTTCGTGCAGCAGGGTCGTCATCAGGCGCGCGCCGGTCGCTCCGAGCGGGTGCCCGAGCGCGATCGCGCCGCCGTTGACGTTGACCTTGGCGTGATCCGCGCCCAGTTCCCTCTCCCAGGCCATGACCACCGATGCAAAGGCTTCGTTGATCTCGATGCAGTCGATGTCGTCGAACGACAGGCCGGTCTTCTCGAAGGCGTGGCGGGTCGCGGGGATCGGCGCGGTGAGGTGCCAGATCGGATCGTCGCCGCGCACGCTCAGATGGTGGATGCGGGCGCGCGGGGTCAGACCGTGTGCCTTCAGCCCCGCCTCGGAGACGACCAGCAGCGCAGCCGCGGCGTCGCAGATGCCGCTCGAGACCGCCGCGGTCAGCCGCCCTCCCTCCCGCAGCGGCTGCAGGGACGCCATCTTCTCCAGCGACGTGCCGCGCCGGGGGCACTCGTCGACCCCGCACTCGCCCAGCGTCACGACTTCGCGTTCGAAACGGCCCTCGTCGATGGCGCGCAGCGCGCGCTCGTGGCTTTCCAGCGCGTAGCGCTCCATCTCCTCGCGCGAGCAGTCCCACTTCTCCGCGATCATCTCGGCGGCGGTGAACTGCGAGATCTCCTGCGTCCCGTAGCGCCGGACCCAGCCCTGGGAACCGCGGAAGGGGTCCTCGAAGCCGTACTCCCGGCCGGCCAGCATGGCCGCCGAGATCGGGATGAGGCTCATGTTCTGCACGCCTCCGGCGACGATCACGTCGCTGGTCCCGCTCATCACGGCCTGCGACGCGAAGTGCACCGCCTGCTGCGACGAGCCGCACTGGCGGTCGACCGTCGTGCCAGGAACGGCGTCGGGCAGACCCGCGGCCAGCCAGCAGGTGCGCGCGATGTCGCCCGCCTGCGGGCCGATCGTGTCCACGCAGCCGAAGATCACGTCCTCGACCGCCAGCGGATCGATGCCGGTCCGGTCGAGCAGGGAAGAGATGACGTGGGCACCCAGATCGGCGGGGTGCACCTGGCTCAAACCCCCGCCGCGACGCCCGACGGGCGTGCGCAGAGCGTCGACGATGTAGGCCTCGGGCATGGGTCGGCTTCTCCGTGAGGCTGAAATTCCCCCGAAGAGGCGCGTCTCGCCGGCGCGCCGCGACG
The DNA here is from genome assembly GCA_021295775.1 of Pseudomonadota bacterium. Classification (GTDB taxonomy): domain Bacteria; phylum Myxococcota_A; class UBA9160; order SZUA-336; family SZUA-336; genus JAGWBS01. Next base: position 14,552 of record JAGWBS010000029.1, on the reverse strand, counting down.
GAGCGGCGCCGGGGGCGGCCCACTATGCCGCTGCCTCTCCGGACGCGTCAAGCCGGGCGCGGCGTCAGCGCTTCGGGCGCGGGACGGCGCCCGTTCCCGGATCCCTACGTCCGCACCAGGCGCAGAAGTGCCAGAATTCCGGAGCCACCGGCCAGCGGCAGCGTGGGCAGCGCGCGGGCAGATCGGGGTGCGACCAGGCGCGTCCGGGACGGGTCTTGCAGCGGGGGCAGTAGCGCATGAATGCGCGCAGCTCGCCGTCGCAGCCCGCCGCGGCGCAGCTCCGGGCCGCCCGCGGGTCGCGCCGGGGCCGGCGGCCGTTGCCCTGCATCCGGCCCGCGTAGCACCACGGGCACGAGGTCCATTCGGGGCGCACGCCGCGTTCGCACTCCGGACAGACCAGCGGGTAGACACTGACCTCGATCAGGGAGTTCTCCCCGGTCCCGCACCAGGGGCAGTAGCGCATGGCCTCGGAGATCGGCCCGCCGCAGCGGAAGCAGTCGTAGCGCAGTTCGAGCGCGCGGCCGCAGCGCCGCTGGAACAGGTTCACCGCGACCCCGAACGGGCGGCGCTCGGCGCGTCGCGGCGGCGGCCGGCGCGGGCGTCCTTCCATACCGGCGGCGGCGCGGCGGGCGGCGCGCTCCAGCGCGCGGGCGAACCCGCCCGCGTCCGCGTAGCGCTGGTCCGGATCGATCCGCGTGGCCCGCCTCAGCAGCGAGTGATAGGGCTTCGGAACGCGGCGCGCGAGACGCGCATGCCCCTCGTAGGGCCACTCGAACGGCCAGGTCGGCAGCCTCCCGGTCAGGAGCTTGTAGGCGATCAGGCCCAGCGAGAAGACGTCCGAGGCGTAGCGGGGCCGGCCGTAGGCCTGCTCGGGAGCCATGTAGCCCAGCGTGCCGGCCTCGGTGTAGGCGCGCGAGGCGCCGGGCGCGAAGCGCGCCAGGCCGAAGTCGCCCAAGGCCGCGCGCCGGTCCGCGAAGATCATGATGTTCTCGGGCTTGACGTCGCGGTGCAGGATGCGGTGCCGGTGGGCGTGGGCGAGCCCCGCGGCCACGTCGCGCACGACCCGCAGGCCGGTCTCGGTCGAGCGCCTGGCCCCGGCGTACTCCGCCAGGCTTTTCCGGGCGAGGTCGGTCGCGATCACGAAATACCCGCCGATCCAGTCGGCGTTGCGCACCGCCACGATATTGGGGTGGTCGAGGCTGGCCGCGATCCGCGCCTCTTTCTCGATCGAGTCCCGGCCGAAGCGGGCGCTGATCTCGGGCGCCGCGATCTTGAGCGCGACGTCGCGCCGCTCGACCGTGTCGCGCGCGCGCCAGACGTCGGCGAAGGCGCCGACGCCCAAGCGCCGCTCCAGGCGGTACTTGCCCAGTTTGGACCCACGGCGTAGCTGAGTCATCGCGGCAGGCGAAACGCGGAAAGGCTGGGGTATACCACACCGGGGGACGCACGGAGGAGCGCTGCGGGGATGCTTCGCACGGCGCGGGTGGTCGCACACCGTGGGGGCGCGGGATCGCGGCCCGAGAACACCTTGGCGGCCTTCGCCCACGCGCTCGAGCTCGGTGCGGGAGGATCCGAACTCGACGTCCGGCTCAGCGCCGACGGCGTGCCGGTCGTGCATCACGACGAGCGCCTGGACCCTTCGCTGGCCCGGCTCGACGGGCGCTGGCTGCGCGAACCGGGCCCCGCCGTCGGGGAGCTGACCTGGGCCGAGCTGCGGCGTTTCGACGTGGGGCGCCCGGAACCGCGCCGCCAGCGCGCCCGGCGCCATCCCGACCTGGTCCCGGTCGACGGCGAGCGCATTCCTCGCCTGACCGAGGTTCTGGACCTGGTGGGGGACTCCGACCATCAGCTCTGGGTCGAGATCAAGGCGCCTGGCGCCCGGACGCGCGGACCGGGCGGCGCGGAGGCGCTGACCGATTCGGTGATCGGGGCGCTGCGGGACGCCCGCATGCAGGAGCGGGCGCTGCTGCTGAGCTTCGACTGGTCCGCGCTGGCCTACGCACGCCGCCGCGCTCCCGAAATCCCCACCGTTTTCACGGTTTTCCCGGGCGACGGCGAAGCATCGGTCTGGCAGCGCATCCGAGCCGCCGGTGGCCGCATCTGGTTCCCCCCGCATCGCGAACTGGAGGCGCGTGGCGTGGCTCTCGCCCGAGCCGCGGGACTGGGGGTGGCGACCTGGACGCCCAACGCCGAAGCGGACCTGCGGCGGGTGCTGGAACTGGGAATCGACAGCATCTGCACGGACTACCCCGAGAGGCTGCTGGCGCTGACACGGGAGCCGGCCCCCCGCGCCGATTGACGCGCGCCGGGCGCGACCCGAAGATGGCCCCGCACTCGCGCGGGAGACCGAATGGCCGGCCGACTCGACGGAAAGCTCGCAATCGTGACCGGCGGCAACTCCGGGATCGGCGAGGCGATGGTGCACCGCTTCGCCACCGAGGGCGCGAGCGTGGCGTTCTGCGGGCGCCGCGAGGAGCCGGGACGGGACGTGGAGGCCGCGGTGCGCAACGAGGGCGGCCGGGCGCGCTTCTTCGCCTGCGACGTGACCGATCCGGCTCAGGTGCGCGCCTTCGTGGAGGAGGCGGTCGGCGCGCTGGGCGGGCTGGACGTCGTCGTGAGCAATGCGGGCACGGGGGGAGCCCATGGCTGGCCCGACGAGACCGACGAGGAGTGGCAGTCGATCCTGGACCTGAACCTCAACGGCATGTTCTATCTGTGCCGCGCGGCCTGGCCGCATCTGGTGGCCCGGGGCGGGGGCTCGATCGTCGCCATCACCTCGCTCTCCGGAGTGGCGGGGATCGGAGCCGACCAGCTCGAGCTGATGGGCGGCTTCCAGCCTTCGGCCTCGTACCAGGCGTCCAAGGCCGGCATGGAGGGTCTGATGCTGCACCTCGCCGGGCGCGGCGGGGAGCACGGCATCCGGGTCAACGCCGTCCGGCCCGGCCGCATCCTCACCCGCCAGTTCGAGCAGATGCTGGGCGAGGACGGGCTCTTCTGGAACATGTACAAGCGCATCCAGATGCTCAAGACGCACGGCCGCGCCGAGGACATCGCCGAAGCGGCCCTGTACCTGGCCTGCGACGAGTCGAAGTTCGTCACCGCCGAGATCATCGACGTCAACGGCGGCGCCATCGGCAAGGCCTGACCGGGCAAACCGAGATGCGCGCCGCCGTGTTCCGAGGCCCGGGAGAGCCGCTGAGCATCGAGCGGGTGCCCGACCCCTCGCCCGAGCCCGGCGACCTGGTGCTGCGGGTGCAGGGCTGCGGGATCTGCGGCTCGGACCTGCACATGAGCGAACAGCGCATGCCGCCGGGAATGGTGATGGGCCACGAGTACGCCGGCGAGGTGGTCGAAGTCGGCCCGGAGGCGGCGGCGGGCGGCTGGCGGACCGGCGAGCGGGTGTGCGCGCTGCCGCTGGCCGGCTGCGGCCGCTGCGTCCACTGCCACGCCGGCAACGTGCACTTCTGCCAGGCAGCGCGGAGCTTCGGCCTGGGCCAGGCGGCGGGCGGCTACGCCGAGTACGTGCTGGCGGGCGCGGCGGAGAGCTTTCGGCTGCCCGAGGCGCTGGACGGAGTCCAGGGCGCCCTGGTCGAGCCCCTGGCGGTCGGCCTGCACATCGTCGGGGCGGCCCGGCTCCGCGCCGGCGACAACGTGCTGGTGATCGGGGCCGGCCCCGTCGGCGTGGCCGCGACGCTCTGGGCACGCCACTTCGGTGCGCGCGAGATCGGAGTCAGCGACCCGGTCGCCGGGCGGCGCGAGCTGGCGGGCCGGCAGGGAGCGACGTTCGAGATCGATCCCGGCAGCCAGGAGGTCCTGCCAGCCTTCGAGGCCCGGGCGGGCGGGCCGCCCAGCGTGATCCTGGAGTGCGTGGGCGTGCCCGGCATGATCCAGGCCGCCTTCGACGCGGCTCCGCCGCAGGGCCGGGTCGTGATCGCCGGGGTGTGCATCGAGCGCGATTCCATCCTGCCCCTCGGCGCCGTGGCCAAGGAGCTGTCCGTGCGCTTCGCGGCCTACTACAACAAGACCGACTTCGCCTACGCTCTCGACATGCTGGCTTCGGGCCGGGTGGATCCCTCCGGGCTGATCACCGACGTGATCGGGCTGGCGGAGCTTCCCGCCGCGTTCGAATCCCTGCGCCGGCCGACCTCGCAGTGCAAAGTCGTCGTCGACCCCTGCCGGGGATAGCCGGCCCGAGACCGGGACGGGACACGCGCCGCAGCTCCCGAGACCTTCAGTCCCGCGGGATCAGACTCACGAGTCCCAGCCGCTCGATTCGATAGCGCAGGGTATTGCGGGGAATTCCCAGGCGGCGGGCGGCGCGCGCTACGTTGCCGCCGCTGCTGATCAGGGCGCTGCGAGTCGCCTCTCTCTCGGCCTCCAGGCGGCGACCCGTTGGGGGCCGCGTCGAAGCCGGGCTTTCCGGCCTCTCGAGCGCGCGGGCGATGGTCTCCGCGCGCAGGACGCCTCCCGTCTCCTGGACGAGGGCCCGCTCCAGAACGTTCAGCAGCTCGCGGATGTTTCCCGGCCAGAGGCAGGACCGCAGCAGCGCGTGAACCTCTTCCTCCAGGGTCGGCCGCGGGATTTGCAGATTCGAACAGATGCGCTGCAGACCCGCGTCGACGATCGCCGGAAGATCCTCCAGGCGGTCGCGCAGTGCGGGCAGTCGGAAGCGCAGGCCGTTGAGCCGGAAGAACAGATCGGCCCGGAAGCTCCCGTTCGCCACCCGATCGTCCAGGTCCGTGTTGGTTGCGGAGATCACCCGCGCATTCATCTTGATCGTGAGTGAACCGCCCACCCGCTCGAAGCGGCGCTCTTCGAGCACGTGCAGCAATTTCGCCTGCAGCGACAGCGGCAGATCCCCGATCTCGTCGAGGAAAATGCTGCCCCCCGTGGCGCGCTCGAAGTGCCCCACATGCGACTCACTCGCGCCGGTGAAGGCCCCTCGCTGGTGGCCGAAGAACTCGCTCTCGATCAGCGCGGGCGCCAGCGCGGTGCAGTTGACATGCACGAACGGAAACTCCGAACGCGGAGAGGAGTCGTGAATCCAACGGGCGACCTGACTCTTGCCCGTCCCGGTCTCCCCGAGCAGGAGCACGCTGGAACCGAAGCGAGCTGCCTGGCGCAACGCGTTTTTCAGGGCCCGGGACGCCGGACTCATTCCCTCCAGCACCCGCTCACTCAGTTTGGGAGGCAACCAGCTCAAGGCGCGCGCCGCGGCCTCGGCCGGAGGCCGCGGCAGATGAATGACATCCGCGCAACCCATGCGCATCAGAGCCACCGCATCGTCGACGCCGATCTCCCGCGCCATGACGACGAGCGGCGGCCACGGACCCCCGGACGCGGCCTCGCGCCCCGCCGAGACCCCCGCCACGCACAGGTCCGCCCGTTCGAAGTCGGAATCGAAACGCACTCGGGCGCCGAGTTTCCGGCCTTCCTGCTGAAGCGCGCCGCGGTAGTCGGATTCGATTTCGCGACCGATCACAAGTAACTGAGACATTGGCCCGCCTGGTGTTGACGGACTGAGTCTCAGGGGCTCTTATCACAGGTGTCAATTCAGGGATGGCGAAAAAACCTCGGTAACTCGTGAGTCAGTAACAGAGTTATCCCTGAGGGCAAGCCTGATCAATCGCCGAGTAAGCCGCGGAGAAACCCTGTAGGGAAAATACATCGGTTGTCCGGGTCCCTCGGGAAGAGATTCCGCGCACGACCATCTTCCGGCCGCGCTTCATCTGGCGGGTCAGTTGCCGGTCCGTGGCGGCATCCGCGGCGTAGGCGCGGTCCTCGTGAACAAAGAGCTTGAACTTGCGTCCGTCGATCTCGACTTCGACCTCGCCGCCCTTCCGGTAGGTGTAGCCCGCGGTGATGCTCAGCTCGTCGCGCACCCCGTCGCCGGGCCGGTGCGAGATCTGGGCGTGCACCTCTCCCCGGCGGGTGTACTTGCCCTTCGATTCGAGCGGAACCGAGTGCACGAAGCACTCCCGAGCCTTGGGGTCCGCGACCTGGTAGGCCTCCCAGTCGCGAAACACTCCCAGGCGTTCGACCTGCGCGTGCGCGCTGACGGCGGCCAGCGTCAAGCCGAGAGCCGCCCCCCATCCAAGCTTTCCGATCCGCATTCCTCACCCCCGGCGCGATGCGTCCGGCGGCGTACGATGCCGCGTCCGTCGCGGATTCACCAGGGCCCGGGCCTGCTGCAAAGCCTCTCGGCCCAACTTTGCACCGGTCTGAGGTAGCCTGACGCGTCATCGGGCCGCTTTGGCTCAGGAGGGAATCCATGAGTGGCGCAGTGAAGGCTCTAACCGGCGGGGCGGCGCTGGCCCTGCTGGCCCTGCCGCGGCCGGCCTCGGCGGCTGTGGACTCGGGAGACACGGCCTGGATCCTGGTGGCGACCGCGCTGGTTCTGTTCATGACGCTGCCCGGCCTGGCGCTGTTCTACGGCGGCCTGGTGCGCAGCAAGAACGTGCTCTCCGTGCTGATGCAGTGCTTGGTGCTGGCCTCGATGCTGAGCGTTCTGTGGCTGGTCGCGGGCTACAGCCTGTCCTTCTCCTCCGGCCCCGGAGCGTTGGACGCCCTGGTGGGCGGCCTGGGCAAAGCCTTCCTGAACGGGGTGTCCCCGGCCTCGGTCGAGGGCACGATCCCGGAGGTGCTCTTCTTCGCCTTCCAGATGACCTTCGCGGTCATCACCCCCGCCCTGATCGTGGGCGCCTTCGTCGAGCGCATGCGCTTCGCGGCGGTGCTGGCGTTCTCGGCCCTGTGGCTGGTCGTGGTCTACGCTCCGATCTGCCACATGGTCTGGGGCGGCGGCCTGTTCGCGCAGTGGGGCGTCTTCGACTTCGCCGGCGGGATCGTCGTGCACATCACCGCCGGCGTCGCCGCGCTGGTCACCTGCATCGTGGTCGGCACGCGCAGCGGGTACCCGCGCGTCGCCATGCCGCCCCACAACCTGACACTGACGTTCGCCGGCACGGCGATGCTCTGGGTGGGCTGGTTCGGCTTCAACGCCGGCAGCGCGCTGGGCGCCAACGGCGACGCGGCCATGGCGCTGGTGGTCACGCACATCTCCGCCTCGACCGCGACGCTGACCTGGATGTCGATCGAGTGGATCCGGCACGGCAAGCCCAGCCTGCTGGGCGCGGCGACCGGCGCGATCGCGGGCCTGGCCGCGGTCACCCCCGCCTCGGGATACATCGGGCCGCTGGGCGGGCTGGCGATCGGCCTGGCGTCCGGAGCGCTCTGCTGGTGGGCCTCGACCGTGCTCAAGTTCCGGCTCGGCTACGACGACTCGCTCGACGTCTTCGGCGTGCACGGCGTGGGGGGGTTCGTGGGAACGGTTCTGGCGGGCGTGTTCGCGGCCTCGGCCCTGGGCGGCAACCAGGCCGGTCTGGCGATCGGTCCGCAGGTTGGACTCCAGCTCGGAGCGGCCCTGCTGGCGGCGGCCTACACCGCGCTGGCCACATGGGTGATCCTCAAGCTGGTCGGCTCCTTCACGGCGCTGCGGATCGACGAGGCCGGAGAGAGCCAGGGGCTCGACCTGGCCGAGCACGACGAGGCCGGTTACACGCTGGGCGACTTCATGCCGGGGGTACGCGCGAGCGGCGAGTGACCCGGCGGGCGCGGAGCAGCACCGCCCCGTACACCGCGACGTTGACGAGCAGCAGGGCGGCGCCCAGCGCCGCCTGCTGCTCCGGCGTCAGTCCCGGCGGGTACAGCAGCGGCACGAGGTAGTGCTCGATGAAGCCTCCCTCGTAGCCCTGCTGTCCGGCCTGGCGGCGCAGCGCGTTCTCCAGTGGCGTGAGCGGGCAGACGCGGCCCGCGAGCGAGACCCACGCCCCCCAGGCCAGCGCCGGCAGGTGCAGCCACGGCGCCCAGCGGTAGCGCAGCGCGAGCAGGCCTCCGAGCAGCGCGAACGCCACGAAGGCGGTGTGGATCACCACCAGGGCGTCGGCCAGAAGCAGCGCCACGAGCTCAGCGGGACCCGGAGCCGGGGTTCGCGTCCTCGGCCTCCAGGAAGTAGTTGAAGTCCTCGGTGGCCTCGCCGTGCAGGATCTCGTAGGCGTGAGCCGGACTGAGCGCGTTGTAGAGCGCCTGCTGGATGGCGGAGTCTCCGCCCACCGCACGCGCCAGCGTGGCCAGCACCTCCAGGTGGCGTTCCTGTTCGCCGGGCGGGGTCAGCAGCAGGACCATGCAGTGCACCGGTCTCCCGTCCGGCGTGTCGAGCGGCAGTCCCTCCCGGCTGAGCCCCATGACCCCGAGCATGGGCGCGTCGGGAGGGCTTTCGCCGTGCGGCACCGCGATGCCGTCTCCCAGACAGGTCGAGACCTGCGCCTCGCGCTCCAGCACGCTGCGCAGCACCGTTTCGCGATCCACGTGGGTAAGATGGTGGGAGGAGATCAGCAGGTCGGTGAGGCGTCCGATCGCCTCCTCCATCGAGTCCGCGCGGAAATCGGTGACGATGTTCTCCTCCTGCAGGAAGTCGACCAGCCGCGGGCGGTCCCGGCCCACCTCCCCCGCCTGTTCCAGCGCCAGGCGGGTCATCACCGGGCCGACCAGTTCGTTCAGCGTCACGCCCAGCAGCACCACCGCCACGAAGAGTTCGCGAACCGAAGCGAAGGCCGGATCGTCCTGGACCAGGATCACCAGCCCGATCGCGACGCCCGCCTGCGGGACCAGCGCCATGCCCAGGGATCGGCGCACGCGCTCGGTCGCCCCGGCGATCCGCATGGCCAGGCCGGCCGCCACCAGCTTGGCCGCGCCGCGCGCGGTCACGAAGATCAACGTGACCCAACCCACCAGCGCGAGCTGATCGAACTGCAGGTGCAGCCCCGCCAGGGTGAAGAAGATGCACAGGATGGCGGGCTCGAAGTTGGCGAAGACGGAATCGACCAGGCGGTCGCGAGCCGGATTGAGATTGGCCTGGACCGCGCCCAGCGCCATGCAGGCGAGCAGCGGCGAGAGGTCCAGCCACTGCGCGACGCCGAAGGTCGTCAGGATGGAGACCGCCGCGACGGTCGCGAGGCGATCCTGGCGCGCCATGCGGTAGGAAAGGCCCTGGACGAGGATCGCGGCGACGGCGCCCAGCGCGAGCGCGCCCCCCAGCGCCATGGCCGAGTCCCCCAGCGCCGCCGCCCATCCGGCGGCCGAAAGCTCCCCTCCGTCCCCTCCCCCGAGCGCCGCGCGCGCGACGCCGCGGACCACCTCGAACAGGAAGATGCAGGCCGTGTTGTTTATCGCGACCGCGGCGATCAGAGTCTTGACGAACACCCCCCGGGCCCGCGTCTCGCGCACGATCGCCACCACCGTGGCCGGAGCCGTCGAGACGGCGATCGCCCCCAGCAGAGCGGCGACCGGCAGCGGGGCGTCGCTCAGCGCCAGCATGGAAGCGCACACGATCAGCGGAGTGAAAGTCGATTCCGCGATCAGCAGCGCGAACAGCCGCCGCCCGGCGTTGCGCAGGCGGCGCACGTTCAGGTGGGCTCCAACCGTCACGCCCATCAGCGCCAGGGCGAAGTGGGTGAGCGGCTGAAGTCCGGCCACCGCCCGTTCCTCGAACAGCGCCAGGCCCGTCTGAGCCAGCAGGAACCCGCCCAGGATCTGACCCGTCACCGAGGGCAGGCGCAGACGCACGGCGGCCAGCCCCAGCGTCATGCCGACGACGAGAATCGTCGCCAGCAGCAGCAGCGGACCTCCTGTCTCGATCCCCGTCATCCCCCAGAGATTAGCCGAGACCGCTGCGAGGATGACTTTCGTATTTATTTCGTATATTCTATGCGCCCCGATGGACCCATCTCACAGAACGCTGCGGGGGCGGGGGACGCCGATCAACCCTAGGCCCCGCTTCCAGACCCTCGAGATCGAGCCGGAAGAACTCTCCGGGGGCGACCCCGAGGACGAGAGCGCCGACCCGCGCACCCTCTACCTGGTCGACAGCACCCGCACTGTTCTCTCCCGAAACGACAGCCCGGACATCGGTTTCGACGTCAGTCTCAACCCGTACCGAGGCTGCGAACACGGCTGCGCCTACTGCTATGCGCGCCCGACCCACGAGTACCTCGACCTGTCCGCGGGTCTCGATTTCGAGACCCGGATCCTGGTCAAGCGCGAGGCTCCGAGTCTGTTGCGGGCCGAACTCGGCCGGCGCTCCTGGCGCCCGCGGGTGATCGCGTTCTCCGGCGTGACCGACTGCTACCAGCCCGTCGAGCGGGCTCTGCGGATCACCCGCGGGTGCCTGGAGGTGCTGGCGGAGCTCCGCAACCCGGCGAGCTTGATCACCAAGAGCCGACTTGTGACGCGCGACGCCGACGTCCTGAGCGATCTGGCCGCCCACCGCTGTGCCTCCGTCACCCTTTCTGTGACGACCCTCGATGCCGACCTGGCCCGGGTACTGGAGCCGCGTGCGGCCCAGCCCCGCGCGCGCCTGGCAGCGATCCGCGACCTCTCCCGAGCTGGGATTCCGGTGGGAGTCAACGTCGCTCCGATCGTACCCGGGCTGACCGACCACGAGGTGCCCGCCATTCTCCGGGCGGCAGCCGAGGCCGGCGCCCGCTGGGCGGGCTACGTCATGCTGCGCCTGCCCTACGGCGTGAAGGGGCTTTTCGAGGACTGGCTCGAACGCCACCGGCCCGAGCGCCGCAAGCGAGTCCTGCACCGGATCGCGGACGTCCGGGGAGGCGCTCTGTACGACTCCCGTTGGGGGGTCCGGCAGCGCGGGACCGGATTGATCGCCCGTCAGATCCGCGAGCTTTTCGAGTTGAGCCGCGAGCGGGCCGGGCTCGGAGCCCGCGGGCCCGAGCTGAGCACCGCCCATTTCCGAGCCCGGCGTCCCGGCCAGCTCGAGCTTTTCGAGGGCGCCCTCCGGGGGTAGGGTCCTCCTGTTGCCTGCGGACGGTCGACGCCCGTATCATCCGCGCTTGCACGTGCCCGTTCGACTCCCTCGTTCCGCTCCAAGCGGGCGCGGAACGGAGCGGACGGGAGGACGGGGGCCACGGTCCCAGCACTGTTTCCAGGCAAGTAACAGGAGGAGAGAATGCCGGAGCTGAAGGGTTCGCAGACACACCAGAACCTGAAGGACGCTTTCGCGGGAGAGTCGCAGGCGAACCGACGCTATCTGTACTTCGCCAAGCAGGCGGACATCGAAGGCTACCCGGACGTCGCCGGGCTCTTCAAGAACACCGCCGACGCCGAGACCGGCCACGCTCACGGCCACCTCGACTTCATCAAGCAGGCGGGCGATCCGGCCACCGACAAGCCGATCGGAGGCACCTCCCTGAATCTGGCCGCCGCGGTCGCCGGCGAGACCTACGAGTACACCGAGATGTACCCGGGCATGGCCAAGACCGCGCGCGAGGAGGGCTTCGCCGAAATCTCGGAATGGCTGGAGACGCTGGCCAAGGCCGAGAAGTCGCACGCCGGGCGCTTCCAGAGCGCGCTCGACGGACTCGAAGAGCTCTAGACCGGCTCGAACGCATCGAACCCGTCCCCGGGGCTCCTTCCTCGCCCGGGCCGGCGCAGCCCGCGGCGCGGCGGAGCGGCCCCGGGGACGTCGATTTCGGAGCCCCGCTTGACCGTCAATCCGAGCTTCCGCGACGAGGATTTCCTGGACCGCGGCGCCCTCGACGCGGAACTGGGGCGCGTCTTCGACCATTGCCACGACTGCCGGCGTTGCCTGCCGCTGTGCCCGTCGTTCCCTTCCCTTTTCGAGGCGATCGACCGCCACGAACAGCGAGCCGAGCTTCTCACGCCGGAGGAGACGCGCGAGGTCGTCGATCTCTGCTACCAGTGCCAGCTCTGCTACAACCACTGCCCGTACCACCCGCCCCACGAGTGGCGGATCGACTTTCCCAAGCTGATGACGCGGGCCAAGCTGGTCCAGGCGCGGGAAGAGGGCCTGCCCTGGTCGGACCGTTTCGGCATGCGCCAGGACTTGATGGGAAAACTGTCCTGTCTGACCGCGTCGCTGACCAACGCGGCGTTCCGCAACCGCGCCGGGCGCTTTCTGCTGGAGAAGGCTACCGGCATCGACCGCCGCTGGAAGATGCCGAGCTACGAGAACCGGCCGTTCTCCCGACAGTTCGCCGGGCACCGCTCGCCCGGCGAAGCCAACGGCCGGGTCGTGCTCTTCACGACCTGCTTCGTGGAATACGCCGAGGCCGAGTCCGCGCGCGCCGCCGTGCAGGTGCTCGAGCACAACCAGGTCGCCGTGGAGTCGGGCTACCCGGCCTGCTGTGGCGCGCCCTTCCTACACGGCGGCGACCTGAAGAACGCGCGCCGCAGCGCCGAGAAGGTGGTCGGTGACCTGATCGGGCACGTGCGCGCGGGTATGCCGGTGGTCGTGCCGGGTCCGACCTGCTCGCTGCAGATCAAGCGCGAGTACCCCGAGCTGCTCGATACGCCGGAGGCCCGCGAGGTCGCCGAGAACACCTTCGACATCGGCGAGTACCTGTACCGGCTCGGGCGCGAGAAGAAGCTGCGGCGAGAGTTCCCGGTCGAGATCGGGCGCGTCGCCTATCACCTGCCCTGCCACCTCAAGGCGCAGAACATCGGCTTCCGCTCCCGGCAGCTGCTGAAGTTCGCCGGGGCGGCCGAGATCGAGATGCTCGACCACTGCTCGGGGGTCGACGGGACCTGGGGCATGAAGGCCGAGAACTTCGACGCGAGCATGAAGGTCGCCGACAAGCTGCTGGAGGGGATCGAGCGCTTCGAACCCGACCGGGTCGCGACCGACTGCCCGCTCTCCGCCCTGCGGATCGAACAGGCCACGGGGCGCCGCGCGGTCCACCCGGTGGTGCTGATGCGCGACGCCTACGGCCTGGAAGCCGGCGGGTGAAGCCGCTCGACCCGGCCGAGATCCTGGATCTCACCGCCTACGAGCGCGTGCGCGAAGACTTCCTCCGGCGCACCATCGCCCACAAGCGGCCGCGCCGCATCGCCGTGGGCGGACACCTGACCTTCATCTTCGAGGACCGCGAGACGGTCCGCTTCCAGATCCAGGAGATGACGCGCGCCGAGCGCACCGTCGACCCCGGGGAGAGCGCCACCGAAGTCCGCATCTTCAACGAGCTGATCCCGGGCCGTCACGAGCTTTCGGCCACGCTGATGATCGAGATCCCCGAGGCGGAGCGGATCCGCTCCGAGCTCGACCGGCTGATCGGCATCGACGAACGGGTCTTCCTGGACATCGGCGAGAGCAGCGTCCAGGCGAGCTTCGACCCCAAGCAGTTCGAGGCCGACCGCATCTCCGCGGTGCACTACGTCAAGTTCCCGCTGGGAGAAGAACTGGCGCAGCGCTTCCGCGACCCCGGCGTGCCGGTGTTCCTGCGCGTGGACCACCCGAATTACCGGGAGAAGACTCCCGTCGAGGGCGACTCGCGCACCTCCCTGGGGAAAGACCTGAGCGCCGACTAGGGCCGCCGCGGCGATCGCTCGCGGGCCGGCGTCAGTCGGAGGCGCGCCGCCCGGCAGCCCGGCGCAGTCGGCGGGCCGTTACCCGCCGGTCAGCTCCCGAAGCGCGTCGAGGATCGTTTCCGGCCGCGGACGGACTCGATAGTTCCCGGTCAGGCTGCTCCAGCGCACCCGGCCGTCGGCCGCGATGAAGGTCGCGGGGCGCGCGATATCCTGGCCCTGAAAGCCGTCTTCGTGCAGCACGCCGAAGGCGCGGACGGCGGCTCGGTCCACGTCCGCCAGGATGGGGAAGTCCAGCCCCAAATTCCCGACCACCTCCGCGTTTCGTTCCGGAGGATCGACGCAGATCGCCGCAACCCGGGCGCCGAGACGGCGGAACTCTTCGTGGCGCAGCTGCAAACCTTGCAGCTCGGACATGCAGAAGGGTCACCAGTGGCCGCGGTAGAAGACCAGCACCACCGGATCGCGGCCCAGCTCGGTCAGGGAAACGTAGCGGCCGGTCTGATCGGGCAGCTCCAGCGCCGGAAGCGCCGCGCCGACCGGCAGTCCGGATTCCGAGTCGGGCAGCTCGGCCGAGAGAAACTGCGTGTACCCCAGGAAGAGAACGCCCATTCCGGCGGACACGACCAGGCCCGCTGCGGCCGCGATCCGCCGCCGCAGGCCGCGGTCCCAGGCTCGGCGCAGACCGAAGAGCGACAGCCCCGCCGCGGCGATCAGCAGGCCGAAGTTCAGCCACGGAACGTCGCGGGTGGCCGGCCAGCGATAGAACAAGCCGAAGTAGGACACGAAGGCCGCGAGCGCGAGCACGGGCCCGAGCCAGGCGGCGAGGTTCCGGTGCGGAGAAGTCACGGGGCGCAGTTTACGCCTAAATTGCACCGCGAGCGGGACTGCCGGCGGGTCGGGGCCGGGATGCCTCGAACCGGGCCGAGTCGAACTCCACCACGAATGCAGCGGGACCGCCGTGTCCCGTACGAAACGGCGCGAAGCCTCTGATAGGATGCGGCCGGTTCGGGTCGGAGCGCGCGGCGGTTCTCGCTCGACGGCGCGGCGGGTTCGTCCGCGAACGAAGCCGTCGCCGCCGCGAAACTCGAAATCCGCGCCGAGGAAACGGGACCCGATTCATGCCATCGCGCCCTGATGACTCGAAGATCAAACAC
>JAGWBS010000028.1 GCA_021295775.1 Pseudomonadota bacterium | reverse complement strand
TGTCGGTGGCGGCGATCATGCCGAACGCATAGGGGTTGACGCCGATCCGGTCGGCCTCGCGCAGGCCCTCGACCAGCGCGTAGCGCGCGAAGTCGAGCCGCGACTGACAGCCGCGGAACGCCAGCGCTCCCTTCCCCTTGCCTTCGCGGCAGTCGGGCGGGTCGGGGAAGCGGCGCATTTTCTCGAAGCCGCACAGCTCGTCTTCGCCGAGCACGTTCCACATGCCGTTGCGGCACTCGGAGTCGCCCTTCTTCTGGGACATCTCCACGACCGTGTCCATCCGGGCCCGCAGTCGCGCCACCTCGGCCTGCTCGGCGGGCGTGACGGCGTCGCCATAGTCGAGCGAGAAGATCTGGCCATTGCTGAGGTTCGGGTTGTGAGGGATCGAGATCACGTCGCAGCCGGTCCCCGCCTCGGTGCACTGCGCCTGCAGCTTGCGCCACATGGCGATCTCGTCGGGCTCTGACAGCGAGTCGATCGGCAGCTCGGGGACGATCTGGTTGCGGAAGAGGATGTTGCGGTGGATCTTGGTGAACTCGGGCGTCTTGGTGTACTCGTAGCCCACGAAGCTGGTGAACGCGCAGCTTGGCGCGGCGTCGTTCCAGCGCTCCGCCGCCGCCTGCGTCTCGCGCCAGACTTCGCCGGCCGCCTCGCGGCAGAGCGTACCGTCCGCGCCGCAGATCGGCGGCGAGTTCAGACTGTCGACCCGGCCCACGATCTCTGCCGTGCCGCTCTCGAGGTCGGTCGGCGCGTAGGGGCTGCGGTAGCGCTCGCACTCCGGCGTGTCGTAGGACACGGAGCCCGGTTCGGTGCACAGGCGCACGCCGCCGAAGCTGTGCGCGTGGTCGGTGACCGCCGCGAAGTCGAGCGGGCGCGGCAGCCGGAAGGGCACCGTCCCCTGGCCGGCGGCGTCGAGGGGCGGGATCCGGACCTCTTCGCCGCGCGCGAAGCGGTAGGCGTCGTCGGGTCCCAGCCGCGTGTCGAACATGTACGCGTCCATCGACAGGCCGGTGTGCACGTGCAGGTCGCCGAAGTACACGCGCTTGTGCGGATCGTGGTCGGCGCAGCGCGGCGGGGCCGAACTCTGCGGCTCGGCGGCCGGCGAGGGACCGGCAAGGACGAGAGCGGCCAGGGTGAGAACGATCCAGCGCATGCGGTCTCCCAGGAGCCAGGAACGGCGGCCCACTATAGCCGTTTCCGGTCCCGGGAAAGCTCGAGTCCGAGTCGCGCCCAAGCCCACGGAGCGCGTCCGGATCCGACCCCGAGCGGTGTATCTGGCCGGAAAATCGAGTGTTATGATCCCGGGGCCGCGCCCGTGGCGCTGCCCGGACGCGGATCCGAGCCTGCCGCGCGGGCGCCGCCTCAGTGCGTGATCCGAGGTCGAAGTCCTTGAGCTTCTACATCGTCGACGACGTCTGCATCAGCTGCGGCGCCTGTGAGTACGTCTGTCCCACGCTCGCCATCACCAAGCGGGAGGACAACTACCGGGGCACCTTCATCATCGACATGATGCTGTGCAACGACTGCGGCGCGTGCCCGCCCACCTGCCCGGTCGACTGCATCATCCAGGATCCGGAGTCGGTCATCTGCCACGGCTGGGGCTGTCCCCTGGGGCCCAAGTCGCCGATGCGCGACTGGGAGTGCACCAAGCTCGACGAGCGCCGCTGCCCGAAGTGCGAAAACGTGCTCTGGCGCCGCCCCGGCGAGACGGACTGGTTCTGCTTCAAGTGCGACCAGGGCAAGGGCCTGTGCCCCAAGGTGCGGGTTGCGCAGAAGCCGGACTACGCGGTCCTGCCCCGCTGAATCCTCCGCTTGGCCCGGGGCTCGCGGTTTCGCCCGTTCGCTGCTCCGGCCCTCCCCCGAGCGGTCCCGGACGGCCGCTGGTCGCTCGACTTTCAGCGCCTCGCGGGCGATGCTTCTGCATTCGGCTGCACGCGGCCGGCTCGGACAGGAGGTGGCGATGGCCTCGATCCCCACGCGGCGAGAAGCGGCGGAGCGCTACGCGAACCTGCCGCAGGTGCGCAGGTGGCGCGACGGGAACTACGAGCCCGGCGCGTGGTTCAACAGCGACCCCGAGTCGCCGGAATCGCCCTGGGGCAACTGGGGGCGCGAGTTCAAGCCCACCCGTCGCGGCATCACCACGGTCGATCTGAACCGCGCCTTCGACGACGTTCCCGACCAGGGCGCCGGGCTGGTGGTCGACCGGGGCGGAGGGGCGGACGCCGGCGCGACGCGCTGGGAGTACCCGCTGAATCAGCGCTACGAGGTCTGGGCCTACAATCTGGAGTCGCTGCTCGAAGAGGCGATCTCGCGCCAGTGGAGCGCCACCAGCGACCTGCCCTGGGACAAGCTGGAGCCGCTGCCCGACGACCAGGAGCGGGCGATGTGCCAGTTCCTGAGCTTCCTGCACCCGGTCGAGTTCACGCCCACCGACATCCTCCCGCACTACATGATGCGCGTGGACCCGTCCTTCCCCGAGGTGCGGCAGTTCATGGCGACGCAGTGCGCCGACGAGTCGCGCCACATGGAGGCGTTCGGCAAGCGGATGTTCGCCAACGGCGGCGGACCGGGAATCGAGCCGACCGCGGAAGCGCTGCTGTCCATGAGTGCGGACACCCTGTCCAGCGCGCTGAAGCCCGAAGATCACCCCGACGTGATCGGCCCCACCAACCCGCGCGCCACCTGGGAGTTCCTGGGCATGTCCTACTCGGTGCAGATGATGGGCGAGGCGGTGGTGCTGGACTTCTTCCGCTTCGGCGAGTTCCTGGGCCGCAACCCCTGCGACAAGGAAATGTTCCGCCGCGTGCTCCAGGACGAGGCGCGCCACGTGTCCTTCGGCACCATGCGCATCAAGTACTACCTGGACCACGCTCCGGCCGAGGAGCGCGAGCGCGCGCTGGAGATGCTTCACTACTTCGCCTCGGTCGACGAGGCGACGGCCAGCGGCTTCGGCCTGCTGATCAACCCCAACGTGATCGAGCCCTTCGCGCTGATGGCCGCCGGCAGCACCGGCGAGCTGGACAAGGGCTGGGACATGGTGCGCGAGTTCTGGGCCGGCTGCGTCGAGGAATACCTCGCGCGCTGCGATCGCGCCGGGTTCCCCCGGCGCGACAAGTGCCTGATCCCGCGCGAAGCCCCGTTCTAGGCGGAGAGCCCGGCGCATGAGCGAGAAACGCGAGCGTCTGAGGACGCTGGAGATGCCGCGGCTGCGGCCGCGCCCCTTGCCTCCCCGCGAGGAGGTGGTCGCCAACCAGTCGCGGCACTTCCAGACCGTCAAGCTGAGCCGGGGCGAGCTGGGCCACTGGTTCCACACCCCGCTCGACGGGGGGGAATGGAGCGAGTGGGGCAAACGCGCCCGGCCCGACGCGGTCGGCATGACCTACATGGCCGTGACCGAAGTCTGCGACCGGCCCGTGCCCGAGGTGCAGGCCTACCGGCGGCTGATGCACTCGCGCTTCGTCAAGCCCAGCCCCCGCGTACCCGAAAACCTGGAAGAGCGCCTGGCGCCGAAGTGGGGCGGGGCGCGCGAGATCGAAGAGAAGTACGAGGTCTGGATCGACGACGCCGGGCCGCTGGCCGAGGAGGCTCTGGACCGGCAGTGGAGGCCCGCCTTGAGCCTGCGCTGGGAGGACATGCAGCGCCTGCCCCCTCCGCTGGAGCGCGCCTTCGACCAGATCCTGACCTGGCTGCTGCAGTGCGAGTACTTCTGCTCGGACGCGGTCGGCGGCTACGTGGGTCGCCTCCACTACCGCTTCGTCGAGATCAAGAGCTACCTGGCCTACGAGATCTTCGACTACGCTCTGCACGCCAACGCGCTGCGCAAGCGGCTGCTGTCGAACGGCGGCGGCATGGGCGCGCAGGTCGAAGGCTTCGACGCCGGCCTGCTGGAAGTCTGCAACGAGGCCTCGCAGGGTTTCAGCGGCGAAGTCCCGCGCGACTTCAATGCCGTGGTGCTGGCGATCGACGTGTGGCTGAACGGCGTGATGCTGGACCTGCTGCGCCTGGCTGCGGCCGGCGCGCGCAGCGAATTCGACCGCCGCCTGCTGGAGCGCGTCATGCAGGACTGCGCGCGGCACGTCTCCTGGGGCTGCAAGCGGATCGGCTGCTACCTGCGCGACGCTCCCCCGGAGCGGGAGGCGGCGGAGCGGCTGCACGCGGTCGCCGATCGTTTCGAGCCGGCCCAGGTCGAAGGCCACCTGCTGAATCCGCGCGTGCTGGAGCCCTTGGCCCTGCTGCTCGGCGGAGGCCCGGAAAACGCGGCGGCCGGCTGGTCGGTGCTGCGCGAGTTCTGGCCGCAGATCGGGGAGCGCTGGCTGGCCCGGCTGGACGCGGTCGGCCTGAACCGCCGGGACCGCTGCCAGGTGCCCACGCAGCCACCCTTCTAGCCGTTCCCCTTCGAGGCGACCCGAGATGAGTGACTTTCCATCCGTCGATTTCTTCCGTGTCCTGCAGCGGCGCATGAACGACAACTCGGACAAGTTCCGGGCGCTGGGCTTCACCGACTCGCGCGCGGTCTTCGCGGTGCGCGCGGACGACGAACTCGAAGACGACCGCTACTTCGGCGCGGTCTTCGAAGTCTATGACTGCACCGAGATCTGCGAGCTAGAAGCTTCCGAGGTCGAGGCTTACGACCCCGATTGGATTCTGGAGGCGGACTGCGCCGACTGGCGCGAAATGATCGCCAACATCCGAGCCGAGGGGGCCGCCGACTCCGACCACACCCTCAACCGGCTCAGCCTGCTGGGCCACCCCTTCCGCATCCACGGCGTCGATCAGACCCGTGTGGACGTTTTCCACCGCCAGCAGCTCTCCTACCAGGAGTTCTTCGATCAGGCCGCCGAGGGCTGAACGGCCCGCTCCGGAAGGCGCGGCTGCACGGGTCGGCTAGGATTCGGGGAGGTGGAAGTTTTTTCGCGGATCCGCCGGCGACTCTGGGCGCCGTTCGGCCTGCTCGTGCTGGGCTTGGCCGGAATGATCGTGCTGGGCACCTGCCGGCCCGCGCTCGACGCCAAGACCCCCGAGCCCCCGGCGCCGCTGGTCCGCGCCGTCGTGACGCAGCCCGGGGAGGCGAGGATCGACATCCACACCCACGGCACGGTCCGGCCGCGCACCGAGAGCAACCTGGTCACCGAGCTGGACGGCTCCCTGATCGAGACCTCGCCGAACTTCGAGACCGGCGGCTTCTTCCGTCGCGGCGAGGTCCTGGCGCGCATCGACGCGGCCGACTACGAGGCGGCCCTGGAGCGCGCCCGGGCGGAGCGGGCGCGCGCCGAGAGCGAACACGATCGGGCGCGGAAAGAGCTGGAGCGCCGCCGCGCGCTGGCCAGCAGCGGAGCGGCCAGCCCCGCGCAGCTCGACGACGCCCTCAACCGCGAGCGGGTCACGGCCGCGCAGGCCCGGGCCGCGCGCGCCGAGCTGAGCCGCGCGCAGCGCGATCTGGAGCGCACCTGGCTGCGCGCTCCCTTCGACGGGCGGGTGCGCGAGAAGACGGCGGACCTGGGGCAGTTCGTGAAGCGGGGCGAGCGCATCGCCCGGCTGTACGCGATCGACTACGCCGAGATCCTGCTGCCCATCTCCGACGCGGACATGGCCCACGCCGACGTTCCCGACTCCTCGCGGGGCGACGACGCGGCGGACGGCCCGGAGGTGATCCTGTCGGCCGACTGGCGGGGCGAGCGCCGCGAGTGGTCGGGCCGCGTGGTGCGCACCGAAGGCGAGATCGATCCGCGCACCCGCATGGTCCGCGTGGTGGCGCGGGTGGACGACCCCTACGGGCGCAACGGAGACGCCAGCCGGGCGGTACTGCCGGTCGGCCTGTTCGTCGAGGCGCGCATCCTCGGGCGCCGGGTGGACGGCGTCTTCGAGCTGCCGCGCGCCGCCATGCGCGGCTCCGACCGGATATTCGTGATCGACCCGGACGATCGCCTGCGCTTCCGCGCGGTCGAGATCCTGCGCGCCAGGGGCGAGGAAGTGCTGGTCTCCGCCGGTCTCGCCGCGGGTGAGCGGGTCTGCGTTTCGCCGCTCGACGCGGCGGTGGATGGAATGCGCGTGCGCGTGGCGGAGCCGGAAGCGGCCGGATGAGGGGCGTCGTCGCCTGGTTCGCGCGCAACACGGTGGCCGCGAACCTGCTGATGTGGACGATCATCGCCGCCGGCGTGCTGACGATGCCCACGCTGACCCAGCAGATGTTTCCCGACGTGGACGTGGACACCGTCAGCGTGGTCGTCCCCTATCTGGGCGCGGCTCCCGAAGAAGTCGAGTCGGGCGTGTGCACGCGCGTCGAGGAGGCCATCGACGGCACCGAGGGCGTGAAAGACCTCTTCGCGACCGCCAGCGAGGGCGCCTGCGTGGTACGCGCGGAGCTGCTCGAGGGGGCGGACCTGGCCAAGGCGCTCGACGACGTGAAGAACCGCGTCGACGCCATCGACACCTTCCCGGAGGAGGCCGAGAAGCCGGTCATCTCCGCCAACGATCCGCTGCGCTCGGTGATCGACGTGGTGATCGCGGGCCGGGCCGACGAGCGCACGCTCAAGCGCCTGGGCGAGCGGATCCGCGACGGGATCGTCTCGCTGCCGTCCGTCACGCAGGCGGAGCTGATCAACGTGCGTCCCGACGAGATCTCGGTCGAGGTGTCCGAGGCTGCGCTGCGCCGCCACGGCCTGACCTTCGACGACGTCGCCCGCTCCGTGCGGACGTCTTCGCTGGACGTGCCCGGCGGGTCGCTCAAGACCGAGGGCGGCGAGATCCTGCTGCGCACCCAGGGCCAGGCCTACCGCGGGGCGGAGTTCGAACGCATCCTGGCCCTCCAGCGCCCGGACGGCACGCGCGTCCCGCTGGGCGAGATCGCCCGGGTGCGCGACGACTTCCGCGACGTCGACCAGTACGCGACCTTCGACGGCCTGCCCAGCGCGATGGTCCGCGTGTACCGCGTCGGCGACCAGGACGGCATCGAGATCGCCAACACCGTGATGGACTACGTGGAGCGCGTCCGGGAGAGCATGCCCGAGGGCGTCGAACTGGTGGTCTGGCGCGACAACATCGAGAGTCTGCGCGACCGCATCGGCATCCTGTTCCGCAACGGGGGGCTGGGCTTCGGGCTGGTGCTGGTGGTGCTGGCGCTGTTCCTGCGCCCGCGCGTGGCGGGCTGGGTGAGCCTGGGCATCCCGATTTCGCTGCTGGGGGCGATCGTCCTGATGCCGGCGACGGGCATGACGATCAACGTGCTGACGACCTTCGCCTTCATCCTGGTGCTGGGCATTCTGGTCGACGACGCGGTGGTGGTGGGCGAGAGCGTCTACTCCCGTCAGAGGGGCGGAGCCGCTCCGCTCGAAGCCTCGGTGGAGGGCACCTCGGACGTCACGGTTCCGGTGATCTTCGGGGTGTCGACCACCGTCTGCGCGTTTCTGCCGCTGATGTTCTCCGGGGGGAACACGGGCCAGATGTTCGGCTCGATGGGCGTGATCGTGATCTGCGCGCTGCTGTTCTCGCTGGTCGAGTGCCTGCTGATCCTACCCGCGCACCTTGCGCACGTCCGCGCGGAGCGGGCGGACGACCGCTCCGGGGGAGCGATGGCCCGCTGGCAGCGCTTCCAGGACCGCATCTCCAGCGGCTTCGAGCGCTTCGCCAACACGACCTACCGCGGGGCGGTCGAGACCTGCCTGCGCTGGCGCTACACCGCCGCCGCCGCCGCGCTCTGCCTGCTGCTCTGGACGCTGGGCACGATCGCGGGCGGCTGGATGCGTTTCACCTTCTTTCCCTTCATCGAGGCCAACTACGTCAGCGCCCTGCTGACGCTGCCGGCGGGCACGCCCATCGAGACCACGGAGGCGGCGCTGCGCAGGCTGGAGGCCGCCGGCCAGCGCCTGCGCGAGCAGATCGACGGCGAGTTCGCCGAGGACGGGCGCAGCCTGGTCAAGCACGTCATGGTCTCGGTCGGGGACCAGCCGACTTCCGTCGCCCAGCGCAGCCAGCCTGGCCGGGGCGTGGACGCGGCCGAGTTCTCCAACTCGCACCTGGGCGAAGTGACCCTGGAGCTGATCCCCTCCGAGGAGCGCGCGATCCGCACCCGCGAGGTCGCGCAGCGCTGGCGGGAGATCACGGGGCCGATCCCGGACGCGGTGGAGCTGATTTTCACCGCCTCGCTCTTCGACCTGGGCGACGCGCTGTCCATCCGCCTGCGCGGCCCCGACGTGGATCAGCTGCGCGAGGCGGCGGCCCGGCTCAAACGCGCGCTCACGGCCTTTCCCGGGGCTTTGGACATCACGGACTCGTTTCGCGGGGGCAAGCAGGAACTCAAGCTCGACATCCTGCCCTCCGCCGAGGCGCTGGGCCTGACCCGGGCCGACCTGGGGCGCCAGGTCCGCCAGGCGTTCTACGGCGAGCAGGCCCAGCGCATCCAGCGCGGCCGCGACGACATCCGCGTGATGGTCCGCTACCCGGAGTCGGAGCGGCGCTCGCTGGGAGACCTGGAGAACATGCGCATCCGCGCGGCGGACGGCGTCGAGGTGCCCTTCGGCAACGTGGCCCGGGCCGAGCACGGGCGCGGGTTCTCCAACATCCAGCGGGCCAACCGGCAGCGGGTGATCGACGTGTCGGCGGACGTGGACGAGAACGTCTCGACGCCCAACGAGATCGTCGCGGCGCTGCAGGCCGGAGTGCTGCCGGAACTGCTCGCGGACTATCCGGGACTGACCTACAGCCTGGAGGGCGAGCAGCGCGAGCAGCTCGAGAGCCTGGGCGACCTGGGCCGCAACTTCGGACTGGCGCTGTTCGGCATCTACGCGCTGCTGGCGATCCCGCTGCGTTCCTACCTGCAGCCGCTGATCATCATGTCGGTGATCCCGTTCGGGCTGGTGGGCGCGATCGGCGGGCATCTGCTGATGGGCCAGTCGCTCAGCTTCCTGTCGCTGATGGGCGTGATCGCGGCCTCGGGCGTGGTGGTCAACTCCAGCCTGATCCTGATGCACCGCACCAACCAGCTCCGGGCTCAGGGCCTGGCGCCCTTCGAGGCGGTGCGCGACGCGGCGATCTCGCGCGTGCGGCCGATCGTGCTGACCTCGCTGACGACCTTCGCGGGCCTGACCCCGCTGCTGCTCAACCGCAGCTTCACCGCGCAGTTCCTGATTCCGATGGCGACCTCGCTGGCCTTCGGTGTGCTGATCTCGACCTTCATCACGCTGTACGTGACGCCCAGCGCCTACCTGATCCTGGAAGATCTGCGGCAGCGGCTGGGAAAGCTCGTCGGGCGGCGGCGGAATCCGGCTCATCAGACTTGAGGGAGGGCTGACCGGCCGGCCGCGGGTCGTGTAAGCTCGCCGCAGCCTGACACGGAGAATCCGTGGCCCCGACGGCACTTCAATCCGCGCGCTACGAGGCGCAGGATTTCGACGCGGCGCAGGAGATGTTCTTCGAGCGCGGCTGGACCGACGGTCTGCCGATCGTCCCGCCCACCGAAGATCGGGTCGGCGCCTTCATCGAGGCCGCGGGGCGCCCGCCGGGCGAGATCGTCGCGCACTATCCCACGCGCCGGCGCCACGTCAGCGTGGAGAAGGTCGCGATCAACGCGGTGATGGCGGGCTGCCGGCCGGAGTACTTCCCGGTCGTGCTCGCGATCGTCGAAGCGATCGCCACCGAGCCCTTCGGCATCCACGCCTGCAACGCCACCACCGGCGGTTCGGCGATCGGCTTCGTGGTCAACGGCCCGATCCGCAACCAGCTCGGCATGAACTACCGAGGCAACGTCTTCGGCCCGGGAAACCGCGCCAACTCCACCATCGGGCGGGCCGTGCGGCTGACCCAGATCAACGCCATGGGCTCGGTCCCGGGCGCGGGCGCCGAAGCGGAGGCGGTGCGTCCCGTGCTGGACCGCGCGACCCTCGGACAGCCCGGCAAGTACGCCGGCTACCACCTGCCCGAGAACGAAGAGGACTTTCCCAGCCTGCGTCCGCTGCACGTCGAGCTCGGCTACGCGCCGGAGCAGAGCGTGGTCACGGCCTTCGCCACCGGCGGACACATTCAGTTCTCGGCCCACGCCGAGCCCACGGCCGCGGAGATCTGCGCGACGCTGTCGCACTTCCTGGTGGGCACCGGCAAGCTCTCCCGCTACGGCTGGTGCGTGCTGGTCATCCCGCCCGAGAACGCCGAGATCTTCGCGCGCGACGGCTGGTCGAAGGCGGACATCCGCGGCGCCATCTTCGAGGGCACCACGCGCAGCGCCGCCTGGGCCAAGCGCAACGGCTGGCCCACGGGCGGCAGCCCCATCGACCGCCGCGGCGGCGAGGTCGAGCCCGGCGACGAGGAGCGCAGCCTGGCCATCGCCGCCAAGCCGGAAAACATCCTGGTTGTGATCGCCGGTGGAACCGCCGGCGCGTTCGTTCACGCA
The DNA here is from genome assembly GCA_021295775.1 of Pseudomonadota bacterium. Taxonomy (GTDB): domain Bacteria; phylum Myxococcota_A; class UBA9160; order SZUA-336; family SZUA-336; genus JAGWBS01. Next base: position 18,235 of record JAGWBS010000028.1, on the reverse strand, counting down.
CTGCTCCCCTACGGGGGGCAGGTCTCCAAAGTCATCCGAACCACGGGAGAATCGAAATGAGTCTGCAACTCCTGGATCCGACCACGGAGCCGATCGTCGAGCCGGGCGTTCCGGCCGAGCGCCTGGAGTCCCTGGAAGGCAAGACGATCGGCCTGTACGACAACACCAAGCTCAACGCCCGGGAACTGATGGACCTGGTCGAAGAGCGGCTGCGCCGGGATCACGGCGTGGCCGAGATCGTGCGCGGCACCTACAACGCCGGGAGGGTGATGCGCCCCGACGAGTGGAAGGAGGTCGAGCGCTGCGACGCGATCATGCTCACGCACGGCGATTGAGGCTCGTGCAGTTCGAGCGGTCTGCTCAACAGCATCGAATTGGAAAAGCGCGGGATCCCCAGCATGCTGGTCGGGACGGACAAGTTCCGCGTCGTGATCGAAGCCATGTCCAGGATCGGCGGCCTGCCCGGCGTGCGCTGGGCGACGGTCGCCCATCCGCTCGGCAGCGCGACGCCGGAGGTGCTGGCCGAGCGCGCCGACGAGGCGCTGGCGCAGTTCGTCGAAATCGTGGTCACCGATCCGGAGAGCTGAGTCGGTGGACTTCGGCCTCTGCTTCAATTTCCGCAACCCGGAACCGTTCAAGCAGCCGTCGCCGGAGTTCTACCAGGACATGCTGCGCCAGATCGCCTTCGCCGAGGAACTCGGATTCGGCACGGTCTGGCTGCCGGAGCACCACTTCTCGCCGGGCGACGGCTACAACCCCGCGCCGCTGACGGTCGCGGCGGCCATCGCGGCGCGCACCGAGCGCATCAAGATCGGCACCTGGCTGCTGCTGCTGCCCCTGCACCATCCCCTGGCGGTGGCGGAGAGCGCGGCGCTGGTCGACATCCTCTCCAACGGGCGCTTCAACCTGGGCCTGGGACTGGGCTACCGCCGCGAGGAGTACGAGGCCTACGGGATCAGCCGCCGCCACCGCGCCGGCCGCATGGAAGAGGGGATCGAGATCATCCGCCGCGCCCTGGGCGAGGAGCAGTTTTCGTTCGAAGGCCGCCACTTCCAGGTCACCAACGGCTCGGTCTACCCCAAGCCGGTGCAGCGGCCGCTGCCGCTCTGGGTCGGGGCGCGCAGCAAACCCGCCGCGCAGCGCGCGGCGCGCCACGACGCGTCGCTGCTGCTGATCGACGTGGACGGCAACGCGCGCCGGACCTACGACGCCTACGCCGAGGGACTGCGCGCCCGCGGCCGCGATCCGTCCGACTTCGGCGTGCACGGCATGATGCTGGGGTCGTTCTTCATCTCCGACGACCCCGAGCGAACGCGCGAGGAGATCCGGCCCTACCTGGACTGGGAAAAGACCGCCATGGCGGGCTGGTACGAGGAGTCCGCGACCAGCGGACACGACCCGGTCCTGCTCGAGGCCATGCGGGGCGGAATGCGCATGCGTCCTCCGAGCGTCGCCGACTACGTCGTCCGGGACGGCTCGGAAATCGTCGCCGCGGTCGAGCGGAAGCTCGAGGAGGCGCCCTACACTCACCTGGTCTTCGGCGGCGGCAACACCACGCCGGCGGGCTTTCCCGCCGAGAAGATGTATCCGTATCTCGAGCGCTTCGCCCGCGAGGTGATCGAGCGCTTCCGCTAGGAGGAGCCGTGGAAAAACCGGAAGACTGTCTGCTGCGCGAGGACGCGGACGGACGGGTCACGCTCACGCTGAACCGCCCGAAGCGCTCGAACGCCCTCACCGACGAACTGATCGACGCGCTGGCGGAGCAGCTCGACGCGCTCGAGAAGGACCCCGACGCGCGCGTGGTCGTGATCGCGGCCGCCGGCCGGAACTTCTGTGCCGGGCACGATCTGAAGCAGATGCGCTCGCATCCCGACCGCGACTACTACCAGCGGCTGTTCGGGCGCAGCAGCGAGACCATGCTGCGGCTCGGCCGCATCCCCCAGCCGGTGATCGCGCGCGTGCAGGGTGTCGCGACGGCCGCGGGCTGCCAGCTGGTGGCGGCCTGCGACCTGGCGGTGGCCGCCGCCGACGCGCGCTTCGCCACCCCAGGCGTCGACATCGGGCTGTTCTGCTCCACGCCCTCGGTGCCCCTGGCGCGCAACGTCTCGCGCAAGCGCGCGTTCGAGATGCTGGTCACCGGCGAGATGATCGACGCCGCCAAGGCGCTCGACTACGGCCTGGTCAACCGCGTGGTCCCGCCGGAGGAGCTCGACCGGAGCGTGGACGCGCTGGCGGAGCTGATCGCGAGCAAGCCCGCGGCCGTGGTGCAGGGCGGCAAGCGAACCTTCTACGAGCAGCTCGCCCAGGGCGTCGACGCCGCCTATGCCCAGGCCGCGGACGCCATGACCCGCGGCATGCTTTCCGACGACGCCAAGGAGGGCATCGACGCCTTCCTGGAGAAACGCACGCCCTCCTGGCCGCGCGCCTAGAAGCTTTCGAGTCCGATCCGGATCCCGGGGCGGCCCGTGCGTCTCGAATCGGTTCCAATCGGAATCGCCCTAGAGCGGCAGGCGGGCAAAGCGTTCCAGGACCTCGCCGAGGCCGCGGCGCACGACTGCCTTCAGCAACCGGCCCGTGCCCGGCACGAGCGGGCGGAAGCTCACCCGCCAGACGATCGAGGTGCCGTCGCCCTCGGGGGCGAAGCTCACCTGGCCGCGGTAGTCGCGCACCGGAAGACCCGCCACCATCCGGTATTCGAGCCGGCGCGGCGGATCGAAGCGCGTGATCTCCTCTTCGATCGCGATCCCGGACTGACGCGCCACGCGGATCGCCCCCAGTCCGTTGGGCGCGGGGTCGCCCTGCTGTCTGAGGACGACTTCCCTGACGCCGGCCCAGTCCTGCCAGCCCCGGTGGTCGGTGTAGGCCGCCCAGGCGGCTTCGGGACTCGCCGTGACGCGCGCCCGCAGTTCGAACTCCTGCATGCGGCCGATCCTAACAACGCTCCGGCTCCCCGCGCCCGTGGGCTCCGAGGTTTTCCGGGCCGGCACCGCCGCGGGCGGGGCAAGCGACCTCCGGAGTCCCCGCGCGTGTCAGAATGCGGCCCCTCAGGAGGACCGAAATGCAGCTCCACACGTCCGCGATCGCACCCAGCCCGCGCCGGGTGCACATCTTCGCCGCCGAGAAGGGCATCGATCTGCCCCGGGTCGAGGTCGATATCAACAGCATGGAGAACCGCAAGCAGCCCTTCATGGAACTGAACCCGATGGGCAAGGTCCCGGTGCTGGAGCTGGACGACGGCAGCTTCCTGTCCGAGAGCATGGCGATCTGCCGCTACCTCGAGGATCTGCACCCGGAGCCGAACCTGCTGGGACGGGACGCTCGGGAGGCGGCGTTCGTCGAGATGTGGAATCGGCGGATGGAGCACGAGATCGTGCTGTCGGTTTTCGCCACCTTCCAGAACACCCACGACTATTTCAAAGAGCGCATCGAGCAGGTGCCCGAATACGGCGAAGTCTCCAAGCGAAACGTCCTGGGGCGCCTGGCCTGGATGGACGGGGAACTGGCCCAACGCCCCTACGTTGCCGGAGATCGCTTCACCGTCGCCGACATCACGCTGCTGGCCGCCGTGGACTTCGGGCGCGTGACCGGAATCCGCATTCAGGACGACCAGCAGAACCTGGCGCGCTGGCACGAGTCCGTCTCGTCGCGGCCCAGCGCCGGCGCCTGAGCCGGATTAGAGCGCCTTCCGATCCGTAGACCGGCTGCGAGCCCCGCCGCCGGTCCTTTCAGTCCGCGTCCGCGGGCGGCGTCAGGCGCAGGCTGCGCAGGCGGTTCAGCGCCGCGGCGACCTCGAAGCGCCGCGCGCGGGAGCGGTCGCCGAAGCCCGCCTCCGCCACGGCTTCGAGTCCCTCGGCCTGCAGGCCGGCTTCGAGCGCTTCCAGGATGAGGGCGAGGTCGCGCCGCCCGTCGCAGAGCCCGCGCGCGAGTTCGAGCAGCGCGTCGCCGATCATGCGGCACTGCCCCGCATCCACGAGCTGGTACAGCGTGCCGACGTCGATCTCTTCGCTGCCGAACTCGATCGAGCGCGTCTTCACCGCGCGCACGCGTTCCGGCTTGCGGCCGCGACTCGGGTCGAGGCTTTCCGGCAGCGGGATGCGCCGCGCGCCGGGCGGCCACTCGCCGGGCGCGCGCGGCGCCGCCACCCCCAGCGGCAGGGAGTCCGCGACCTCGCGCGCCCGCGCCGTGACGTTGCGCGGCTGGTAGGCCTGCATCTGGATCACGCGGTCCGCTACGTCCAGGTAGTCGCCCGCCCCGCCGACCACCAGCACCGAAGACACCCCGCGGCTCTCCCAGAGCTGGCGCACCCGGTCGATGTAGGGCGTGATCGGCTCGCCGTCCCCGGGGACCAGGCGGCGCATGCGCGCGTCGCGGATCATGAAGTTGGTCGCGGCGGTGTCCTCGTCGATCAGCAGGCCCGTCGCCCCGGCTTCGAGGGCCTCGACGATGGCGGCCGCCTGCGAGGTGCTGCCGGACGCGTCGTCGGTGTCGAAGAACGCGGTCTCGCGGCCCAGCGGGAGGTCGCGGATGAACGGCGCCAGGCAGACACCCCGCACCGAGCGGCCGTCCTCGGCCCGCACGCTCACCAGCTCGGCCGCGGAGACGCAGCGCTCGCGGCCGTCTCCCGGCAGATGATCGTAGACGCCCAGGGCCAGCGCCTGCAGCAGGGTCGACTTGCCGTGATAGCCGCCGCCCACGATCAGGCTGACGCCGGCGCGGATCCCGAGACCGCGCAGCGTTCCGGCGTGCGGCGCCTCGAGTTCGACCGCCAGGTCCGCGGGGACCTGCAGCGGCAGCGCGTCGGGCAACGGCCGCGGATCCGCCCCGCTGCGGCGCGGCAGAAGGCTGCCCTCGGCCAGAAACGCGATCAATCCGCGCTCGGCGAGTTGCTCCCGCAGGGCCACCTGATCTTCGACCGCCCGCACGTGCTCCTCGAGCGTGTCGAGGTCGAGCGCATGCGTGACGGCCCGCAGACCCGAGGCAAGGCGCCGCGTCAGTAGATCGGCCGCGACGTGCCCCAGGATGCGCCGCCCCGCCGCCGGCAGGCCGGCGCACAGGCGAACCCGCGCGCCGCCGTCCGCGGCGACCACCACGCCGGTGCGCTCCAGCACTTCCTGTCCCGCCGGGGCGATCTCGAGCAGGCCGCTCTTGCCGCTGCCCACGCCGCCCGCCGCCTGCGCCAGCGCCGGCCGCAGCGCCCGCTGCAGGAAGTCCGCGCAGGCGCGCCTGGCGTCCCGACCCGCGTGCGCCCAGCCCGGCAGGCCCAGTCCGGCCGCCGGCAGGTCGACCCGCAATCGGCTGGGCGCGGCGAACGGATCGCCCTGGACGTGCTCGAAACGCAGTTCGCAGCCGTCCAGGTCATAGCGCCGGCCGCGCAGGTCCCGATAGTGGCCGTAGGGCCGGCCGTCGATCCGGATCAGTTCTCGTTCAAGCGCTTCAAAGCCCACGCGGCGGGCTAGAGCCGTTCGAGCAGGTCGACGGTGGCGTCGGCCACTTCGTCGAACTCGGTCGCCATCTCGAGGTTCCGCAGTCGCTTGCGCAGCAGCGATTTCTCCTCGGGGGAAATCGATTCGCGCAGCTCTTCGATCCCGCCCAGCACGGTCACGATGTCCTGTTCGTCGCCGAGGTCGAGCAGCAGGGTCAGCAGGTCGAAGTCGGCCGGCAGGCCGTAGCCCCGGACGTACTCGCGGAAGACGCGCTGCAGGCCGGGCGTTCCGTGCGCCTCGCGCAGGCGCTCGACCATTCGCAACCGGGCGCGGTCGCCTTTCTTGCCGAAGAGCTTCTCTTCGACCTTGCGCCGGTACTTCGCGCTGGAGCTGCGCGAGCGTCGCTGACCGTTGCCGGAGCGCCGCCGGTTGCGGCGCCTCCCGGAGCGCTGGCCGGACGAGAGATTGTCTCGATCACTCACTCACTGGTTCTCCACGGGGATCCGCACCGGACCGCGGGGCGATGGATCGAGGCTGCCAGCGGTTCCGGTCCGACGGCTCCCGGGCGCCATGCCGAAAGCGTGAGGCTGGGAAGCATCAGGTGAGAACTTCCGTGCTCTCCACCGCTAGCATGCCGAATCCCGCCGCGCCTGTCGCGCCCCCGGGCCATCGATGCCGCCGGCGGCACGGGGAAGCGCACTCCCTCGAAGGCCGCTTGGACAAAATAGTTCGAGCGTTTACTCTAATAGTCTCCAGATGAAAGATTCCCCCAGCGAGTACAGAGTCGAGGAGATCGCCCACGCGGCCGGCGTCGGAGTCGATACCGTGCGCTTCTACCAGTCGCGGGGGCTGTTGCCCTCTCCCGCCCGCCGGGGGCGGGTGGCGATCTACTCGGAGTCGCATCTGGAGCGGCTGCGCGAGATCCGCGAACTGAACCGCCAGGGCCTCAAGCTGGCGGCGATCGGGCGGGTGCTCGCCGACGGCGAGTCCGGAACCCTGAGACGCTCGCTGCTGCGGGTGGTGTCGGAAGCGGAAGGGGCGCGCAGCTATCGGCTGGACGAGCTCGCGGCGGAGGCCGGTGTGGCCCCGCCCCTGCTGGAGGTGATGCGGCGCTCCGCGCTGCTGCAACCCGCCGAGGTCGACGGAGAGGCGCTGTTTTCGGAAGCGGACCTGCGCTGCGCGAAGGCGGCGCGGGAGCTGCTCGACGCGGGCATCCCGGTCGAGGTGCTCTTGCCTCTGGCGCAGAGCCACGCCGCCCACGTCCGGGAGCTGTCGGACCGGGCGATCGAGATCTTCGAAGCTCACGTGCGGCGGCGCGGCAGTTCGGGGGAGCGCTCGCTCGGGCAGGTGATCGAAGCCTTCCGGCGGCTCCTGCCCGCGTCCGTCACGCTGGTCTCGCTGCACTTTCAGCGCACCTTGATGGAACGCGTGAGGTCGCGGCTGGGAGACGACGGGGACGAAACGCTGGAGGCCCTGGCCGCCGCAACGGACGCCGTCCCGGAGGGCTCCCCGTGGAGCTGATGCCGGGCGACGGCCGGATTCGGGGCGCGCTCGAGCGGGCCCGCTCCAGGGCACGCGAAAGCGGACGCCCGGCGCTGGCGGTCTTTCGGCTCTCCGCGCCAAGCCGTTTCGATCCTCTCGCGCTCTTCGATCGCGCGGCCCGCCGCGGCGCCCCGCGCTTCGCCGCCTTCCAACCCACGGAGAATCGATCGCTCGTGGCCGTGGGCGGCGCTTTGGAGCTGAAGGGACCCTCGGGAGCGGCCGGTCCGGCGGCCTGGGCGCCGGCGGTGCGGGAGGCGTGGAGCCGGATCCAGGCGGAGCCGGGCGCGCGGCCGCTTCTGCTGGGCGGTTTCGCCTTCGAACCGCGCGGCGACTCCGGCAGAGGAGCCGACTGGAGGGAGTTCGGAAACGGGCGCCTGACGCTGCCCGAACTCCTGTTCGAGGAAGACGCCGAAGAGCGGCGCCTGACCGCCGCCGCGCAGGTGGCGCCCGACCGGGACCTAAAAGAGCTGGAGCGCAGGCTCTGCGCGCGCATCCGGAATTGGTTCGCGGACGCGCCGGCCGGGCCAGGACTGGGCGGCGCGCTCCGCAGCTCGCCGCCCCCCGGCGAACTCGCGGAACGCTACGCGCTCAAGGCCCGCGAGATGATCGGCGCGATCCGCGCCGGGGGGGCGAGGAAGGTCGTGCTCGCGGACTGCGAAACCGTCGGCCTGGACGGCGGGGAGTCCGTGGGGTCGCTTCTCGCCGCGCTTCGCGCCGCGCATCCCCGCTGTCTGAGCTTTGCCTGCGGTTTCGGAGAAGCGACGCTGGTCGGCTCGACGCCCGAGCGCGTCGTCCGGCTCGAAGGCGAGCGGGTCCGCGCCGAGGCCCTGGCCGGCACCGCGGCGCGAGACGACGACCCGGACCGGGACGCGCTGGAGGCGATCCGTCTGCGGAGTTCCGAAAAAGACCTGGCGGAGCACGCGTTCGTGGTGGAGGCGGTCGCCGCGACGTTGAGCGAGGCCTGCTCCGAGGTCGAAATCCCCTCCCAGCCGGGCTTGCGCCGGACCGGCAACGCCCAGCACCTGAACACCGAGATCTCGGGCCGGGTGCGGTCGGGGCTGCACCTGCTGGAACTGCTGGAGCGCCTGCACCCCTCTCCAGCCGTGGCCGGGACGCCCCGCCCCGAGGCGCTGGAACTGATCCGCAAGCACGAATCCTTCGACCGCGGCTGGTACGCTGGCACCGTCGGCTGGCTCGAACCCTCCGGCGGCGGCGAGTTCCACGCCGCGCTGCGCTGCGCGCTGCTGCGCGGCCGCGCGGCGCAGCTTTTCGCGGGCGCGGGTCTGGTGGCCGATTCGAAACCCGAGCTGGAGGCCGCGGAGACCCGCCTGAAACTCCAGGTCATGCGCGACGCACTGGAGCGCGCGTGCGCCGGCTGAATCGTACCTTCGCCTGGGCCGCGGCCGTGGTCGAAGAGCTGGCCCGCGCCGGGCTGCGCCACGCGGTCGTCTCCCCGGGCTCGCGCTCGGCCCCGCTGGCCCTGGCGCTCGCGGAGGAACCCGCGATCCAGGACCACTCGGTCCTCGACGAGCGCTCCGCGGGCTATCTGGCGCTCGGGCTGGCCCGGGCCGCGCGCGAGCCGGTTGCGCTGCTGTGCACCTCGGGGACGGCGGCCGCGGGCTACCTGCCGGCGGTGATCGAAGCGAACTACGGTCGCGTCCCGCTGCTGGTGATGACGGCCGACCGGCCGCCCGAACTGCGCGACTGCGACGCCGGGCAGACGATCCGGCAGGTGGGGCTGTTCGGGCACTACGTCCGCTTCGAGGCCGAGCTGCCCACGCCCGAGCCGAGCGCGGAGCTGCTGCGCCGGGTACGGTCGATGGTCTCCCGCGCCGCCGCCGAGACGCTGGCGGCCGAGCCCGGCCCGGTCCACCTCAACCTGCCGCTGCGCGAGCCGCTCGACCCCAGCGAAGTTCGCGAAGACCGCGAGGCCCTGGAGGCCCTGGAAGCTCTGGATGCGCTGGCCTCGCTCGGCCGCGCTCCGGCCCCGCTCACTCGAGTTCGGGCGGCCCGGCCGGAGGGGATCGCGGGACGCGAGGCGGAGACGCTGGCGAAACGCCTGGCGGCCGAATGCCGGGGCTGGCTGGTCTGCGGCCCGCTCGACGGGTCGCCCGAGCTGCGCGATGCGATGGTGCGCCTGGCCTCGCGCCTGGGTTGGCCGATCCTGGCCGAACCGCTGGCGCAGCTCCGCAGCGGCCCGCATTCGCGGGACGGCCTGGTGGACGCCCACGATGCTCTGCTGCGCTGTGATCGCTTCGCGGACGCGCACGCGCCGCGGATTCTGCTGCGTTTCGGAGCCGCGCCGACTTCGAATGCCTACCGGCTGTTCCTGGAGCGGCACCCGGAGATCGAGCAGATCGTGGTCGACCGCTGGGGCTGGAGCGACCCCTCGGGACTGGCGGCCGAGCTGCTGCGCGCCGACCCCGAGGCGCTCGCGCGCCAGCTCGCGGACGCGCTGGAACCGGACGGGCCCGACGCGGGCTACGCGCGGAGCTGGGTACGGGCGGGACGTCTGGCGCGTCTGCAGCTCGACGCCTCGCTGGACGAGCGCAAGGACCTGACCGAGCCGGGCGTGGTGCGCTGCGTAGCGCGCTCCACCCCGGACGGAAGCTGCGTGTACCTGGCCAGCAGCCTGCCGGTCCGGGACGCCGACCTGTTCTGGCCGGTCGCTTCCGCCGAGCTGCGCTTCTGGGCCAATCGGGGAGCGAACGGCATCGACGGGACCCTCTCGTCCGCGCTGGGCAGCGCGCTGGGCTCCGGGCGCCCCTGCGTTCTGCTGACCGGCGACCTGGCCCTGCTGCACGACGCGGGGGTCTGGGCGACCGCCGCCCACAGCGACGCCCGCCTGACGGCGGTGGTGATCGACAACGACGGCGGCGGCATCTTCGAGCAGCTCCCCGCGGCGCGCAGCGCGCCGCGGCCGGCCTTCGAGCGGCATCTGCTGGCGCCGCACGGCCTGGACCTGGCGCGGGCTCTGCGCGGCTTCGGACTGCGCTGCGGCGAGGCGCGCACGCTCGACGAACTCGCGGAGAAGCTGCGCCGCGCGCTGCCGCGCGCGGGCGTCGACCTGATCGTCGTCCGCACCCGGGCGCGGGAAAGCGCCGAGCTGCGCCGCTCGCTGCTGGAAGGCGTCGAAGCCGCGCTCGAGAGCCCTCCGGAGTCGGGCGGATGAAGGTCGAGCTGCGCGACGGCCTGGCGCTGAACGCGGAGTGCCGGGGCGACGGACCGGATCTGCTGCTGCTGCACGGCTTCACCGGGGCGCGGTTGGCCTGGGAGCCGGTCCGCGCCGAACTGACGCGGGACTTCCGGGTGATCGCTGTTGATCTGCTGGGTCACGGCGATTCCGACCGCTGCGCCGACCCCGCGCGCTACGCGCTGGAGAAACAGGTCGACGACCTGGTGCGGGTGCTGGACGCCTGCGGCAGCCGGACTCCGGCCTGGGTCGGCTACTCGATGGGCGGGAGGCTTTCCCTGGCCGCCGCCGTGCTGCGGCCCGAGCGGGTCGGCGCGCTGGTCGCCGAGGGGGCCACCCCGGGGCTGGAAGAGCCCGAGGCCCGCCGCGAACGAGTGCGCGCGGACGAAGACTGGGCCAGCCGGATCGAGAGCGAAGGGCTGGAGGCGTTCGTGAGCGCCTGGATGGACCAGCCGCTGTTCGAGAGCCAGCACCGGCTCGGACCCGCGGTCCTGGCGGAGGAGCGGCGGCGGCGTCTGGGCAACGATGCCGCTTGCCTGGCCGCGTGCCTGCGCGGCGCCGGCACGGGCGTGCAGCCGTCATTCTGGGGCCGTCTCGCGGATGTTCGGGCTCCGTGCCTGCTGCTGGCCGGCGAATGGGACGTCAAGTTCACCGGGTTGGCGCGCCGGATGGCGCGGCAGATCCCGGACGCCCGGGTCCGAGGCGTGCCCCGCAGCGGACACGCCACGCACCTGGAGAACCCGCCGGGCTGGACCGCCGAAGTGCGCAGCTTCGTCCGGCGCACGCTGAACGAGGAGTAGCCGCATGCAGACAGAGTGGACGCCCGCGGGCGAATTCCAGGACATTCGCTACGAGAAGGCGGGCGACGGCATCGCCAAGCTGACCATCGACCGGCCCCAGGTGCGCAACGCTTTCCGCCCCGAGACGGTGATGGAGTTGCGCGACGCCCTGCGCGACGTGCGCGAAGACCCGCAGGTGGGCGTCGCGATCCTGACCGGCGAAGGTCGGGAGGCGTTCTGCTCCGGGGGCGATCAGGGCGTGCGCGGCCACGGCGGCTACGTGGGCGGGGACGGGGTGCCGCGGCTGAACGTGCTGGAGCTGCAGCGCGACATGCGCTCGCTGCCCAAGCCGATCGTGGCCATGGTCGCTGGCTACGCGATCGGCGGCGGCCACGTCCTGCACCTTCTGTGCGACCTGACGATCGCCGCGGACAACGCGCGCTTCGGCCAGACGGGCCCGCGGGTGGGAAGCTTCGACGGCGGCTGGGGCGCGTCGTACATGGCGCGGGTGGTGGGCCAGAAGCGCGCCCGGGAGATCTGGTACCTGTGCCGGCAGTACGACGCGGAACAGGCGCTGGACATGGGGCTGGTCAACGCCGTGGTCCCGCTGGAGCGGCTCGAAGAGGAGACCCTGATCTGGTGCCGGGAGATCCTGGAGAAGAGCCCTCTGGCGATCCGCATGCTCAAGGCGGCCTTCAACGCCGACTGTGACGGACAGGCCGGCCTGCAGGTGCTCGCCGGCGACGCCACGCTGCTCTACTACCTGACCGACGAGGCCAAGGAGGGCCGCGACGCTTTCATGGAAAAGCGCAAGCCCGACTTCAGCCGCTTCCCCCGCCTGCCGTGAGCGAATCCGCGTCCGCGCCGGCGTGGCCCGTCGCCTTCTGGCGGGCGGCGCGGCCCCGGACGTGGAGCGCCTCGCTCGCGCCGGTGGCCGTGGGGACGGCGCTGGCCGGGGCCGAAGTCGCGCTCGACTGGCGGATCGGCCTGACCTGCGCGCTGGCCGCGCTGCTGCTGCAGGTAGGAGCCAACCTGGCCAACGACGCGCTGGACTTCGCGGCCGGCGTCGACGGCCCCGGGCGCCTGGGGCCGCCCCGCGCCACCCAGTCGGGCTGGCTTTCGTATCGGCAGGTCCTGGGGGGCGCGGCTGCCGCGTTTGCGGCCGCGACGCTGTGCGGGATCCAGCTGGCGGCCGCCGGGGGCTGGCCGATCGTCGCCGTGGGGTGTGTCTGCATGCTGGCGGCGTTGGCCTACTCGGGAGGGCCCTTCCCGCTGTCGTCGCACGGACTGGGCGAGCTGACGGCGTTCGCGTTCTTCGGTCCGGTCGCGGTGGCGGGAAGCGCCTACCTCCACACCGGAACCTTCCAGCCGGCCTACGCCCTGGCGGCCTGTCCGATCGGGTTCTGGGCCGCCTGCATCATGCTGGTCAACAACCTGCGCGACGCCGGCAACGACGCGCGCGCGGGCAAGCGGACCCTGGTGGTGCGGCTGGGGGAGCCGGCGGCGCGGCGGCTGTTCGCGCTGCTTCTGGGCGCGGCCTATGTCTGGCCGCTGGCGCTGGTCCCGTCGGGCCACGCGCGCGGCCTGCTGGTCTGGCTCAGCGTCCCGTGGGCGTGGAAGCTCTGGCGCGGCCTGCGCACGGCGGAGAGCGGAGCGGACCACAACCGGGCTCTCGCCGGCACGGCGCGGCTGCTGATCCCTTTCGCCGCGCTGTACGCGCTGGGGATCGCCTGGTGAGGCACGGACCGGGTCGGGCCGAGGATCGGGCCTGCGGCCCGGCGGCTTTTCCGGGGGCGGTCCGGTGAAGCTCGAGCGCGTCGAGCTGAGCCCGGTCCGCTATCGGCTGCGTTCGACGCTGGGCTCCGCCCGCGCTCCGCTGCGCGAGCGGCAGGGGGTGAGGGTGCGCGTCCGGGACGAAGACGGGCGCTCCGCGCTGGGCGAAGCGCTTCCGCTGGCGTCCGCCGGAACCGAAGCTCTCGCGCGCACGCGCTCCGCCCTGGGAGCCGCCGCTGGCGCGCTGCGCGGCGCCTCGGGAGAGCTCGACGAGCTGCTGGACGGGATCGAGGCGCGCTGGCCCGACGCACCGGCGGCGCGTTGCGCGCTCGACAGCGCCCTGCACGAGCTGGAGGCGCGTCGCCTCGGGCTTCCCGTCGCGGGTCTGCTGGGGACCGACCCGCGAACGAAGGTCGCCGTCAACGCCCTACTCGGAAGCGGGGAGTTCGAGACTGTTCTGGCGCGGGCGCGGGACTTCGTCGCCCGGGGCTACGAGACGCTCAAACTCAAGCTGGGCGTGGATCCGCCGCGGGCGGACCTCGAGCGCGTCGCGCGTCTGCGAGCCGAGCTGGGGCCGTCCATCCGGTTGCGACTCGATCCGAACGGAGCTTGGCCGGTGCCCGCGGCGAGGGAGATGCTGGAGCGACTGGCGCCGCTGGAGGTGGAGCTGGTCGAACTGCCGCTGCCGGCCTCCGTGTGGCGGCAGCTGCGGCGCCTGGCGGACGATTCCCCCGTCCCGCTCGCGGCCGACGAGTGTCTGGCGCTGCCGGAGGCCCGGCGGGCGCTGGCCGATGGGGATCTGACCCCGCTCGCCGTGCTCAAGCCGATGGTCCTGGGCGGCCTGCGCGCCGCCGCCCGCCTGGCGGAGCGCGCCTCGGCGGCCGGCGTGCGCTGCTTTGCGACCACCACGCTCGAGGGACCTGCCGGCACCGCGGCCGCCCTGCAGCTGGCCGCCGCGGTGTGCGATCCGGAGCTGGCGTGCGGCCTCGCCGGGCCCGAGGCGGTCGAGGCCGCGTTCCCCGCCTGGCTGACGCCCCGGCGCGGCCGCCTGCGCCCTGGCGCGGCGGAGGGGTTCGGGGAAGGCGGCGCCGCGTGACGGCGGGGTTCGGCTGGCTCGCCCGCAGCGCCGCCCGCCGGCCGGGGCACCCGGCGCTGGAGACTTCCGGCCGGACGCTGAGCTACGCGGAACTCGCGGAGCGGGCGCTGAGGCTGGCGGCGGGGCTGGCGGAGGCGGGCGTGCGCCCCGGCGCGCGCGTGGCCGTTCTGATGGACGCCGGCGCGGACTACGTGGCTCTGATCCACGCGGTGTCTGCGGCGGGCGCCTGCCTGGTCCCGCTCGGCCCGCGTCTGACCGAGCCCGAGCTGCGCGGGCTGCTGGCGGACGCCCGGCCGGCGCTGCTCGTCCACGACGACGCCAACGCGGAAAGCGCGCTGCGCTGCGCCCCGGTAGCGGTCGAGGCCGAGCCTCTCGACGTGCCCGGACTGGAGAGTCGGGGAAGGGGACAACCGCTCGACCCTTGCGAGCCCCGGCCCGAGGACGATCACGCCGTTCTGTTCACCTCCGGCACCACCGGCCGGCCCAAGGGCGCGCGCCTGAGTAACGCCGCCCAGCACGCCAGCGCGCGCGCCTCCGCGCTCCGGTTGGGATCGTCCCCCGCGGAGCGCTGGCTACTCTGCCTGCCGCTGCACCACATCGGCGGCCTGGCGGTCGTCCTGCGCTGCGCCATCGACGGCACGACCGTCGTCCTGCACGAGCGCTTCGATCCCGAGCGGGTCGCGCGCGCGCTGAGCGCCGGAGAGACGACGCTGGTCTCGCTGGTTCCGACGATGCTGGAGCGCATCTTCGAGCAGCGGCCCGGCCTGCGAGCTCCCGGGCTGCGGGCCGCGCTGCTGGGCGGCGGTCCGATCCCCGAGGCGCTGATCGAGCGCTGTCTCTCCACGGGCTTTCCGGCGGCCCCGACCTACGGCCTGACCGAGGCCGCCTCGCAGGTCGCCACCCTGGTGCCCGCGGAGCTCGAGTCGGGCCGGGGCAGCGCCGGGCCGCCGCTGCCGGGAACGCGTCTGCGGCTGATCGGAGACGGCGGCGCGACGGCCGCGGCGGGCGAGCCAGGCGAGATCTGGGTGCGCGGGCCGCAGCTCATGTCCGGCTACCTGGGGCTGCCCGACGAGACCCGCGCCGCCCTGCGCGGGGGCTGGCTGCGCACGGGAGACTTCGGCCGGCTCGACTCCGCCGGCCGCCTGCACGTCCTCGACCGGCGCGACGACCTGATCGTCTCCGGCGGAGAGAACGTCTACCCGCGCGAAGTCGAGGCGGCGCTGCTTGCGCACCCGAGGGTCCGGGACGCCGCGGTCGTCGCCCGCAGCGATCCCGAATGGGGTCAGGTGCCGCACGCCGTGGTGGTGTGCGACGGGCCGGAGCCGCCGCCGGCCGAACTGCGCGCCTGGCTGCGCGAGCGCCTGGCCGCCTTCAAGCTCCCGCGCGGGTTCTCGTACCGGGCCGGCCTGCCGAGGACCGCGTCCGGAAAGCTCCAGCGGCGACTCCTGCGCGAACAACTCGACGCGGGCGGACCGCCGGAGGCCGCTCCCTAGGGCAGATCGAGTTTGATCCGAGTCGAAACAAACGCGGATACGAACCCCAAGAGGCGGCTCCGGCGGGTTGTGTGCGGACCGTGTTTGAAACGCTTCAAGCGCGGAAGCGGCGCTCGATGCCCTGCTTGCGCCGGCGGAGCGCTTCTCGGCGCTCCTCGGCGCTGATTCGGCGCACGCCCGCGGGCAGGGCGGCTTCCAGGTCGGCGCGCCTCAGCTTGCGGCAGGCGGGGACGGGCTCGGCGTCGGCGTGCATCCAGCGGAAGGTGGCGTAGCCCTCGCGGTGGCCCGAGGGGTCGAGCCAGTTCGGCAGGCCGGGATCGTCGTGGCAGACCGCGATCCTCAGCGAGCCGTCCTCTTCCAGCACGCCCTGGTGCGAGTTGATGCTCGACATCCGATAGCGGTAGTCCATGGTCTCGAAGCGGTAGTTGCCGAACTCGATGTTCCAGAAGTGCGCGTCGGGTGGCGTGACTTCGATCAACAGAACCTCGTCCGGCTCGACCGTCCAATAGCAAACCAGGGGCACGCCGCCGGGGGTGGCGTCGGTCTTGCCCGACTCGAGCGCGCGCCAGGGCAGGAACTCATTCGGCCGCGCCTGCCAGACGTCGATCGCGTCCGCCCAGTAGCGGGCGGAGGAGGCGACCCACTCGCCGGCCCGGCGCAGGCCGTCGGCGACACCATCGGGTGTCAGCAAAGGGGGCGGTCCTTCGGCGCCCAGCCGTTCCAGGCTCACCGTCATCGGGTCTTCCCGGTTCCAGTCGTTGAAGAACTGCCGGATTGTCAGCCGGAAGCAGTCCGGCGCGGTGCGCAGCCAATTTCCGGACTTTTCGTCCGGTCCCACGTGAAGCTCGAACGAGCCGTCCGCTTCCGTTTGGAGTTGGTGGCCGAAGAGTGTGTCGACCACCTCGGACCCCCAGGGGCCGGGCGTGCGGCGCATGCTGGTGAAGGCGAGAAAGTGGGCGCTGCCGCGGTTCCCTCTCAGCCGATAGCTCAAACTGCCGTCGATCGGCGCCCCCAGGTACAGCGCGTCGGGGTTGTCCCCGCCCTGCTTGCGGGTCGGCTCGAAGTAGCGCATCAGATCGGGAAAGAGCGGGTCGGCGTTCTCCAGCTCGAACCCCAGCGCCAGCGGGATCGAGCGCGACAGGAAGCGGAAACCGACGGCGCGGTCGAGGGGCGTCGCGGGCGCCGAGTCCTGGAAAAGGATCTCGCCCGCTCCCTTGAGCGTGTCGCAGAATTCCGCCCAGGCCCGGGCGAGGGTCTCGTCGCTGGCCGTGTCCCCGTACGCCATGTCTCGCCCTCCTCCATGTTTGGGGATGGGCCGGCTCCGGGACGTGGCAAACTCCGACTACAACGGAGGTTCCATGCGAATCACACTCCAGGCCGCCGCCCTGGCGCTGATTCTACCCCTGACAGGAGTCGCTGCGGAGCCATTGGCCGCCGTCCCGGAGCCGGCTACGAAGAGCGCGCCGCGCTGCGCCGATCACGTCCCCGAGCGACGCGTCTTCTACGGGGATCTGCACGTCCACACCGCGCTCTCGCACGACGCCTGGGCGTTCGACACCCGCACGACCCCCGATCAGGCCTACCGCTTCGCGCGCGGCGAACCGCTGTGGCTGGCGCCGCTGGACGCCGAGGGCCGCGGAACCCGCCGCATCCAGCTCGAGCGGCCGCTGGACTTCGCCGCGGTCACGGACCACGCCGAGCGTTTCGGGGCGACCGCGCAGTGCACCGATCCCGCGCTTCCGGGCTACTCCACCGCGAGCTGCGCTGCCTACCGCGAGGAGGGGCGCCCGCGCTCCGGGATCCCGATGGGTGCGGGCATGCCCTCGCTCACCGAGGCGCCTCGGCTCGCTGGGCGCCGATGAGGTCTGCGGCGGCGATCCGCTGGGGTGCGGGGGGGCCACCGACGGCGTCTGGCGGGACACGATCGAGGCCGCGGAGCGCGCCGACGACGGCTCCCCCGAATGCCGCTTCACGGCGCTGGTCGGCTACGAGTACTCGATGGGTCGGGAACTCAGCAAGGTCCACCGCAACGTGATCTTCAAGAGCGCGAGCGTGCCGCCGCAGCCGATCTCGTCGGAGCACGAGCCCACGCCCTGGGGCCTCTGGAGCCGTCTGAAGCGCGAGTGCGTCGACGCGGGAATCGGCTGCGACGCGCTGACGATTCCGCACAACACCAACCTCAGCAACGGGCGCCTGTTCGAGATCGAGTACGGCGGAGCGGCCGGCCCGGCGGAGCAGGCGCGGGCCGCCCTCCTGCGCCAGCGCATGGAACCGCTGGCCGAGATCATGCAGATCAAGGGCGACAGCGAGTGCCGCGACGGCATGTGGGGCGTGGTCGGCCGCGACGAGTTCTGCGGCTTCGAGAAGTTCGACCTGAACGTCCTAAAGCCGGGCTCGCCGCCGCCCCCCGATTGCCGGGACGGGATCGGCAGCGGGGCGCTGGCCGGAGAGGGCTGCCTGTCGCGGCGCGACTTCGTGCGTTACGCGCTGATCGACGGCCTGCGCGAGGCCGAGCGCCTGGGCGTCAACCCCTTCAAGGTCGGAGCGATCGCCAGCACCGACGGCCACGACGGCGCGCCGGGCGACGTCGAAGAGTACCTGTACGACGGAAAGTCCGGCCGGGCCCTGAACGACTTTGGCTTCAATCCCGGCGGGCTGGCGGCCGTCTGGGCGGAGGAGAATTCGCGCGCGAGTCTCTTCGATGGCCTGCGGCGGCGCGAGACCTTCGGCACCAGCGGGCCGCGCATCTCCGTGCGCCTGTTCGGCTCCTGGCAGCCGCACCCGGAGGATCTTTGCGATGCCAGCGATCTGCCCGCGCGGGGCTACCGCACGGGCGTACCGATGGGCGCCGACCTGCCGGCCGCAGCCGCGGCCGGCGCGCGGCCCAGCTTCGTCGTCTCGGCGCTGGCCGATCCCGGGGCGCCCGGCCGCCCCCC
>JAGWBS010000027.1:48423-56713 GCA_021295775.1 Pseudomonadota bacterium | reverse complement strand
CCCTCCGCTTCGCTTCGACCCGACCGCCCGGCGACACCTGCCCGGGCCGCGGGCTGGGATTTGGATCGGGCTTGTAAGGCTTCGGGCTTGCCTGGTTCTCAGATGCCCGAGCCTTCTTCCTCGTAGCCGGTGTGGATGCCGCACTCCTTGGAGGAGTCGGACTCCCACCACCAGCGCCCGGCCCGCTCGTCCTCGCCCTCTTGGACCGCCCGGCTGCAGGGCGCGCAGCCGACGGACGGATAGTTCTGGGCGTGCAGGGCGTTGGTCGGAACCGAGTGCGCGTGCACGTAGTCCCAGACGCGCTGACGGGTCCAGCCCGCCAGCGGATTGAGCTTGACGCGGCCGCCGTGGACCTGGTCGATCTCCACCGGCCGCACGCTGCGCCGCTCCCGGGACTGGTCGGAGCGCAGCCCGCTGAGCCAGGCGTCCAGACCCTCCAGCGCGCGGTGCAGCGGATCGACCTTGCGGATTTCGCAGCACGTTTCGCGCTGGGTGCGGGACTCGAAGAACAGGTTGAGGCCGTGCTGCCGAACCATGGCCTCGGCCCGTTCGGGCCGGGGAAAGAACCCTTCGGCGGTCGCGGTCCATCAGGTTGTAGGTCTCCTGGGGCTGGCGGCCGGTGTCGATCGCAATTACGCGAGTCTGGCTCGGGTTTATTTTGTGCATCAGGTCGAGGATGACCATGCCTTCCGGGGAGCCGAAACTCGCGGAAAGCGCGATCCCGGGCGCGAAGCTCTCCAGTCCCCACTTGATGAGATCTTCGGCGGGACGGCTCTCGAGTTGGCCGGATTCGACCTGGGAGACCAGTTTTTCAGGGATTTCAACCGCTTGGAAGTGCTCGTGGCTCACGCAGACCGCCTCGGACCCGCGCTTCGGTCGCGGGAAAGAATCATTCTATGGCACTCGGGAATTGATGTCAAAAGGCGATCTAATAACCGTAAGTTAAACTGGATTATTTTCCCGGCGGTCTTCGCCGGGAGCGCGAAGAGAGGTTGCGTGGCGGGGGTCGAAGCTGAATGCCAGAATCCCCGCCATGGGAGCGCGGGTCTTCATCGACGGTCAGGAGGGGACGACCGGACTGTCGATCCGGCAGCGGCTCGCGGAGCGCGACGACATCGAGCTGGTCGAGATCGACGAGCGGCGGCGCAAGCACCCCGCGGCGCGGCGCGACTGCTCGCGCGCCGCCGACGTGTGCGTGCTGTGCCTGCCCGACGAGGCGGCCCGGGAAGCCGCGGCCTGGGCCTCGGAGGACGGCACCCGGCTGCTGGACGCCAGCAGCGCGCACCGCACCGATCCCGGCTGGGTCTACGGACTCCCCGAGCTCGTGGAGGGCCAGCGCGAGCGGATCGCGGATTCGCGCGCCGTGTGCGTGCCCGGCTGCTACGCCACGGGCGCGCTGCTGCTCCTGCGGCCGCTGGTCGACTCGGGACAGCTCCCCGCCTCGACGCCGGTGGGCGTGTTCGCTCTGTCCGGCTACTCGGGCGGCGGCAAGAGTCTGATCTCGCGTTGGGAAAACCCGGCCAACGCCCTGCTCGAACTGCCGTACTCCGCCCCGTACGCGCTGGACCGGGAGCACAAGCACATTCCGGAGATCCGGCACTACTCGGGCCTGGAAAAGGCGCCGCTGTTCCGGCCCTCGGTGGGGCCGTTCCGCTGCGGGATGCGGGTCGAGATCGGGCTGCACCGGGAGGCTCTGGGGGGCGCGGGCGGGGCCGCCCTCTGGGAGCTGCTGGCGGAGCGCTACGCGGCCGAGCCTTTCGTGGAGGTGGCCGGTTTCGAGGATTCGCTGCCGCGCTACTACGAGACCCGGTTCGATCCGCTGCGCTGCAACGGCACCAACCGGATCGAACTCCACGTGCTGCCGAATCCGGGCGGGCACATGCTCTTGGTGGCGCTGCTGGACAATCTGGGCAAGGGCGCGGGAGGCGCGGCGGTCCAGAACCTGAACCTGATGCTGGGCGTCGAGGAGGAACGGGGCCTGGGGCCGTCCTCCGCGCCGTAGCGGGGAAGCGGAGCGGCCTCCCGTCCGCGCGCGGGGCCGGCCGGGAGTCGATCCGCCCGCCGGCCGGGGCTACTTCTCGCTCTGCGCTTTCTTCTCGGCGTGGAATTTCGCCCAGCGCTTCTTGGCGGCCTTGGAGATGGCTTCCCGGCCGGACGCGCTCAGGCGGCGCTTGGCTCGTTTCGGGCTGCCCCCGGCGGAGCGTCCGCGTGACTTCGAGGACTGGGTGAGTCGAGTCAGCTCGGAGATTTTCTGCCGAACGGTCTTCAGCTCCTGCTGAATGGACTGCTCTTCCTTTTTCAACTCACGGACCGCGCTGTCCACTGAGTTCTTCCAGGACATCCAGTTTCTCCTTCGGATTCCCCACCCGCTTATAGCAACGCTTCGGGGGTTTGTATAGCTACACGGTGTGACCGCAGGTCACTTACTCGCTCAGCCGGCTTCCCGAGGGACGCGGTGACGGCGGGCGAAGGCTTCGTGCACGAAATCGGCCTCCTCCTCCTGGTGAATCCGGAACGAACCGGTGGCGGGGCTCGCCGCCTCCTTGCGGCCGACATAGCGCAGCGTCATCCCCTCGGGCAGGATCCGTTCGATGCGGTCCTGGACGTACGCCCACGCCCCCATGTTCCAGGGTTCTTCCTGCACCCAGGCGACGTCCCGGGCCGGCAGTCCGTCAAGCATGGCCCGGACTTCGGTGAACGGGAACGGGTGGAGTTGCTCGATGCGGACCAGAGCGACGTCGTCGAAGCCCGAGTCTTCGCGCGCCGCCAGGAGTGTGTAGTAGACCTTGCCGCTGCACAGCAGGACGCGCCGGCAGGTCGCGCGGCCCCGGAAGAGCGGGTCGCCGATCACCGGCCGAAAGCCCCCGCCGCTGAGTTCATCGAGGCGGGAGACGGCCCGCGGGTGCCGGAGCAGGCTCTTGGGTGACATCAGCACCAGGGGCTTGCGGAAATTTCGGGAGACCTGACGCCTGAGCGCGTGAAACAGGTTGGCCGGCGTGGTGAGACAGCAGACCTGCCAGTTGTCTTCCGCGCTGAGCTGCAGGAAGCGCTCGAGCCGCGCGCTCGAGTGTTCCGGCCCCTGCCCCTCGTAGCCGTGCGGAAGAAGCATGACCAGCCCGGACGCCTTCTCCCACTTCTTCTCGCCGCTGGCGACGAATTGGTCGACGATGACCTGCGCGCTGTTGGCGAAATCGCCGAACTGCGCCTCCCAGATCGCCAGCCGGCGGGGATCGACCGTGCTGTAGCCGTACTCGAAGCCGAGCACGGCGGCCTCGGAGAGCATGCTGTTGCAGATCGACAGGTTGGCGTCGCGCGCCTGCGCGGCCAGCGGCAGGAAGACCGCGCCGGTCTCTATGTCGTGCAGGACCGCGTGCCGGTGGCTGAAGGTGCCCCGCTCCGCGTCCTGCCCGGTCAGGCGCACGGTCGTGCCCTCGCGCAGCAGGCTGCCGAGGGCCAGCGCCTCGGCGGTTCCCCAGTCGAGCGGCCCGCCCGCGTGGACCGCGTCGCGGCGCTCGCTCAGCATGCGCTCCAGTTTCGGGTTGGGCGTGAAGCCCTCGGGGTAGTCGACCAGGGCGTCGGCCAGCTCCCGCAGAGTCGAGTCGGGCACCGCCGTCGGGTACTCCTGGTGCCCTTCGACCGAGTCCAGGCCGGACCACAGGCCGCGGTAGGCTTCGGTTCCCTCCACCCGGTGCTGCACCAGGCTGTCCTGATAGCCGGCCTCCAGGCGCCGCTCCTGGGCCTCGACGATTTCCCCTCGGGCCGACTCGTCGAGCGCATGCTCCTGGCGCAGGCGCTTCGTATACAGCTCGACGACGCGCGGATGCTCCGCGATCTGACGGTACAAGAGAGGCTGCGTGAAGCCGGGGTCGTCGCCCTCGTTGTGGCCGTGGCGGCGGTAGCACACCAGGTCGATGATCACGTCCTCGCGGAAGGTCTGGCGGAAGGCGATGGCCAGCCGGGCGGCGTGGACGCAGGCCTCCGGGTCGTCGGCGTTGACGTGGAAGATCGGCGCCTGGATCACCTTGGCCATGTCGCTGGGGTGCTTCGTGAAGCGGTAGTCGCTCGGCTCGGCGGTGAAAGCGATCTGGTTGTTGACGATCACGTGCACCGTTCCGCCGGTGGAATAGTTGTCCAGTTCCGAGAGCGCGAGCGTCTCAGGGACGATCCCCTGGCCGGTGAAAGCCGAGTCCCCGTGGATGATCAGAGGCACGACGGACTGGCGCTCGCGGTCGCCGCGCAGGTTCTGCTTGGCGCGGACGATTCCCTCGGCGACCGGATTGACCCACTCCAGGTGACTCGGGTTGGGCTGCAGGGACAAGTGCACCCGGCGCCCCGAGGTCGTGACGTGGTCCGCCGAAAAGCCCCGGTGGTACTTCACGTCGCCGGAACCCTGGGCGTCGCTGGGCACGAGGCTCTTCTGAAAGCCGGCCATGATCGCGTCGTAGGGCATGCCCAGGGTGTGGGCCAGCACGTTCAGCCGGCCGCGGTGGGCCATCGCGATCACGAACTCTTCGACGCCGTGATCGGCCCCGTCCTCGATCAGCGTGTCGAGCAACGGGATCAGGGCCTCTCCGCCCTCGAGGGAAAAGCGCTTCTGGCCCAGGAAGCGCTTGTGCAGGAAGACCTCGAACGACTCGGCGGCATGCACCTGGGAGAACACGCGGCGGCGGCGTTCCGGGTCGAGGTCGGGCTGGTTGGCGTTGGCTTCCATGCGCTCGATCAGCCAGTCCCGGCGGAGCTTGTCGCGCAGGTCCATGAATTCGACCGCGAAGGTCCCGCAGTAGGTCAGCCGCAGGTTGAAGATCAGCTCGCGCACGCTGCCCTCGTCCAGGCCCGCGTAGCTTCCGAACGAGGCGTGCATGTCCAGGTAGGGCTCGATCCCGAACTGATCGGGCTCCAGCAGAGGGTGCCGCGTCTCGCCGCGCTCGATCGGATCGAGCCGGGCGATCAGGTGGCCGTGGGTGCGGTAGGCGTCGATCAGCGCCAGGATCCCGACCGTCGGAACTTTCTCGGGGTCGGCGGGCACGGCGTCCGCGGCCCGGTCCGATTCCGCCCCGGATCCGTCCCGGCCGTTGGACGGAGTTCCGGAGGGCGCCGCGCCGCCGCGCGGAGCCAGGGGCTCGAAGATCTCCGACCAGGTCTCGGGGACCGGCTGGCCGAGCCGATGGTCTTCGAAAAGCGCTTCCACGTAGGCGCCGTTGTCCCCGCTGAACAGGGCGGCGAGCTGGGGAGAGAGCGGCGGGTCCGGCTGCTCGCTGGAACTCAAGGGGCGGTCCTCCTGTGTCGCCGGCGCTTCCGGCCAGGCGGCCCCGGGGCGCGCACAGCCGGAGGCACCCGCACGGAGGATTAGCACACATCGATGGGCCGTCTTTGCCCGGTCCGGAACCGTCGCCTACGATCCGCGCCCATGCGCTTCCGCGTGCTGCCCGGTTTCCGCGACTTCTACCCCGAACAGCTCGCGGTGCGCCGCGGAATCGAGGCCGCGTGGCACCGCGCGTCGCGCGCGGCCGGGTTCCAGGAGATCGACGGCCCGGTGCTGGAGTCTCTGGATCTGCTGACGGCCAAGTCGGGCGGGGAGATCGTCTCCCAGCTCTACGCCTTCGACGACAAGGGCGGGCGCGCGGTCTCGCTGCGGCCCGAGATGACCCCCACCCTGGCGCGGATGGTGGCCGCCCGGGCGGGCGGGCTCCCCAAGCCGATCAAGTGGTACTGCGTGCCCGAGTTCTACCGCTACGAGAAGCCGCAGCGGGGACGGCTGCGCGCCTTCCACCAGTGGAACGCGGACGTGATCGGCAGCTCCGAGCCGGCCGCCGACGCCGAGGCGATCGCCGTGGCGCTCGACGCGCTGCGCATGCTGGGCCTGGGCGGAGACGATCTGCGCGTGCGCATCAGCGACCGCCGGGTCCTTTCGCGCGTGCTCGAGGAACTCGAGGTCCCGGGCGACGTCGAGGCCGAGGCGATCGCGCTGGTGGACAGGCTCGAGCGCGACCCGGCGGCCCGCGGCCGGCTCGAAGAGCGGCTCGGTTCCGCGCGCTGCGGGGCGTTGCTGGAGCACTGCGCGAGCTACCCGCTGGAGCGCGGTCCCGAGCTGCAGGCGGTGCTGGAGGCCGGCGGCGAGTTCGGGATCGGCGGCCTGCTGGAGCCCGACTTCCGGATCGTGCGCGGCCTGGCCTACTACACGGGTCCGGTCTGGGAGATCTTCGACCGCCGGGGCGAACTCCGGGCCGTGGCCGGCGGCGGCCGCTACGACGAGCTGATCGGTTCGCTGGGCGGTCCCGAACTTCCGGCGCTGGGCTTCGGAATGGGCGACGTGGTGCTGGCCGAGCTGCTGCAGGAGCGCGGCCTGCTGCCCGACGCTCCGGCTCGGGTGGAGGCCTACGTGATTCCGATCGGAGCCGAGCTGGCCGGCGCCGCCCGGGCGGTCGTGGCGCGGCTGCGCGCCGCCGGCGTCTCCGCCGAGGCGCCCTACGGCGCGGTGCGTCTGGGCAAGGCCCTGCGGCAGGCGTCCGCCGCGGGGGCGCGACGGGCGATCCTGATCGGCCCCGACGAATGGGCCGAACGCTCGGTGCGCGTGCGCGACCTGGCGAGCGGCGAGGAGAGGGTGGTCGAGCTGGAGCGGCTGGACTGAGCCCTCAGTCCGCGGCCGGCATGCCCATCACGTTGTAGCCCTTGTCCACGTAGAGCGTGGCGCCGGTCACGCTGGCCGCGAGCGGGCTGCTCAGAAAGGCCGCGGCGCTGGCCACGTCGTCCGCCTGGATGGGCTCCGGGAGCGGGGAGTTCTTCGAGGTGTGGGCGATCATCTCGCCGATGACGCCCACCGCGGTGGCGGCGCGCGACGCCCAGGGACCGGCCGAGATGGCGTTCACGCGCGCGCCGAAAGCGCGTCCGGCCTCGTACGCCAGCGTGCGCGTGTCGGATTCCAGCGCCGCCTTGGCGCTCGACATGCCGCCCCCGTAGCCCGGAATCACCTTCTCCGACGCCATGTAGGTCAGGCACAGGAAGGAGCCGCCGGGGCGCAGCAGGGGCCCGAGGCGCTGCACCATCGAGACGAAGGAATACGTGCTGGCGCTGATCGCCCCGAGATATCCCCGCCGGCTGGTCTGGAGCAGCGGGTTTCGGACCTCGGGCCCGTTGGCCAGGCTGTGCACCACGATATCGACCGGCTGCGGGCCGAAATCGGCCTGCAGCCGGTCGGCCACGCCCTGGATGGTGAAATCGGCGTGCTCCCGGTAGCGCCGGTTCTCCCTCAGCTCGTCGGGAACCCCTTCCGCGGAGTCGTACTCGGCGTCGAGCGCGTAGATGCGTTCGAACTCCAGCCGGTCCCCCGAGGGGAGCCGCAGCGATTCGTCGATCTTGCCGCGCTGCAGCAGCTTGGTGAAGACCCCGTAGGCCGGCGGCCAGGTGCCGGCGCAGACCGAGGCGCCGGCCTCCGCTAGGCGCCGGGCGATCGCGAAGCCGAAGCCCCCGTCGTCGGCGATGCCGGCGACCAGCGCGCGCTTTCCGGACAGATCGATGGCGAGCATGCGGCTAGGGAAACACCCCGGCCGGGAGCGCGCAAGTCGGCCAGGGGCGGTCAGCCCAGGCGCAGAAACTGGACGCTGAACCGCTCGTCGGGATCGAGCCAGACGTGCTCGACGCGGTAGCCCGCGGCCGAGGCGAGCGCCTCGACGTCACGCGGGCCGAACTTGTAGGAGTACTCGGTGAGGATCCGTTCGCCGGCGGCGAAAGCGATCTCGCGGCCCGCGATCCGCACGCGCTGGGGGCGCCGGCTCACCAGGTACATCTCGATCCGGCGCAGGGGCTCGTTGTAGAACGAGTCGTAGCGGAAGGCGTCCAGCTCGAAGTCGGCTCTGAACTCGCGGTTCAGCCGGACCAGCAGGTTCAACTCGAAGGCCGCCGTCACGCCCCGCGCGTCCTCGTAGGCGGGTTCGAGGATCGAGGCGTCCTTGTGCAGGTCGAGGCCGAGCAGGAGCCCGTCGCCGGCGCTGCACCTCTGGGCGACGTGCTTCAGGAATCCCTGCGCCTGCTCCGGTTCGAAGTTGCCCAGCGTCGAGCCCGGGAAGTACACCACCCGGCCGGCCGCCTTCCGCTTCGGCAGCGAATAGTCGGCCGTGTAGTCCGCGCACAGGGGCACGATCTCCAGCCCCGGGTAGCTCCGGGCCAGACTCGCGGCGGAACTCTCGAGCGCGCTGCGGGAGATGTCGATCGGCACGTAGACGGCCGGGCGCTCCAGGGCGTCGAGCAGCAGGCGGGTCTTGAGCCCGCTGCCGCTGCCGTACTCGATCAGCAT
>JAGWBS010000027.1:0-48407 GCA_021295775.1 Pseudomonadota bacterium | reverse complement strand
GGCGAAGCGGCGCATGATCTCGAGTTCGGCGCGGGTCAGATAGTACTCGTCCGTCTCGCAGATACGTTCGAAGAGCTCGGAGCCGCGCTCGTCGTAGAGCAGCTTGCTCGGCAGCGACTTCGCCCGGGCGCTCAGACCTTCGAGGATCTCTTCGAGCGTTCGGTCCCGCGGTGGCGTGAAGTCGAGGGTCTCAGGTGCACTGGAGAAGGGCAGGTCGAGGCTTCCTTGTCGGTCCGGAGACCGGCGTGGGCGCGAAATGCTGCGTAGAGCCGGGCGGGCCTGTCAAGCGGGTGCCCCTCCGGGCCGGCCTCCGGGCGCCCGGATCGCGCGCCCGGAAGGACGGGAGCCGCGGGCTCGCTGGCGCTTTCGACAGGCGCGGGAGGGTTTGCCACAGTCCCTGGCCAGAGCGGAGCCTATGGCGGGTGGGGCCGAGGCCGGAGGGAGCGCGGTGGTACGGCGGCGGGCGCTGGCGAGCGGGAGCGTTCAGGGCGTTTTCTTCCGCGAGTCCACCCGCCGCTGCGCCCTGGACCTGGGCGTCCGGGGCTGGGTCCGGAACCTGCCCGACGGCCGGGTCGAGGCGGTCTTCGAAGGACCCGAGGCGCGGGTCGCGGAGGCCCTGGACTTCGTCCGGCGGGGGCCGCCGCTGGCGCGGGTGGTCTCGGTGGAAGTCAGCGAAGAAGCTCCCCGGGGAAGCGAGCGCTTCGAGGTGCGCTGAGCGCGATGATCTGGGTCAGCGGCGCGAGCGGACTGGTCGGGCGGGAGCTGCTGGCCCGGCTGGCGGCGGAGGGGCGGACGGCGCGCGCGCTGGTCCGTCCGGGGCGGGAGGCGCGGCCCGGAGACGTGCGCTGGGACCCGGCCAGCGGCCGGCTCGACCCGCGCGAACCCGGCCCCGAGGCGGTCGTCCACCTGGCGGGCGAGAACGTCGCCGCGGGGCGCTGGACGGCGGCGCGCCGGCGGCGCATCTACGCCAGCCGGGTCGATTCGACGCGCGCGCTGGCGCGCGCGCTGGCCGGCCAGCCGCGCCCTCCCCGCCGGCTGGTCTGCGCCGCGGGGCTGGGTTATTACGGCGACCGCGGCGACGCCTGGCTCGACGAGTCCAGCCCGCCGGGCGAGGGCTTCCTGGCGCGCCTGTGCGTCGACTGGGAGGAGGCCTCCCGGCCCGCCGCCGAAGCGGGCGTGCGGGTGGTGCAGCTGCGCATCGGCGTGGTGCTCGGGGCCGGCGGCGGGCTGCTGGAACGGCTGATCCCGGTTTTCCGGGCCGGCCTGGGCGGGCGCAGCGGCAGCGGCCAGCAGTACGTGAGCTGGGTGGCGCTGGCCGACGTGGCGGGCGCCGTCGCGCACGCCGTCGACACGGATTCGCTGGCCGGGCCGGTCAACGCCGTGGCTCCCGAGCCGGTTCGCGCGCGCGCGGGCGCGCGCGCTGGGCCGGCCCGCGTTCGTGCCCCTGCCGGCGGCGGCCGTGCGCGCGCTGTGGGGCCGGATGGGCGACGAGCTGATGCTCTCCGGGGCGCGCATCCGGCCGGCGCGGCTGCAGGGCAGCGGCTATCGCTTCCGCTTCCCGGAGCTGGACGGGGCGCTGGAAGCGGCCCTCCGGCCGCCCCTCAGTGAACCCCCGAAGCCGTGAACAGGCTGGAGGGATCGACTCCGATCGATTCCAGCGCCGCCTGCCACATGCGCTCGGGTTCGGTTTCGAAGACCAGCCTGCGCGTCGCGTCGGCGACCAGCCAGGCGCCCTGGGCCAGTTCGCCTTCGAGCTGACCGGCGCCCCAGCCGGCGTAGCCCATCAGGAAGCGCAGGCTCCCGGTCGGAGCCTCCACCACCGCGCGCAGCTCCTCGGGCGAGGTCGAAAGCGCCAGCTCGCCGGTCAGCGGGTAGGTGCCCTCGTTTTCGGCGCGCGCCAGGTCGTCGTGGAGCAGCCAGCCGCTGTTGGGCATCACGGGACCGCCGGACCAGACGACTTCCCCGGCGTCGGCCCCCCAGTGGATTCCCATCGACTCGAGCACGTCCGAGGCGCGGAACTCCGTCGTCCGATTGACCACCAGGCCGAAGGAGTGGTCCTCGCCGTGCTCGATCATCAGCACGACGCTGCGCGCGAAGTTGGGGTCCAGAAGCTGCGGCATGGCCAGCAGCAGCCCGGGGGCGATGCCGGATCGACTCATGGGAATTCCGTCTCCAGCTTACCCCGCCGGGGCACGGATCGCAGTCGCCGCGCTCCGGGTCGCCGGGGTAAGCTGCGGGCGTGGATCCTGTTGCCGACCTGCTGAGCTACATCGACGCCTCGCCCACGCCCTACCACGCCGTGGCGGAGTCGGCGCGGCGGCTGCAGAGCGCGGGCTACGCGCGCCTCGAGGAGTCGGAAACCTGGCAGCTTTCGGTCGGGGAGCGCGGCTACTGCGTGCGCGGCGACGGCAGCCTGGTCGCGTTCGAGATCGGCGGCGAGGCCCCGGGCGACGCGGGCTTCCGCATCGTCGGCGCGCACACCGACTCGCCCAACCTGCGCCTGAAGCCGGTCTGCGACGTGAGCGCCCACGGCTACCGCCAGTGGGCGGTCGAGACCTACGGCGGCCTGCTGCTGCACACTTGGCTCGACCGCGACCTGTCGCTGGCGGGCCGGGTCAGCCTGGAGACCGACGCCGGACCGCGCGTCGAGCTGGTGGACTTCCCGGGCGCCGGGCTGCGCGTGCCCAGCCTGGCCATCCACCTCAACCGCGAGATCCGCAGCGAGGGACTCAAGCTCGACCCCCAGCGGCACGCGGCCCCGCTGGCGGGGCTCGACGGCCTGCCCGCGCTCCAGGACCTCCTGGCCCGCGAGCTCCGCGCCCGGGGCGTGGCCGGAGCGGCCCCCGAGCGGATCCTGGCCTTCGACCTGATGCTCTACGACCCCCAGCCCGCCAGCCGGCTGGGGCTGGACGGCAGCTTCGTCTCCGCTCCCCGGCTCGACAACCTGGCGTCCTGCCACGCGGCCGTCAGCGCGCTCGCGGGCTGCGCCGGACGCGGCGCGGAATTCACCCGCGCGATCGTGCTCTACGACCACGAAGAGGTCGGCAGCCGCAGCGCGACCGGAGCGGCGGGAACGTTCCTGCTCGACACGCTGGAGCGCTGCGTCGCCGGCTTCAAGGGCGGAGAGGCGCAGGGTCTGGCGCGGGCGCGGGCGCGCTCGATGCTGATCTCCGCGGACATGGCGCACGCCGTCCACCCCGGGTACGCCGAAAAGCACGACCCCGGCCACCGGCCCGTGATCGGCGGCGGGCCGGTGATCTAGACCTACCACGACCAGGCCTACGCCAGCGACGCCCGTACCGCCGGCGTGTTCGCCTCGCTGTGTGCGCGCGCCGGCGTCGAGCCCCAGCACTTCAGTTCGCGCAACGACCTGCCCTGCGGCTCGACCATCGGCCCGATCAGCGCGGCGCGGGTCGGCATCCCGACGGTCGACGTGGGCAATCCGATGCTCTCGATGCACTCCTGCCGCGAGCTGGCGGGTGCCG
The DNA here is from genome assembly GCA_021295775.1 of Pseudomonadota bacterium. Lineage (GTDB taxonomy): Bacteria > Myxococcota_A > UBA9160 > SZUA-336 > SZUA-336 > JAGWBS01. Next base: position 44,922 of record JAGWBS010000027.1, on the reverse strand, counting down.
CCGACGTGGCCCCGATGATCGAAGTGCTGCGCGGGTTCCTCGGCGGCTGACGGCCCCCGCCGCCGGGCGCGCGGCCAATGCGCGTAGGATGCCCGGCATGAGTTCCCAGGCCCACGAGCCGGGCACGCGCCCGAGCCGCCCGGCGGACGTGGGCTTCTATTCCTGGTACGTGCTCGCGCTGCTCACGCTGGGCTACCTGTCGAACCACATCGACCGCAACATCCTGATGATCCTGCTGGAGGACATCAAAACCGAGTTCGGCGTCTCCGACCTGATGATGGGGCTGCTGACCGGCCCGGCCTTCGCGCTCTTCTACACCATCGCGGGCATCCCGATCGCGCGCTGGGCGGACCGTGGTTCCCGGCGCCTGATCGTCTCGGTGTCGACCGCGGTGTGGAGCGCGTTCACGGCGCTGTCCGGGGCCGCGCGGAGCTTCCTGGCGCTCGCCGCCTGCCGCGTGGGCGTCGGCATCGGCGAGGCCGGCGGCAGTCCGCCGTCGCACTCGCTGATCTCCGACTACTTTCCGGCCGCGCTGCGCGCCAAGGCGCTGGGGGTCTACGCGGCCGGCACGCAGGCCGGTTCGGCCTTCGGCTGGCTGACCGGCGGGCTCCTGTCGGGGATCATCGGCTGGCGCGGCACCTTCGTCGTGGTCGGGCTGCCGGGGATCGCGCTCGCGCTGCTGATGCGCCTGACGATCCGCGAGCCCCGCCGGGGTGCGATGGAGACCGCCCGCACCGCCGTCGAGACGCTGCCCTTCCGGGAGGCCCTGGGCTTTCTGATCCGCAACCGGACCTATCTGTGGCTGCAGTTTGGCGGCGCGCTGCACGCCGTCTCGGCCTACGGTCTCGGCGTCTGGGTGGCGCCGTTCCTGATCCGCATCCACGGCCTGGAGCTGCCCACGATCGGGATGTGGCTGGGCTTCAACTCTCTTTTCGCCGGAACCTTCGGGATGTTCCTGGGCGGCTGGGTCGCGGACCGGCTGACGCCGCGCGACCCGCGCTGGTACCTGGGCGTCCCGGCCGTCTCCGCCGTCCTGACCACGCCGTTCACGCTGCTCTTTCTCTTCCTGGGCGACCCGACCTGGGCGCTGATCTGCTTCGTGGGGCACACCATCGTCGGCATGGGCTACAGCGCGCCGGTCTACGCGGTCACGCAAGCCACCGTCAAGGTGCGCGCGCGTTCGCTCGCCGTGGCCGTCCACCTCTTCATCGTGAACCTGATCGGCCTCGGCCTCGGACCCGTGATCATCGGCGGGCTCAACGACGCGCTGCACGCCGGCTACGGCGTCGGCGCGATCCGCTACACCATGGCCTTGGCCGCGCTGACCAACCTCACGGCCTGCCTGTTCTACTGGCTGGCATCGCGCAGCGTGCGCGCCGACCTCGCCGCCATGGCAGAGGACGCGGAGGCCTGATCTTTCGCGTCCGGCCTCAGAGTTCGCGCAGCGAGGAGAGGATCGACTCGACCATGCTCTTGGCGTCGCCGAAGAGCATCATCGTCTGGGGCAGGTAGTACAGCGGGTTGTCGATGCCGGCGAAGCCGGGGTTCATGCTGCGCTTGCAGACCATCACCGTGCGGGAGCGGTCGACCTCGAGGATGGGCATGCCGTAGATCGGGCTCTCCTTGTTCTCGCGGGCGTCGGGGTTGGTCACGTCGTTGGCGCCCAGCACCAGCGAGACGTCGGTGTGGGGGAACGAGCTGTTGATCTCGTCCATCTCCACCAACAGCTCGTAGGGCACGTCGGCCTCGGCCAGCAGCACGTTCATGTGGCCCGGCATCCTCCCCGCGACCGGGTGGACGGCGAACTTGACGTCGATGCCGCGCGCGCCGAGCAGCTCGCTCAGCTCGCGCACGGCGTGCTGGGCCTGGGCGACCGCCAGCCCGTAGCCGGGCACCACGATCACCGTCCGCGCGGAGTCCAGGATGACCGCGGCGTCGTCGGGGGAGCCGGACTTGACGGCTCCGTTCGACGCTCCGCCGCCGCCGGCGAAGCCGTTGCCGGCGCCGAACGCGCCGAAGATCACGTTGAAGAGCGAGCGGTTCATCGCCCGGCACATGATGTTGGTCAGGATGATTCCGGAGGAGCCGACCAGCGAGCCGCTGATGATCAGCACCTGGTTGCCGAGCACGAAGCCGGTCGCGCAGGCGGCCATGCCCGAGTACGAGTTCAGCAGCGAGATCACCACCGGCATGTCCGCGCCGCCGATCGGGATCACCAGCAGGATCCCGAGCAGCAGCGACATGCCGACCAGGGCCCAGAAGACCGTCAGATGGGTCGGATCGGCGACGCTCCAGAAGCAAAGCGCCAACAGCGACGCGCCGATCAGGCCGTTGGCGAGCTGCTGGCCCGGGAACACGATCGGCTTGCCGGTCATGATCTCCTGGAGCTTCGCGAACGCGATCAGGCTGCCGGTCAGTGTGATCGCCCCGATCAGCGTTCCCAGCACGACCGGCAGCGCGATCGCGAGCGCCGGCTCCTGCCCGGCCATACTCAGGCGCACCAACTCGGCCGAGGCGACCAGCGCCGAGGCGGCGCCGCCCAGTCCGTTGAACACGGCCACCATCTGGGGCATGTCGGTCATCGCGACGCGCTGCGCGGCGAACGCCCCGACCGCGCTCCCGGCGGCCACGCCGATCAGGATCCCGCGGAAGTCGACCACGTCGCCGTGCAGCAACGTGGCCGCGATCGCCAGGCCCATGCCCAGGGCCGAGATCTGGTTGCCGCTGGCGGCGGTGCGCGGCGAGCTGAGCCGCTTGATCCCGAAGATGAAGCACACCGCCGCAGCCAGGTAGGCCAGCGAGATCGCGGTGTTCAAGAGTCGTCCCCGCGCCGGCTGTGGAACATCTTGAGCATGCGGTGGGTGACCAGGAAGCCGCCGACCACGTTGACCGTCGCCAGCGCGACCGCGGCGATGCCCAGCGCCGAGGCCAGGCTGCGCGTCTCCGCCCCCGCCGCCAGCAGCGCGCCGATGATGGCGATGCCCGAGATCGCGTTGGAGCCGGACATAAGGGGCGTGTGCAGGGTCGGCGGCACCTTGCTGATCAGCTCGAAGCCGACGAGGACCGCGAGCGCGAACACCGTGACGATCAGAACGAAGTCGGGATTCACTTTCTCTCCAGCTCCGCGCGCACCCGCTCGTTGGAGATCTCGCCGTGGTAGGTGACCAGCGTGGAGCGCGTGATCGGGTCCTCGAGATCGACCTGCAGCTCGCCGTCGCGCAGCACATGGACCAGGAAGTTCTCGATGTTGCGCGAGAGCATCTGGCTGGCGTGCACCGGCATGCTGCTGGGCAGGTTCTGAGGGCCGTGGATGCGCACGCCGCGGTGCTCGACGATCTCGCCGGCGCGCGTGAGTTGGCAGTTGCCGCCCTGCTCCGCGGCCAGGTCCATGACGATCGAACCGGGCTTCATCTGCTCCACCTGCTCGCGCGTCAGCAGCCGCGGAGCCCGCTTGCCCGGCACCAGCGCGCTGCACAGCACCACGTCCGCCTCGCGGATGTGCCGCTCCAGCAGCTGCCGCTGCCGCGCCTGCTGGTCGGCGGCGACCTCCTTGGCGTAGCCGGTGGCGTCCTCTGCGTCCGGGGCCAGGGCCTCTTCGGCGACGAAGCGCGCGCCCAGGCTCTCGACCTGCTCCTTGACCGCGGACCGGATGTCGAACGCCTCGACGATCGCCCCCAGCCGCCGCGCCGTCGCGATCGCCTGCAGCCCGGCGACGCCCGCTCCCAGCACCAGCATGCGCGCGGGGCGAAGGGTTCCCGCCGCGGTCATCATCATCGGCATGAGCTTGGGCAGCGCGTTGGCAGCCAGCAGCACCGCCTTGTAGCCGGCGATGGTGCTCTGCGAACTGAGCACGTCCATGTTCTGCGCGCGTGTGATCCGCGGCAGCAGATCCAGCGCGAAGGAGGTGATGCGCCGCTCCGCCAGCCGCCGTGCGCTGACGGGGTTCAGGTACGGCTGCAGGATCCCGACCAGCGCCGCGCCCTCGCGCAGCAGGTCGACTTCGTGCCGTTCCGCCCACGGATGCTCAGCGGGGGGACGCACCTTGACCAGCAGATCCGCGGAGTCGTAGAGCGGCGCCGGGCCGTCGACCAGCTTGGCGCCCGCGGCCTCGTACTCGGCGTCCGGGAAGTCGGACGCCGCGCCGCCCTCCGCCTGCACGCGGATCTCGAGACCGGCCTTGGCGAGGCGAGCGACGGAGGCGGGGATCAGGGCGATGCGCCGCTCCCCGCTGACAATCTCGCGCGGGACCCCCACGATCAACGCCGACTCACCCCCCTGCGAAGCGGAGCGTAGCGGGAGGGCCTTCCGGCTGCCAGCGCCGCCCGGCGTCGGAGTCAGTAGAAGGCGCAGCGGCAGCGGTGCCGCGGGCGCGCCTTGTAGCGAGGCTGCGCGCCCCGCGTCCAGAGCCAGGCGTCGAGCTGCATGGCGTGCCTCTCCACGCCGCGCTCCGACAGGTTCCGGCGCAGCCTCTCGACCGCCTCGACGCCGCAGGCGCGGATCTCCACCTCCTCGGGCGAGCCGGGCGAGAGGAGTTCGCCGCGCTCGATGCGCGCCTCCAGACGCCGGTCGAACTGCAGCGCGCCGTCGAGCCGCAGCACGTGCGGCACCAGATTGTCCGCGAAGGCCGTCAGCCGCTCCAGGTCGCGGAAACGGCCCAGGCCGTCGGGCAGGGCCGCGGCCAGGTCGGCGGCGGTGAGCTGGGCGCGCTTGAAGAACGCCACCGGCCGGCCGCCGTGGAGCGCGACGTCCCGGTACAGCGGCATCTCCAGCAGGCTGGAGACCAGCCGCGCGGCCGAGCCCTGCGCCGCTTCGACCAGGGCGGAGTAAGAGCCTGCGAAGCTATCGTCCAGCCTGCGGCCCAGCTCCCGCCAGGCTCGGGCGTAAAGCTCCATCAGTTCGGCCACGCTCGCGGGCGCCTCTGTCTGCCCAAGCAGGGCGGCCATGCCCGCGCCCGACGCGCGCCGCAGGGCCGCGGCCGGCGGCGGCCCGTCGCGCTCGAACGCGTCGAGCAGCCGCGCCTCCAGGGTCCGGTAACCGGACAGGCCCGGCCGCTTGCTCAGCTCCGGGAACCAGCCCGAACCGAAGTTGATCGCGCCCAGGCAGAGAACGAAGGCGACTCTCGCCTGCGGGTCGGAGCCGAGCCCGGGGAACGCCGAGGCCGGGGTCTCCGCGTCGCCCTCCCGCAGGTAGCGCTCGCCGAGCCGCTCGATCCCCTTTGGGACGATCCGCACGCCGTCCGCCCGCCGCGCCACCTCCGCGCAACTCCGCCGCACCGCCCCCAGCGGATCGTCCCGTAGCTCCGCGACGAACGCTCCGGGCGCACCGCTCCCCTGCCCGGCGGCCCTCCAAGCGTCAGCGGTAGACATTTCTGCGCTGGCCGGGCTTGAGGAAGACGACGACCAGCTCTGCCGAGCCGGCGCTGTACGGCACGCGGTACCGCCCGGCGCGGATCCGGAACACGTCGTCGTAGCCGGTCAGCTTGCGGGAGCCCCTCGCAAAGGGGTCGCCGGCCAGGGCCCGGACGGCGCGAACGACCTGGACCCGTCCGTCGGCATTCCAGGTACCTCCCGCTCCGGACGAAATCATATGAATCGATATTAGAACTCGGCGGTTCGCTTCGGCGGGAAACGCGGAGCCCGGAGTGCGCCGCGAGATCGACGGTGTCCTCCGCGGGGGAACCGTGACCGGATCGAAGTCGGGGCATGGCCCGCGAAGCGTCATTCAAATTAGGACGCAGCAAAATTATGATTCGAGGGGGGGAGGTCTTCATGGGAAGGGTTCCCGAGACTCCGGTCCCACCGGCCTGCGGCGTCGGGCGGGCCATGGCCGTCGCTGCCGCCGGAAGCGCGCGGCGGGGGATCGCGCGGGAGACTCCGATGGGCGAAGGGTCCGAAGCGACGGCCGGGTCCCGAGGCCGGGGGGAGCGCCGGCGATGAGCCCGGGCGACTCGGTTCGGGACCCCGGCCCCGCTCTCGAGTCGCTGCGGGCGGCCGTTCGCGACGCCAAGTTCACGCCCGAAGAGCGCGTGGTCGAGCGCCTCCTGGCCAGCCCTCCCTACGACGACGGACTGGCCGCTTCGATCGAACGCGACGCCGCGCGGATCGTGTCCGCCATGCGCGCCGACCGGCGGCACCGGAGCGTGCTGGACCGCTTCCTGAGCGAGTACGGCTTGAGCGATCAGGAGGGAATCGCCCTGATGTGCCTGGCGGAGTCGCTGCTGCGCGTCCCCGACCGGAAGACCGCCGATCGTCTGATCGCCGACAAGCTGGCGGCGGCCGCATGGTCGTCCCATCTCGGCAGCTCCGGGGACTGGCTGGTGAGCGCTTCCACCTGGGCGCTGATGCTGACCGGGAAGATCGTGACTCTGGACCAGGCGCTCGCGCGCAACCCCGGAGACTGGCTGCGCCAACTCGTCCAACGGCTCGGGGAGCCCGTCATCCAGGGAGCCCTGCGCCGGGCGATGCACATTCTGGGCGACGAGTTCGTGTTCGGACGCCGCATCGAGCAGGCGACGGAACGCAGCGGGGGGTCCGAGTGCTATACCTACGACATGCTGGGCGAATCCGCCCGCGACGCGGCGACCGCGCAGCGCTACTTCGAAACCTACGGGCACGCGCTGGAAGTCTTGAGCGCCGCGCGAGCGGACGTTCCGGCTCGGCTCGCGTCGGTCTCGGTCAAACTCTCGGCCCTGCACCCCCGCTACGAGTACGCCCAGAGGGAGCGGGTTCTGAACGAACTCGGCCCCAGACTTACGGCCCTGTGCGAACGCGCCGCGGCGGGTGGGATCGATCTCACCGTCGACGCCGAGGAGTCCGACCGCCTCGAACTGTCCCTGGACCTGTTCGAGCGACTGGCAGGAGAGCGGCGTCTGCAGGGCTGGCCGGGGCTCGGGTTCGTCGTGCAGGCCTACGGCAAGCGGGCGCTGCCGGTGATCGACTGGGCGATCGGACTGGCCCGGGCGACCCGGCGACGGATTCCGATTCGCCTGGTCAAGGGCGCGTACTGGGACACGGAGATCAAACGCGCGCAGGCGCTGGGATACCCGGGATTTCCGGTGTTCACGCGCAAGCCGACCACGGACCTTTCCTATCTCGCCTGCGCCCGGAAGATCCTGGATCACCCGGACGAACTCGCCGGCCAGTTCGCCACCCACAACGCGCACACTGTGGCCGCCGTCCGGGCGCTCGCCAGCGCTTCCGCCGAGCTGGAGTTCCAGCGGCTTCACGGCATGGGGGAATCGCTGTACCGGGCGGCGGCGGATCACTACCCCGGCTTCCCACCGGTCCGCGTCTACGCGCCGGTGGGATCCCACGAGGAGCTGCTCGCCTACCTGGTCCGGCGGCTGCTCGAAAACGGCGCGAACACTTCCTTCGTCCATCGCATTCTCGACGAAAACTGGCCGCCCGAGCGGCTGGCGGCGGATCCGGTCCGCGCCGTGCGGGCGGCCTCGCCCGCGGCCCATCCGGGGATTTCCGCGCCCCGCGAGCTGTTCGGCGCTTCGCGGGCCAACTCTCCGGGGCTCGACCTGACCGACCCCGTTCCGGTTCGGGACCTCCAGCGGCGCCGAGCCCGTGCGCTGGACGCGCCGCTACGCGCCGCTCCGATCGTCTCGGGGCGCGTCAGGGAAGGTCCCGGCCGCGCCCTCGTCAATCCCGCGAACCGGGGCGAGCGGATCGGCGAGTGCCTCGAAGCGCGCGAAGCGGAACTCGCCGCGGCCGTCGAGCACGCCGTTCGCGAGCAGCCCCGCTGGGACGCGTGGGGCGCCGAGGACCGGGCCGTATGCCTGGAGCGGACCGCCGATCGGCTGGAGGCGGACCGGGCCCGGTGGATCGCCCTGCTCGGCAGGGAAGCGGGGAAGACCCTGCCGGACGCGGTCGCCGAGCTGCGCGAAGCGATCGATTTCTGCCGCTACTACGCGAGCCAGGCCCGGATCCTCTTCTCGCAGCCGGTCCGCCTTCCGGGTCCCAGCGGCGAATCGAACCGACTGGCGCTCCACGGCCGCGGCGTCTTCGTCTGCATCAGCCCCTGGAATTTCCCGCTGGCGATCTTCGTCGGCCAGATCGCGGCCGCGCTGGCGGCGGGCAACGCCGTGCTGGCCAAACCCGCCGAAGAGACGCCCCTGGTCGCGTTCGAGGCGGTCCGCTCCATGCATGCCGCCGGGGTTCCGGTCGACGCCCTGCATCTGATCCCCGGGGGCGGCGACATCGGGGCCGCCCTGGTCGCCCGGGAGGAGACCTGCGGCGTGGCGTTCACGGGCAGCGGCGAGACGGCGCGGAGCATCAACCGGGCGCTCGCGGCACGCCCCGGGCCGATCGCGCCGTTGATCGCCGAGACCGGCGGGCAGAACGCGATGCTGGTCGATTCGACTGCGCTCCTGGAGCAGGTCACCGACGACGTGGTTCAGTCGGCGTTCGGGAGCGCCGGGCAGCGCTGCTCTTCGCTGCGGGTGCTCTACCTGCAGGAGGAGATCGCCGAGCGGGCGATCGAGCTGATCTCCGGCGCCATGGACGAGTTGCGGGTCGGCGATCCCGGGAAGCTCGAAACCGACGTCGGGCCGATCATCTCCGAGTCCGCGGCCGCGCTGCTGCGGTCGCACATCGACGAGTGGACGGACCGGGGTGCGCTGCTGCACGCGGGGAGGCTAACCCGCGAGTGCGGCCGGGGAAGCTTCGTCCCGCCCACGATGCTGGAAATCTCCAGCGCCCGGCAGCTGGACCGGGAACATTTCGGTCCGGTGCTGCACGTGATCCGCTTCGCTTCGGGAGAGTTCGAGGACGCCTTCGGGGACGCGATGAGCACCGGCTTCGGCCTGACGCTGGGCATTCACAGCCGCATCGCCGAGCGCGCGGAGCGCGTTTTCGAACGCGCGGCCGCGGGCAACGTCTACGTCAACCGGAACATGATCGGCGCCGTCGTCGGATCGCAGCCGTTCGGCGGGCAGGGGCTCTCGGGGACCGGTCCCAAGGCCGGCGGGCCTCACTACCTTCCGCGCTTCGCCAGCGAGAAAGTCTGCACGGTCAACACCGCCGCGGCCGGCGGCAGCGCGGAGCTGCTGGCGCTCGACCCTCGCCACCCCGGGGGCCGCTGAAGAGCGGGCTCGAGAACGCCCGGGACGTCTTCGCCCTCCGCCGCTCGTCGCCCGTGGCGCCGCCTCGGAATCCGGGGGTTCGAGTCCCGGGCTCGGAGCGGTCCGCTCAGTCCGAGGAAACGCCCGGTTCGGCCGGGAACTGATCGGCGAGCAGATACCCGTACAGCTTCAGGACGAGCGCCGGCCGGTGAGTCTCCAACCAGCGACGGGCTGCGGGAGTCATCACCAGCGTACGGCAGGGTTCCTCCGCCACCACCGAAGTCACTTTCTCCGCGATCGCGCCCGCCGGCCGGGCCGAGTCGCCCGGTCCGCACTGGTAGAGACGCGAGCCCGCCGCGTCGAAGGCGGATGCCCGGCCCGACACCAGCAGCTCCAGTCCATCGTGGGGCGACTTCGGCCCCGAGAGGGTCTCGCCCGCCGCGTACTCGCGCGGATCCAGCCAGCCGCTCAGTTCGTCCACCAGTTCCTCGAATCGAATCTGCAGCTCGAGCTGACGCTCGAGGTCTTCGCCCACGTGCTCCAGCAGCGTGGCGCGCCGTTGCTCCGCCCGCTCCTCATCCGTCCTCCAGGCCGCGATGACGATCTCTTCGCAGCGCTCGAGGGCGCTGTCCGCATTCGGCTCGAGCAGCAACTCCGCGAATACGGACGGCGGAAGGTTGCGCTCGAACTCGCGCGTCAGATGTCTCGGCAAGGCGCTCAGAACCAGTCGCACGCCCGCCGTGTTCGCAGTCTCCACGAATCTCGACAGCACATTCACCGCCGAGTAGTCGACGCCGGAGACGGCGCCGAAGTCCAGCATCAGGCAATCGGGGCGGGTAGCGCCGTGCACGGCCTTCCTCAGATGATCCGCCAGAGGACCGACGCTGCCGAAGAAGACGTAGCCGCGCAGGTGGTAGGCCTGCGCGCGCTCGCCTTCTTCGCGCAGGATGGCGCGGTCGGGGATGGGGCGGACCCGGTTGCTCCGCCGCTCCCGCGCCGTGAAGCGGGATTCGATGGAATCGACGCGGCTGAGGCGCACGGCAAAGAACACCAGGGTCGCCAGCATTCCGACGCCCACGCCTTCGAGCAGCCCGAAGGCGTTGATGGCGACGAAGATCAGCGCGATGACCCCGAACTCGGTCTTGGGGAGCCGCCTGTAGCCCCGGATCAGTCCCTCGTCGAGCATGCCGAGGCCCGCGAACACCAGAATGCCGCCGACGAGCGCCGACGGCACCAACTCCAGCGCGCCGTCGCCCAGGAACAAACCGCTCGCGATGACCAGCGCGGCTACGATCTCGGTCCAGCGGGTGGCGGCCCCGAACAGCTTGCTGCGCAGCGAAGCGGGAACGACGATGGTCGCGACCGTCCCGCCGCCGAGCCCCGCGGCCAGGCTGGCGATGCCTCCCGCCCTGAACTCCCGGTCCCAGTCCAGTTCCTGGTTCGCGGCCACTTCTAGGCCGGCGATGTTCATGACGACGGCGAGCAGCGAAATCAGGAACAGCGCGAGCATGTTGGGAATCTGCATCCCGATCGCGCTCCACTCCACGCGCATCAGATCGGCGGGGCTCAGCACCGGCCACAGGCCGCCGTCGGCGGTGCTGGTCAGCAGCAGTCCCACCTCGCGCGCCTCTGCGCTGGAGATGTCGAGCGCCGCCAGGGCCGCGTGGTACGCGCCCACGAAGAGCGCGACGCTGAGCGGGAGAGTCAGCGGGTTGCGCCAGCGCTTCATGGACCAGTACAGGGCGATCCCGTAGGCGACGCCGGGGCTCCAAAGCCAGAGCGTGTCGGACCCCAGCAGCGCCGGAAACGCCCCCCAGCCCAGTTCCGCGTCCATCAGCGACATGGCCGCCAGGCAGACGGCCCCGCCGATTCCGGCGACAAAGCCCGCGGCGACGGAATAGGGGACGAAGCGCACCAGGTTGGCGAGCCGGAACCGCCCGATCACCAGACAGAAGACGCCGGTGAGCACGGCGCTGAGGATCAGCGCCGCTGCGACGCTGACGAAAAGCCGGTCGCCGCGGGCGTCCATGGTGGACGCGATCACCGCCATCCCGACGACCAGCGCGGGAGACAGGGCCGCGATCGTGCCGCGGTAGCCCCCCGCCAGGGCGATGACCAGACAAGAGGCAAAACCCCCGAACAGCACCAGGCCCACGCCCTGCGAAGCGTGCGGGGCCAGGGGGCCCGAGAAGATCAGGGTCGCGAAGGCGACGTGGGAGACGAGCAGCCCCAGGCCCGACGTCGCTCCCGCCGAAAGGGCGGCGACAGCCTTCGGGGACGCGATGTCCGACCGCAGTTCTCTGGCGAGGTCGACGATGTAGGAGTTCATCTGTGGGCGGATGGATGGAAGTCTGTCGCGGATGGGGTCAAGGATGTGGGTTCCGGGGCCGGCGCGCCGCTATTTCCGCGGGGCGTACAGGTCGGTGATGGTGCCCTGGACGAGCTCGGCCGCCAGACCGAGGGTCTCGGAGAGGGTGGGGTGCGGGTGGACGCTCAGGCCGAGGTCTTCGGCGTCCGAGCCCATTTCCATGCCCAGCACGGCCTCGGCGATCAGCTCGCCGGCGTTGCGTCCGACCATCCCGGCGCCCAGCAGCCGGCGCGTCTCCGGCTCGACCAGGATCTTGGTCAGGCCCTCGCCGGCGCCGCTGCCCAGCGCGCGCCCGCTGGCGCTCCAGGGAAAGACCGCCTTTTCGAAGCGGGTGCCATCGACGCGCGCCTGGTCCTCGGTCAGACCCGCCCAGGCGACCTCGGGGTCGGTGTAGGCCACCGACGGGATCGCGCTCGGGTCGGATGCCGCCGGCAGGCCGGCGATCACCTCGGCCGCGGCTTTGCCCTCGTGGATCGCCTTGTGGGCGAGCATCGGCGGACCGGCGATGTCGCCGATCGCGTAGACGTGCTCGGCGCTGGTCGCCAGGCGCTCGTCGACGCTCACGAAGCCGTGCTCGTCGGTCTCGACTCCCGCCTTGGTCAGGTCGAGCCGGTCGGAGTTGGGGCGCCGGCCCACGGCCACCAGCAGGGCGTCGAAGTCCGCCGACTCCGGCGCGGCGGGGCCTTCCAGGCCGACTTTCAGACCCTTGGAGCGCGCCTCCACGCCGAGCACGCGCGTTGCGGTGTAGATCGCCTCGTAGCGCCGCTCGATCGTGTTCTGCAGGGGGCGCACCAGGTCGCCGTCGCAGCCGGGCAGCAGGCCGTCGAGCAGTTCCACAACGGTCACCCGCGAACCGAGCGCGTGGTAGACCGTGGCCATCTCCAGCCCGATGATCCCGCCGCCGACGATCAGCAGCCGCTCGGGCACGCCGTCGAGCCGCAGCGCGTCGCTGGAGTCCAGCACGCGGGGATCGTCCCGCGGCGCGTCCGCCAGCTCCACCGGTCTCGAGCCGGCCGCGATGATGCAGTCGTCGAAGGACAGCGTGCGCGCGCCGTCGTCGCCTTCGATCAGGAGCTGGTCGGGGGCGGTGAAGCGCGCCGTGCCGCGCGCGACTTCGACCTTTCGCCGCCGCGCCAGGGCGTCGAGCCCGCGGGTCAGCGTGCCCACCGTGCCTGACACGAACTCGCGCAAGCGGGGCAGGTCGATGCGCGGCTCCCCGAAATCGATGCCGCGCTCGCGCGCCGCCCGGGCTTCGTTGATCAGCTCCGCCAGGTGCAGCAGCGCCTTGGACGGAATGCAGCCCACGTTCAGGCACACCCCGCCCAGCGTCGGGTAGCGCTCGACCAGCGTCACCCGCCGGCCCAGGTCGGCCGCCCGAAACGCCGCGGTGTAGCCCCCGGGACCGCCGCCGATCACCACCAGCTCCGCGTGGCCGTCGGAGGGCGTGCGCTCGCGCGGGACGGAGCCGGCGGGCGCGGCGGTAGCCCGGGTCTCCGCGGTCGGGTCGTGGTCTGCGAGTTCGGCGGGAGCGCCGGGCCGGGCCTCTTCGGCGGGCTCGGCCGCCGGCGCGGCGGCCGGGTCCTCCGCCGGTTCGAGCCGCGCGATCAGGTGGCCTTCGGAGACGCGGTCGCCCAGCGCCACGCACAGCTCGCTCACCACGCCCGCGTAGGGCGAGGGGATCTCGAGCGTGGCCTTGTCGCTCTCGATCGAGATCAGCGAATCCTCGGCCGCCACGCGCTCGCCCGGCGAGACGATCAGTTCGACGACTTCGACGTCTTCGAAGTCTCCGATGTCGGGAATGCGGATTTCGACGACTCGGGACATGCGCGGCCTAGAGCAGCAGGTTGCGGACGTCGGAGAGGCGCTCGCGCAGGGTCTGGGTGAAGCGCGCGCCGTCCGCGCCGTCGATCACGCGGTGGTCGTAGGACAGCGACAGCGGCAGCATCAGCCGGGGGACGAACTCCCCGTCCCGGTAGACGGGCTTCCAGGCGTGGCGCGAGACGCCCAGGATCGCGACCTCGGGCGGGTTGATGATCGGCGTGAAGTGCGTGCCGCCGATCCCGCCCAGGCTCGAAAGGCTGAAGCCGCCGCCGGCCAGCTCTTCCGGGCGCAGCCGGCGCGCGCGCGCCCGTTCGCTCTTGTCGGCCAGTTCGGCCGCCAGCTCGAACAGGCTCTTGGCGTCGACGTCCCGGACGACCGGCACGATCAGCCCGTTCGGCGTGTCGACCGCGACCCCCAGGTGGAAGTAGCGCTTCAGGATCAGGCGCTCGCCGCCGGCCTCGAGCGAGGCGTTGAACCGCGGATGCGCGCGCAGGGCGCCGACCGCGGCCTTCATCAGGAACGGCAGCAGGGTCAGCCGGACGCCGCGCCGCTCGGCCTCGTCCCGGCGCGAGAGCCGGAACTCTTCGAGTTCGGTGATGTCCGCCTCGTCGAACTGCGTGACGTGCGGGGCCGTGACCCAGGCGGCGTGCAGCCGCTTGGCCGCGATGCGCCGGATGCGGTGCAGTTCCTGGACTTCGATCTCGCCGAAACGGGCGAAATCGATCTCCGCCTGCGGCTCGATCTGAACCACGTTGCCGGGCATCGCCACCGCGCTGCCGGCGAGCGCGCGCTTGACGTGCTCCTGCACGTCCTGTTTGAGGATCCGGCCCTTGCGTCCGCTGCCCTCCACCAGCGCCAGATCGACGCCCAGCTCGCGGGCCAGTCGCCGGACCGAAGGGCTCGCGTGGCCGGTCCGCCCGGGCGCGCGCTCGAGCACCGGAGCCGCGGGACCGGCCGGCGGCGCGGAGGGTTGCGTCCGCGACGCGGGCGGTTCCGGTTCGACCCGGCCGGAAGCCGGTTGGGCCGTCTCCGCGCCGGACTCGCGCGGCGCGGGTTCGGAGACTTCCGGGGCGGGGGCCGCCGCGTCGGCCTCGAGCGTCAGGATGCGCGCACCCTGGCTGACGCGGTCGCCGAGCGCCACGTACAGCTCCACCACCGTGCCGGCGTGCGGAGACGGGATCTCCAGCGTGGCCTTGTCGCTCTCGACCGTAATCAGCGAGTCCTCGGTCTCGACCCGGTCGCCGGCCGAGACCAGGATCTCGACCACCTCGACGTCCTCGAAGTCGCCGATGTCGGGGACCAGGACTTCGCTCTTCATGTTCAGACCGAGACCGGGTTGGGCTTCTTGGCGTCGATGCCGTAACGCGCGATCGCCTCGCCGACCCGCGAGAGCGGGATCTCGCCGCCGTCGGCGAGCGCCTTCAGCGCGGCGACGGCGATGAAGCGGGGGTTGACCTCGAAGAAGTGGCGCAGCCGCTTCCGGCTGTCGCTGCGGCCGTATCCGTCGGTGCCCAGCGCCTTGTAGCGCATCGGCACGTAGGCGCGGATCTGATCGGCGTAGATCTTCATGTAGTCGGTCGCGGCGATCGCCGGCCCGCGCCGCCCCCGCAGACGCTCTTCGACGAAGGAGACGCGCGGCTCCTCCTCGGGGTGCAGCATGTTCCAGCGCTCGGCGTCCAGCCCGTCGCGCCGCAGCTCGTTGAAGCTGGTCACGCTCCAGACGTCCGACTCGATGCCCCAGTCGTCCCGCAGCATCTCGGCGGCTTCGCGCACCTGGCGCAGGATCGTGCCGCTGCCCAGAAGCTGCAGCTTGAACTCGGCCTCCGGGCGGCCTTCCTCGAGCAGGTACAGGCCCCTCAGGATGCCCTCGCGAACCGCGGGGTCCTCGGGCAGCGCCGGCTGGGGGTAGGTCTCGTTCATCACCGTCAGGTAGTAGTGGACGTTCTCCTGCTCCACGTACATGCGGCGCAGCCCGTCGTGGACGATCACCGCCAGCTCGTAGCCGTAGGCGGGGTCGTAGGAGACGCAGTTGGGCACCGTCGAGGACAGCAGGTGACTGTGGCCGTCCTGGTGCTGCAGGCCCTCGCCCGCCAGCGTGGTTCGGCCCGCCGTCCCGCCGAGCAGGAAACCGCGCGCCTGCATGTCGCCGCCGGCCCAGGCCAGATCGCCGATGCGCTGGAAGCCGAACATCGAGTAGAAGATGTAGAAGGGGATCATCGGCTCGCCGTTGTTGACGTACGACGTCGCCGCCGCCAGCCAGGAAGCCATCGCTCCGGCCTCGGTGATGCCCTCCTCCAGGATCTGCCCGTCGATCTCCTCGCGGTAGTACATCAGCTGGCCCGCGTCGACCGGCTCGTAGAGCTGCCCCACCGAGGAGTAGATGCCCAGCGTGCGGAACAGGCCCTCCATGCCGAAGGTGCGCGCCTCGTCGGGAACGATCGGGACGATCCGCCGGCCGATCCGCTCGTCCCGCGTGAGCAGGGTGAGCAGGCGCACGAAGACCATCGTGGTGGACATCTCGCGCTCGCCCGAGCCGTCCAGCAGGCTCCGGAAGACTTCGAGCGGCGGGATTTCGAGCGGCTTCGAATCCGGCCTGCGGCTCGGCAGGTAGCCGCCCAGCGCCTGGCGCCGCTCGTGCAGGTAGCGGATCTCGGGGCTGTCGTCGGCCGGCTTGTAGAACGGCGCCTCCTCGAGCTTTTCTTCGGGCACGAAGCGGCGGCGGAAGCGGCGCATCTGCTCGCTGTCCAGCTTCTTGACCTGGTGGGGGGTGTTGCGCCCCTCGGCTGCGCCGCGGCCGTAGCCCTTCACGGTCTTGGCCAGGATCACCGTCGGCTGGCCGCGCGTCTGCGCGGCGCGTGCGTAGGCGTGGTAGACCTTGACCGGATCGTGGCCGCCGCGGTTGAGCTCCCAGATCTCGTCGTCGGTCATGTTGGCGACCATCTTGGCCAGCTCGGGGTACTTGTCGAAGAAGTGCTCCCGCGTGTAGCCGCCGCCGTGCGCCTTGTAGTTCTGGTAGTCGCCGTCGAGCGCCTCTTCCATGCGCTGCAGCAGCACGCCGTCCTTGTCCTTGGCGAGCAGCCGGTCCCAGCGGTCGCCCCAGATCACTTTCAGGACGTTCCAGCCGGCGCCGCGGAAGCCGCCCTCCAGCTCCTGGATGATCTTGCCGTTGCCCCGCACCGGGCCGTCGAGCCGCTGCAGGTTGCAGTTGATCACGAAGATCAGGTTGTCCAGGTTCTCTCGCGCGGCCAGCGAGATCGCGCCCAGGGCCTCGGGCTCGTCCATCTCGCCGTCGCCCATGAAGGCCCAGATCTTGCGGTCCGAGGGCGGCGCCAGGCCGCGGTTCTCCAGGTAGCGCAGGAAGCGCGCCTGATAGATCGCCATCAGCGGCGTCAGGCCCATCGAGACGGTCGGGAACTGCCAGAAGTCCGGCATCAGCCAGGGGTGCGGATAGGAGGAGAGTCCGTCCGTCTCGACCTCCTGGCGGAAATTCTTGAGCTGTTCCTCGCTGAGCCGCCCCTCCAGGAAGGCGCGCGCGTAGATGCCGGGCGAAGAGTGGCCCTGGATGTAGATCAGGTCGCCGGGGAAGCCGTCGCCGGGGGCGCGCCAGAAGTGGTTGAAGCCCACGTCGTAGAGCGTCGCGGAGGACGCGAAGCTGGAAATGTGGCCGCCGTACTCGGCGTTGATCCGGTTGGCCCGGATCACCATCGCCAGGGCGTTCCAGCGGATGATCGAGCGCAGCCGGTGCTCGATGCCGGGCTCGCCGGGCATCGTGCCCTCCTCGGCGGCGCCGATGGTGTTCACGTAGGCGGTGGTCGGGCGGTAGGGCAGGTGGGCGCCGGACTGACGCATCTCGTTGATCAGCCGCTCGATCAGGTAGTGGGCGCGCTCGACCCCCTCGGTCTCGACCACCGATTCGAGCGCGTCCATCCACTCGCGGGTCTCCTGCGGATCGGTGTCCGGCTCGTGGATGATCGACTTGAAGATCGTCATGCCGACGCTCCCGCCCAGTCGGCCAGTTTCCGGAAGTCCGCGTCCGCGTGGTACGACGAGCGCGTCAGCGGCGAGCAGGCCGCCAGCAGAAAGCCCTTGCGGCGCGCGCTCGCGGCGTAGGCGTCGAACTCCTCGGGCCGCGCGTAGCGCTCGATCGGCAGGTGCCGGCGGCTCGGGCTCAGGTACTGGCCGATGGTCACGAAGTCGACGTCGGCTTCGCGCATGTCGTCCAGCGTCGCCTCGACCTCGGCGCGCGTCTCGCCCAGCCCGAGCATGATCCCCGACTTGGTGAACAGCCCGGGCTCGGTGCGCTTGACCTGGCTCAGCAGCTCCAGGGAGTGCCGGTAGTCGGCGCCGCGGCGGGCGCGTGGATAGAGCCGCGGCACCGTCTCCAGATTGTGGTTGTAGACGTCGGGCCGGGCCCGAGCGACGCGCTCGGCCGCGCCCGGCTTGCGCAGGAAGTCGGGCGTCAGCACCTCGATGGTGGTGCCGGGCGCGGAGCGGCGGATCGCCTCGATGCAGCTCACGAAGTGGCCGGCGCCGCCGTCCGGCAGGTCGTCCCGGTCCACCGAGGTGACCACCACGTGCTTCAGTTCGAGCCGCCTCACGGCCAGGGCCAGGCGCTCGGGCTCATGCGGGTCGACGTTCTCGGGCCGGCCAGTCCGCACATTGCAGAAGCCGCATCTGCGGGTGCAGACACTGCCCAGGATCATGGTGGTCGCGTGGCGCTTCTCCCAGCACTCGCCGATGTTGGGGCAGGCCGCCTCCTCGCACACCGTGTGCAGCTCGAGTTCGCGCATCAGGCCGCGCGTGCGCTCGAACCCCGCCGAGCCCGGCGCCCGCACGCGGATCCACGCGGGCCGGCGCTGCGTGCGCCGGTCGGCTCCGGGCTCGATCTGGATCAGCTCGCCAGACATGGAAAACCAGCGTTGGACACCGCGCCCGAAGCGTTCGGAGGATAGCGCACGGACTCCCTCCCGGCCGTACGCGGGCCCGCCCGCGCCCGAACTCCTGCGACGAAGCTCCGGGGCCGCGGGATCAGGTCCGGGTCAGGCGGTCGGTGGTGTTCGAAAGCCGCTCCGCCATGATCCGGCTGAGGTTGCGCAGCACCTTGGCGGCGATGCGAGGGTAGCGCTGGGTGAGCTTCTCCATGTTCTTCTGCGTCAGCCGCAGCAGCCGCGCATCCTCGACCACGTCGACGTCTGCGCTGCGGAGCTGGTGGAAGAACCCCACTTCGCCGACAACGTCCCCGCGCCGGCACAGGTTGAGCACCTCGCGCTCGCCGCCGGGGTGTTCCACCGAGACCTGCAGCGCGCCATCGATGACCAGGAACATCTCGCGCCCCTTCTCGCCCGCGCGCAGCAGCCGGTGCCCGGCGGGCGTCTGGCGGATGGTGGCGATCAGGGCGGCCACCCGGCACTCCAGGGTCGTCAACCCCTGGAACAGCGGGATCGATTCCTGCGGGCGCGGGCCCAGGTCCAGCGTCAGCGTGTCCCACATCGTGACCACCCGCAGCCCCGAGCACAGCGCCGGCGTGAGGCTGAAGTCCGCCACCCAGGCGATGCCGAGCGCGGCGGCGCCCAGCGCCCCGAGCTGCACCCAGGGGAGCAGGTCGCTCTGGGTCAGGACCAGGAATCCCAGGCACAGGGCGGCGGTGGTGTAGGTCATCGGACGGCCCACCGAGCGCAGGGCGCGGACCGTGGCGGCGCGCTCGTCGGCCAAGCGCTTGGCCTCCGACTGGAAGCGCGCGAAGTAGTGGATGGTGTCGTCGATGGCGATGCCCAGCACCATCGGGGCGACCAGGCTCGTGCCCAGGTTCAGCGGGATTCCCGTCAGGCCGAGCGTCCCGAAGAACGCCGCGATCGGAACCAGGTTGGGCAGCAGCGCGATCCCGCCGGTCCGGGCGGACAGGAAAAGCAGCGACAGGACCGCCCAGATCACCGACAGGGCGATGGCGAGGCTGACGATCTGACTCCGGATCAGGTCGTCGACCAGGCTCTGGGTCACGATCAGGTCGCCGGTGACGCGCGCCTCGAGCGGGGCCGGAAGCTCGCGGGCGCGCTCCCGGATGCGTTCGACCAGAGCGTCGAGTTCGGCCGAGCCGGGCAACGAGGCCCGGACCGCGATCCGCGCTAGGCGGTAGTCGAGGTCCGCGTAGCCCTGGTGCGCGTCGCGGCCGGTCAGCAGCAGCAGGCCGGCCAGCTCTTCGCGCGAGCCGGGAATCTCCAGCGGCCCGTCCCCGCCCGGCGCGAAGCCGCGGTTGAAGAGCTTGGCGAAGTCGGCCAGCGAGGTCGTGCCGCCGATCTCGGGCTGGGCTTCGAGCCAGCGCTGGAACGCTTCCAGCGCGCGCAGCCGCTCCGGCTCGAGCAGCGCGTCCGTACCCCCGCTGTCGACCACCACGTCGAAGCGGCTGGCGCCGCCGAGGTTGCGGTCGATCGCCTCGAAGTCGGCGCGCACCGGCACGTCGGGCGCGAAGCTCTGGATGCCTTCCGACGCGACCCGCATCTGCGTGGCGAAGATCAGCGCCAGGCCGGAGACCGCCGCCCAGCCCCACAGGACGCCCCTGCGCCGGCGCAGCGAGAACTCCCCCATGCGCGCGGCGAAAAGGGCGAAGCGCCTGGACCTCCGGACCCGGGGCGCGCTGCGGCGGGGGCGCCCCAGGACGACCAGCAGAGCCGGCACGACCGTCAGCGCCGACACCACCGAAGCGGCCGCGCCGATCAGGGCCAGCGTGCCGAACTCGGAGATCGCCTTGACCGGGCTCAGGGAGAGGGCGAAGAAACCCGCCCCGGTGGTCAGGCCCGTGAGCGTCACCGGAAGCCAGACGTGGCGCAGCGTTCGGACGGCCAGCTCGGTGGGCCGTTCGTCGGGATGCTCGCTGCACAGGTCGTCGAACTCCGACACGACGTGCACCGCGTACGAGATTCCCAGCACCGCCAGCAGCACGGGGATCAGGACCGTGAGCAGGTTGAGGGGCTCGCCGATCCAGACCGCGGTGCCCAGCGTCCAGACCAGCGCCACCGCCACCGAAGTCAGGGGCAGGACGACGCCGCGCAGGTTGCGGAACGAGAGCCCCAGGACCGCCGCCAGCACCCCGAAGATCCACGGCAGAAAGTTCAGCAACTCGCGGATCTGGGTTTCGATCTGGGCCGCCTTGACGTGCGCGGAGCCGGTGATCCAGACCTCGGACGGGCCGCTCGCCTCCCGCGCCAGGCGCTCGATCTCGGCGCCGACTCCGCCGCCGGAGCGGATCTCCGCGTCGGGGTCCGAAAGCTGCACATGGATCAGGGCGGTGCGCCCGTCGCCGGAGATCAGGTTCCCGCGCAACACGGGATTGCCCAGCGCCTCCTCGCGCAGCGTGTGGAAATCGGAGACCCGGGCGGGAACCGCGTCGAAGAGCGGACGCATGGCGATGCGCCCGGATCTCGCGGACAGCGTGACCGCGTTGGAGATCGAGGTCGCCGCCCGCACGCCGTTCAGGCGCTCGATTCGCCGCGTGAGCTGCCGGACCGCGCCCAGCATCTCGGGCGTGAACACGTCGTCGCCGTGCAGCGCGACCGTCAGCGCGTCCCCGCCGCCGAAGATGCTCCGCATCCGCTCGTGGAAGGCCCGCTCGGGGTCTCCCTCGGGCAGCAGCCGGTCCGTGGAAGTATCGAAACGCAGAGAGGTCCGACCGCTGAGCGGATCGTAGAGGCCGTGCGCGACCCAGACGGTCGCGGCCAGCGCGAGCGCCAGGATCGGCCAGGGGTGCCGGGCGATTCCGTCGAAGAATCGACTCACGCAGCCAATCTAGCGGAATCACGCTCGGGCGTGGCCCATGCCCGGACGCTTTCCGGTAGGCGCTTGCCGGACAAAAGCGAGGGGAAATCCCCACTAGATTTCACAATTTTCCCTTCTTGTTCTGGAATGGGTGACCTATTTTGTCGCCCGACGACAAGCGACTGGCGGCGCAGGCATGCGTCCGTGATTGCCGCCGCTCTACACCGCGTCGCTACATGCCTGCGGAACGGGGAGGAACTTAAAGGTGCTTAAGCTTTTCGATGCGAGGATCCGAAAACTAAGGTCTCCGGGAAGATCTGGTTGGCTCCTGCCAAGCGTTTTCGCTCTCGCGGCGCTGCTGATCGCTCCGCCACCGGCGTTTCCCCAGGAGCGTGATCCCGACGAGCTGATCGAAGCGATCGTTGTCACGGGCACGCGCCGACCGGACCGCACCGTGACGGAGTCCCTCTCGCCGATCGACGTGATCACGAGCCAGGACCTGGACAAGCAGGGCTATGCCGAGATGGACGACCTGCTGCGCACCACGGTGCCTTCTTTCCAGGTCAACAGTCACCCGATCGACGATGCGGGCACGCTGGTCCGCCCCGCCAAGCTGCGCGGGCTCGCCCCGGATCAGACCCTGATCCTGGTCAACGGCCAGCGCCGCCACCGCTCCTCGGTCATCAACTTCATCTCGGACGCGCTGACGGAGGGCGTGCAGGGTCCCGACCTCTCGGTGATCCCGACGGGTGCGCTCGACCGCGTCGAGGTGCTGCGCGACGGGGCGGCGGCGCAGTACGGATCCGACGCCATCGCCGGCGTGATCAACTTCATCCTCAAAGACGATCCTTCGGGCGGCACGATCGAGGCCAAGTACGGAGAGAGCTTGGAGGGCGACGGCGAGACCAAGGAGCTCCGGACCAACTTCGGCCTGCCGCTCGGCGAGCGCGGATTCGTGAACGTGACCGCCGACTATCTGGAGCAGGACGAAACCATCCGAAACGTGCTGCGCAACGACGTGGCGGAGCTGATCGCCAAGCGGCAGCTCGTGGGGCGCGACACCAGCGGTCTTGACTCCGACACCCAGATTTGGGGTGGCCCGATCATCCACGACTCCCTCAACCTGTTCGTCAATTCGGGCTACGAGATCAGCGAAAAGGTGAATCTGTACGCGTTCGGCAGCTACGCCCAGCGCGAGGTCGAGGGCGGTTTCTACTACCGTAATCCCGACACCCGCAACGGCGTTTTCGACACTGGCAGCGGTAGCACGCCGCGGGTCGTCGGCGCGCTGAACGAGATGGCTTTCATGAACGATGCCTGCGCGCAGTACCGCTTGATTCCGTCCGCTTCGTCGGATGGAGCTGCGGCGGTGCAGGCCGATTTCGACAGTCTGGACGCGCTTGCGGCCGACCCCAACTGCTTCTCCCACAACGCGGCCTACCCCAATGGCTTCACGCCGCGCTTCGGCGGGGATGTGACGGACTACAGCCTTTCGGGAGGGCTGAAGGGCGAACTAGACATGGGTCTTCGCTACGACTTCAGCGTCTACTACGGCCAGAACGAGGCCGATTTCTTCATTTTCAATACGGTGAACTCGGCGCGCGGACCCGCTCAGCCCGGCGGGGCCCATTTCGATCCGGGCACCTACATCCAGAGCGAGACGAGTCTGCAGGCGAACTTTGGCCATCTATTCGATGTGGGTTTCCTGGCCTCGCCGCTGCACGTCGCCTTCGGGGCCGAGTGGCGCGAAGAAGCCTTCGAAATCGAGGCCGGGGACATGTTCTCGGTGAGTTCGGGCAACGCGGCCACCTGCGGGCGGCGGGTGGAGGCGCTGAGGGACGGCAACACTCCGGAACGCACCGAGCCGTGCACGGTCGAGGAACTGCTGGCCTTCCAGGGATTCACGCCGGCTTCGAACGGTTTTTCGGGGTTCTCACCGCAGACCGCCGGCGAGTGGGAGCGCTACAACACTTCCTTTTACCTGGACTTGGAAACCGATCTGTCGGACGCGTTCAGCGTCGGCGCCGCGCTGCGCTTCGAGGACTACGAGGACTTCGGCAGCACGACCAAGGGCAAACTGGCCGGCCGCCTGCGCCTGAGCGACTCTTTCGGCCTGCGCGGTACGGTTCAGACCGGCTTCCGCGCACCCACGCCCGGTCAGTCCAACGTGAGCAACGTCAGCACCGTGTTCGACGCCTCCGTCGGCGACCTGGTCGAGGAAGGTCTGACGCCTCCCACCGATCCGGTGGCCGCGCTGAAGGGCGGCAAGGCGCTCGAGCCCGAGGAGTCCCTCGGTTTCACCTTGGGGTTCGACTGGACCTCGGAGTTCGGCTTGGCGCTGACCGTGGACGCGTTCCTGATCGAAGTGGACGACCGGCTCGCGACCTCCGCCAAGTTCGCGCTCACCGCCGAAGATGTGGAGTTTCTGCAGAGTCAGAACGTCAGCGGAGTGAGACCGGGCAGCACATTGCGGTATTTCACCAACGCGTGGGACACCGAGACGAAGGGCGTCGAGCTGGTGGCTTCCTGGGGTCTCGATATGGGACTTCCGGGCGGCGACACGGATTTCTCGCTGGCGGCGAGCTACATCGACACCGAGGTTACGAGCTACGACGAGACGACCGCCATCGACATCCGGCGCCTCTTCAACATCGAGAACCTGCTGCCGAAGGATCGAGCCGTGCTGACCGCCAACCACTATGTCGGCAACTGGAGCTTCATGGGACGGATCAGTTGGTGGGGCGATTGGGAGGTTATGGACGCCGGTCGGGGTTGTCACGTGGACGATCCCCCGGCCGATTGCGGCCCCGACAGTTACAACGGCGAGTTCCTGTTCGACGTCGAAGCGTCCTATCGCTTCGAGTCGGGGGTCACTCTGGTGGCCGGTGGACAGAACATTTTCGACGCATTCCCCGACCGGCACCCCCGAGGAGCCGGCGACAGCGGGCAGGCGTACCACGAGCACTCGCCCTTCGGATTCAACGGGGGGTTCTGGTACACGCGCCTGCGTTACGACTTCTGAGCGGGAGCGAGAAGTCGAGCGGGACCGAGCGCCCCCGTGCTCTCCGCACGGGGGCGGCCGGCCCGTGTCTCAGCGGCTCAGGACTTCCAGGCCGACGAAGGCTTCGATCAGCGGCGCCGGTTCGTAGTAGCGCCCGCCGAAGGCGTTGGGGCGCAGGGTCTGGTCGTATTTGGCGCGTGTGAAGTTGCGCAGGCCCGCGAACGGACGCAGCGTCCGGCCGCGGTAGTCGAAATCGCGTCCGGCGCGCAGGCCGGCCAGGGTGGCGCCGCGGCTCTCGGCGCTGTTGGCGTCGTCGACTTCGATGTCCGAGAAGTGTCTCAGGGACAGGACGGCGAACCAGCCCGAGG
Source organism: Pseudomonadota bacterium (assembly GCA_021295775.1). Classification (GTDB taxonomy): domain Bacteria; phylum Myxococcota_A; class UBA9160; order SZUA-336; family SZUA-336; genus JAGWBS01. The sequence continues at coordinate 20,548 of JAGWBS010000027.1, read as the reverse complement.
GCGAGTCGAAGCGCAACTCGGCGGAGACGCTGTGTTCGGGAGTGTTCGGCTCGCGCCGCCCGTCGAAGCGTCCCCCCGGCGAGTCGAAGTCCCGGTAGCGGTAGTCCGCGTAGGTGTACGCGACGCGCGCCGTCCAGGCCGGGTGGAGCAGGGCGGAGAGCGCCACTTCCAGCCCGCGCCGCCGGACCCGGCCGGCGTCGCGGAAGATGTCGTCTCCGGTCGGCGTCTCGAACGGCACCGCCACGTTGCGCAGGTGCAGATCGAAAGCGGCGACGTCGTAGGCGAGGCGCTGGCCCAGCAGGCCCTTGGCGCCGATCTCCAGGCCCCGGGTCGTCTCGGGGTCGAGGTCGGACAGGAAGCCGCCGGCGCTGTCCACCGGCGCTAGCTCGGTGGTGGTCGGCGCGCGGAAGGCCGACGCCAGATTGGCGTAGAGCTGCAGCGTCCGCGAGCGGTTCCAGTGCAGGCCGAGTCTGGGGGAGATCTGGCGGAAGCGCAGGCGGTCGGAGCGATCGCCGTTGCGGGTGAAGCGGTCCCCGACCACGAACTCGTAGCGGTCGTAGCGCGCACCCGCGATCAGGGTCCAATCGCGTGAGAGGCGCAGATCCGCCTGCAGCCAGGGCCCCAGAGAGCGGACCCGCTCGCTCTGCTCGAGCTGCAGCGGCCCGCGCGCGCCGGACAGGTTCGCGTGGTTGAGGCGCAGGTCTCGCTGCACGTCCAGATCGGCGCCCAGAGTCCAGAGCACCGGACCGGTGCGCCGGCGATACACCGCGGACCCTCCGAAGACCGTGCGGTCGAGATCGACGCGCCGGTTGATGGGCAGGGCGTTGGCGAAGTCCCGCCGCAGCGCGTACCCCGTCAGCCTCAGGTCGTGATCCTCGCCGAAGGCGCGCCGCAGCCGCAGCCAGAGCTTCTGCTGATTCAGTTTCTCGCGCGCGTTCCGCGAGACGCTGAGCGCGTGCGCCTGGGTCCGGTCCCGGCGCACCTCCGCCAGATTGAGTCCGCCGGGATCCTGCGCCTCGGGAGCCCACACCAGGGACAGGCCTCCGCGGAGCTGCCAGCCGGCCGCGAGCGAGCGCTCCAGCTTGGCGAGTAGCGCGGTCTGGTCGCCGCGCGCGTGCTCCCGGTAGCCTCGGGCGCGCGTGCGCGCCAGGCCGAACGCGTAGCCGAACCCGCGGGACGTGCCGGTCGCCGTCGCGCTGTAGCGCGTCAGGCGGTCGCTGCCGAGCAGCGCCCGGCCGCGGAAGCGCCGCTCCGGGGTCGGGCTCAGGGTATCGACCATGACGGCGCCGCCCCCGCCGCCTCCGTAGAGCGACGAGAGCTGACTGCGCACCACGTCGATGCGCTCCGCGAACTCCAGGTCCAGCGAGTCTACCTCCGAAAGTCCGTCGGGCAGGGTGGAGGGCACGCCGTCGACGTACAGGCGGATCCCGCGCACGCCGAAGGCGGCTCGCGCGCCGTAGCCGCGGATCGAGATGCGGCTGTCCTGCGCGAAGTTCCGCCCCCCCTGCGCGAAGACTCCCGGCACCAGTTGGAGCGCCTCGTCCAGCGAGGCCGCCGGCCGCGCGCGCCGGATCTCGTCGTCGACCAGCACCGAGACCGCGGCCGGCGTCTCGATCACGCGCGAGGGCCGGCGGGACGACTCGGTCTCGTAGAGCGTGAAGTCGGCGGGCTGCGGAGAGTCGGCGCCCGCCATTCCGGTCAGCGCGAGCCACAGGGCGCAGGCCAACGTGCGGGAGGTCTGGGCAAGAATCGAAGTGGACAAGTGCTCACACGCGGCCTGTAAGGCGGGGGCACGTTAGCACCCCGACGGCTGATTTGTTAGAACTCCTCTCCCGGTTCGGGCCTTTCGGCCCGCAAGTCCGCCGCCGGCACCGAGCGACCGGGGGGCGGACACGCACGAACGAGTTTTGGAGGGGATGATTCATGCGCGCCATTAAGCTGACGCTGTACTTCTTTGCGGCCCTGACTCTTTCCGCCGCTGCGGCCGTAGCCCAGGAAGCGGACGCGCCCGAGCCCGAGGCTGCGACTTCCGACGCGCCCCCGATCGAGGCGCTGGTCGTGGTCGGCACGCGCGCCGCGCCGCGCTCGGTGCAGGACGCCGCGGTGCCCATCGACGTGATCGAGGGAGAGGCCTTCGCCCGCCAGAGTGGCAGCGACCTGACCAACCTGATCCGTGCGGTGGTGCCTTCCTTCCACGTCAACACCAACCCCACCCGGGACATGGCGGCCCTGCTGCGTCCGATCAATCTGCGGGGGCTCGCCCCGGACCACAGCCTGGTGTTGATGAACAACAAGCGCCGGCACCGCGGGGCCGTGATCCAGTGGATCTCCAACGGCGCCTCGAACGGCGCCCAGGGGCCGGACATCTCCGCCATTCCAGGTATCGCCATCGAGCAGATGGAAGTCCTGCGCGACGGCGCCGCGGCCCAGTACGGATCGGACGCCATCGCCGGCGTGGTCAACTTCCGGCTCAAGGACGCCAGCGAGGGCCTGAGCCTGGACGCCAAGTACGGCGTGTACGACGAGGAAAGCGACGAGGATCTCTACTCGCTGGGCGTCAACTTCGGTCTTCCTCTGACCGAAGACGGCTTCGCCAACTTCAGCTTCGAGTACGGAGAGTCCTCCCCCACGGACCGCAGCGTGCAGCACGCGCACGCGCAGCAGCTTATCGACGTGGGTATCCCCGGCGTCGCGGTGCCGGCCAAGCCCTGGGGCGAGCCGGAGGTGGAGGACAGTCTCAAGCTGGTGCTCAACAGCGGACTGCAGCTCAATCCCAGCGCCAAGCTGTATCTGTTCGGCAACTACGCCCAGCGCGATGTCACGACCAACTTCTTCTTCCGCACGCCGATGGACCGCCAGGGGGTCTTCGTGGAACAGGGCCGGGGGGCGTTCCTCATCGGGGACGGTCTGCCCGGCACGACCTGCAAGGACCGCTACAGCGGCGTGGCCGTCAACGCGGCGAACGTGAAGCAGTACGCGGCCGAGCTGGCTGCCGACGCCGAGTGCTTCGCGTACATGGAGCAGTCTCCCGAGGGCTTCACTCCCGATTTCGGCGCGGAGATCCGCGACCACTCGCTGGTCTCGGGAGTGAGCGGAACGCTGGCCAACGGCCTGTACTACGACGTCTCGGCCAGTCTGGGACGGAACGGCATCGACCTGTCCATCGACGACACCGTCAACGCTTCGCTCGGCCCGGACTCGCCGCGTTCTTTCGACCTCGGCGAGTACACCCAGACCGAGACCAGCCTCAACCTGGACGTCTCGTATCCCGTCGACGTCGGCCTGGCCTCCGACCTGAACGTCGCGGCGGGTTTCGAGTGGCGCGACGAAGAGTTCGAGATCTCGGCAGGCGAAGAGGCCGCCTGGACCACGGGCGACTACGGACAGGACGGATTCGCTTCCCGCTCCAACGGCTTCGGCGGCTTCAATCCCGCCAGCGCCGGGGACTGGTCGCGCGACAACATCGCCGCCTACCTGGACCTGGAAACGGACGTGACGGATGCCTGGCGGATCGGCGGCGCGCTGCGCTGGGAGGACTTCGACGACTTCGGCACGACCACCAACTTCAAGATCGCCACGCGGCTGCAGGTTTCCGAGCCGTTCGCGCTGCGGAGCTCGTACGGCACCGGCTTCCGCGCTCCAACGCCCGGGCAGTCGAACGCCCGCAACCTCTCGACGGTGTTCAATTCCGTGTTCGTCGACGGGGTCGAGCGGGTCGAGACCGAGGAGCGGGGCACCATCGGCTCCACCCACCCCGTGGCCCGGGCGCTCGGAGGCCGGGAACTCGAGCCGGAGGAGTCGCAGAACTTCACTCTCGGCGCCGTGCTGGGCCTGGAGAACGGCCTGAGTCTGACCGTGGACTTCTTCCGCATCGACGTGGACGACCGCATCGCGCTGTCGAGTCCCGTCGAAGTGACCGACGCGATCAAGAGCGATCTGGTCGCCGCCGGCGTGCCGGGCGCCGACCAGTTCACCAGCGTCCGCTGGTTCACCAACGACTTCGACACCGAGACGCAAGGCATCGACGTGGTGCTCAGCTACGGCTTCGAGAGCGACCTGGGCTCCACCGATCTGCTGCTGTCGTTCAACCACACCGAGACGGACGTGGCCGGCTACCGCGCCGGCTCCACTATCACGTCCGGCGACACCATCGAGAACCTGGAGAAGGGCGCTCCCGAGACCCGCTACAACTTCACCGCCACCCACACGCGGGACCAGTGGCAGTTCCTGGCCCGCTACAACTACTTCGGGGAGTGGTACGACGACCACAGCGCCGACGACTTCGACGGCTACGGAATGATCGATCTGTCGGCCCGCTACCACTTCGAGAGCGGTCTGGCCCTGACCCTGGGCGCGGAGAACGTCCTCGACGAGTACCCGGACAAGACGATCAGCTACGGCAACGGCCGCAAGTACCCGCGCTACTCCCCGGGCGGCTACAACGGCCGGCTGCTCTACACGCAACTCTCCTACGCGTTCTGAGCCGCCCGCTTCCGGGCCGGAGTAGTATTCGCAGGGCGAGTTCCCAGCGAGGAGAAGCGGGCATGGCTGATCCGCATCCGAACCGGCGCAGCGCGACCATCACCGAGGGCGACCAGCGCGCCCCCAACCGCGCCATGCTGCGGGCGGTGGGCTTCGGCGACGACGACTTCGCCAAGCCGATCGTGGGCATCGCCAACGGCCAGAGCGACATCACGCCGTGCAACGCGGGTCTCGGCGAGCTGGCGGGGGCCGCCGCTTCCGCGCTGCGCGAGTCCGGCGCGATGCCGCAGACCTTCGGGACCATCACCGTCAGCGACGGCATCTCGATGGGCACCGAGGGCATGAAGTGCTCGCTGGTGAGCCGCGAGGTGATCGCCGACTCGATCGAGACCGTCTGCCGCGCCCAGGCGCTCGACGGACTGATCGCCGTCGGCGGCTGCGACAAGAACATGCCGGGGGCGATGATCGCCATGGGGCGGCTCGACATCCCCGCGGTCTTCGTCTACGGCGGCACCATCAAGCCGGGCCACTACGCCGGCGAGGACCTGACCATCGTCAGCGTCTTCGAGGCCGTGGGGGCGCACGGCGCGGGACGGCTTTCGGACGGGGACTTTCTCGAGATCGAGCGCCGCGCCTGCCCGGGCCGCGGCTCCTGCGGCGGCATGTTCACCGCCAACACCATGAGCAGCGCCTTCGAGGCGCTGGGCATGAGCCTGCCCGCCTCCTCGACCATGGCGGCCGAGGACGGCGAGATCGTGGACGGAGCGACCGCCGCCGCGCGGGCGCTGATCGGACTGATCGAGCGGGAGCTGACGCCGAGCCGGATCATGACCAAGCCGGCGTTCGAGAACGCCATCGCGGTGACGATGGCGGTCGGCGGCTCCACCAACGCCGTCCTGCACCTGCTGGCGATCGCGCACGCGACCGGGGTGGACCTGGATCTCGACGACTTCGAGCGGATCCGCGCGCGCGTGCCCGTGCTGGCCGACCTCAAACCCTCGGGACGCTACGTCGCCACCGACTTCCACCGCGCCGGCGGCGTGCCGCTGGTGATGCGGATGCTGCTCGAGGCCGGCCTGCTGCACGGCGACTGTCCGACCGTGACCGGCCGGACGATCGCCGAGAACCTCGCCGACGTCCCCGCGTCGCCCCCCGAGGGCCAGGACGTGGTGCGCCCCTTCGGCGACCCCGTCTACGACTCGGGGCATCTGGCGATCCTGCGCGGCAATCTGGCCGAGGAGGGCGCCGTCGCCAAGATCAGCGGCGTGGAGCACCCGGAGATCACCGGCCCCGCGCGGGTGTTCGACTCCGAGGAAGCCTGTATGCAGGCGATCATGGAAGACCGCATCCGGCCCGGGGACGTGGTCGTGATCCGCTACGAGGGCCCCCGGGGCGGGCCCGGCATGCGCGAGATGCTGTCCCCGACCAGCGCCATCATCGGCAAGGGTCTCGGCGACAGCGTCGGCCTGATCACCGACGGGCGCTTCTCCGGGGCGACCCACGGCATGGTCGTCGGCCACGTCGCGCCGGAGGCGCAGGTCGGCGGCAATCTCGCGCTGGTGCGCGAGGGCGACTCCATCACGATCGACGCCAAGCAGCGCCTGCTGCAGCTCAACCTCGACCCGGGCGAGCTGGAGCAGCGCCGCCGCGGCTGGCAGCCGCCGGCGCCGCGCTATTCCTCCGGCGTGCTGGCCAAGTACGCCAAGCTTGTGTCGAGCGCCGCGCTGGGCGCGGTGACGGACTGAGCGCGGCATGGTCTGGGTCTACGTCGCCGCCGTTCTGGGAGCCGCCGCGGTGGCCGCGGGCGCTTTCGGCGCCCACGGCCTGGCCGAACGGGTCGAGCCGCGTCAGCTCGAAGCCTTGCGCACGGCCGCCCACTACGCCCTGCTGCACAGCGCCGCGATTCTGGCGCTGGGGCTCTTCGAGGCGGCGACCGGCCGAGGCGTCCGCCTGCCCGCCGGGCTGATGAGCGTCGGAACGGTCCTGTTCGCGGGCTCGATCTTCGCCCTGGTGCTGCTGGGCTGGCGCTTCCTGGGGCCGGTCACGCCGATCGGCGGACTGGCGCTGATCGCCGGCTGGCTGTCGCTCTTCGCCCTGCTGCGCTCCTGACCGCGGGCGGCGCGGCTCAGCTCTGCCGCAGCACCGCGAGCTGTTCGCGGAAGCTGCTGCGAACGCCCAGCACCTCCTGGCGCGTGAAGCCCAGTTCGCGGCCGATCTGCAGCACCTCGGCGCTCTCCGTCTCCGAGATCGAATCGTCGGCCGCCGCCACCGCGAACAGACAGCGCAGCAGGGCCAGGCGCTGCGGCCGCTCGCTGAGCTGCTTGAACTGCCGCGTCACCACGTAGTTCTCGGTGCCGCCGAGCGTCACCTGCTGGGACCTGGCGATCTCGACCACCAGCGTCGCCTGCGCCTGGCTGAGTCCGCCGTGCTCGCTCACCTGCTCGACCATCCGATCGACTTCGGCGGCGGACACGTCGTAGTCGGCGTGGGCGACGCGCGCCAGCACGTAGGCGAACGAGGCGATGAAGCGCGCTTCGCCGGCCGGAAGCTGGTCGAGCTGGTCGGCGATCCGCCTCACGGTCGCGGTGTCGCGCGCGTCCTCCGACACCGGGTCCGGATCCAGACTCAGGAGTTTTCGCAGAGATCTCATGGCGGCCCATGACAGCCCAAATCGGGCGCCGACTCAAGCGCGTTCCGGCCGCGCCCGGGAGCGCACCCGCCGCAGCGGCCTCCGAAACCTGTTTCCCGGCTCGACACCGGCCGCCGCACCCTGGCAGGATGTGCGCCGCTCAGCCGACGGAGGAGCGCCCGTGTCCGACCTGGAGTCTTTCCGAGCCGAAGTTCGGGACTGGCTCGAAAAAAACTGTCCGCCCGAGATGCGCACGCCCTACGACGGGCAGACGCAGAGCTACTGGGGCGGCCGCAAGCGCCACGAGCAGGATCCGATCGCCCGCGGGTGGTGCGAGCGCATGGCCGAACGCGGCTGGACCGCGCCCACCTGGCCCCGCGAGTACGGCGGCGGCGGCCTGAGCCGCGCCGAGGCGCGCGTGCTCGAGCAGGAGATGGCGCGCATCCACGCCCGTCCGCCGCTGGCCAGCATCGGTCTGATGATGCTCGGTCCGATGCTGCTGGAAACGGGCACCGAGGAGCAGAAGCGCGAGCACGTCCCGCCGATCGTGAAAGGCGAGATCAAGTGGTGCCAGGGCTACAGCGAGCCCGGCGCGGGCTCGGACCTGGCCAGCCTGCAGACGCGCGCCGAGGACCGGGGCGACCACTTCATCGTGAACGGCCAGAAGATCTGGACCTCGGGCGCCGACACCGCCGACATGATCTTCTGCCTGGTGCGCACCGACCCGGAGGCCCCCAAGCACGACGGCATCAGCTTCCTGCTGATCGACATGGACCAGCCGGGCGTCACCACCTCGCCCATCCGGCTGATCAGCGGCTCGTCGCCCTTCTGCCAGACGTTTTTCAGCGACGCCCGCGCCGAGAAGCGCGATCTGATCGGGACGCTGAACGGCGGCTGGACGGTGGCCAAGCGCCTGCTGCAGTTCGAGCGCCAGGGCATCGGCAACATGGGCAACCGCAACCCCGGCGCGAACGCGCCGCCGCCCCTGCCCGAGCTGGCCAAGCGATACTGCGGCACGCGCGACGGCCGCATCGCCGACCCGCTGATCCGCGACCGCGTGGCCCGGCTGGAGATGCAGCAGCAGGCGATCCAGAAGACCATGGCCCGCAGCGGCGACGAGGCCAAGGCCGGCCAGAACGTCAGCGCCGCCACCTCGTCCTCGTTCAAGCTGATCGGGACCGAGTGCAACCAGGCCAAGTTCGATCTGATGACCTCGATCCTGGGCGCGCAATCGCTGGGCTGGGAGGGCGACGGATTCGAAGCCTACGAGCTGGAGACCACGCGTCAGTGGCTGCGCTCGTTCGCCAACACCATCGAGGGCGGCACCTCGGAAGTGCAGCTCAACATCATCGCCAAGCGCGTACTCGGCCTGCCCGACTGAGCGACGGAGGAAGCGATGCCCCTGGTCCTGACCGAAGAGCAGGAACTCCTGCGCGAGACCGCGCGCGAGTTCGTGGCCGAGCGGGCGCCGATCGCGCAGCTCCGGCAGTTGCGCGACGAGCGCGACCCCAGCGGATTTTCGCGCGAACTCTGGAGCGAGATGGCGCAGCTCGGCTGGGCGGGCATCCCCTTTTCCGAGGAGTACGGGGGTGCGGACCTGGGCTACACCGAGCTGGGGATCGTGCTGGAGGAGACCGGGCGCACCCTGGCCGCCTCGCCGCTGGTCTCGAGCGTGCTGCTCGGCGGCAGCACGCTGCTCCTGGGCGGCAACGAGACCCAGCGGAAAGAGTGGCTGACGGGCGTGTGCGGCGGCGAGACGCTGCTGGCGCTAGCGATCCAGGAAGGTCCGCACCATTCGCCCTGGAACGTCGCCACCCGCGCCGAAACCGACGGGGACGGCTATCGCCTGAACGGCGCCAAGACCTTCGTCGTCGACGGCCACGTCGCCGACCGCCTGATCGTGGCGGCGCGCAGCGCGGGCGAACAGAGCGAGCGCGACGGCCTGACCCTTTTCTGCGTCGACGCCTCCGCCCCCGGCGTGGGGCTCGCGCGCGCCAGCATGGTCGACGGGCGCAACGCCGCCCGGCTGACGCTCGACGGGGTACGCGCGGAGCGCTCGGAAGTCCTGGGGGAGATCGGACAGGGCGCGGAGCTGCTGGACGCCGTGCTCGACCGCGGCGCGGCCGGCCTGGCCGCGGAGATGCTCGGCAGCCTGGACACCGCCTTCCAGAAGACCCTCGCCTATCTGAAACAGCGCGAGCAGTTCGGGGTTCCGATCGGCTCGTTCCAGGCGCTCAAGCACCGCGCGGCGCGGATGTTCGTGCAGCTCGAGCTGTCCCGCTCCGTGGTGCTCGACGCGCTCCAGGCCCTCGACGGGGACCATCCCGACGCCTCCGCCAAGGCCAGCCTGGCCAAGGCGCAGCTCAGCGACGCCGCCCCTTCGATCGCCAACGAGTGCGTGCAGATGCACGGCGGCATCGGCGTGACCGACGAAGAGGACATCGGCCTGTACCTCAAGCGCGCGCGCGTGACTCAGTTCGCCCTCGGCGACGCCGCCTTCCACCGCGACCGCTACGCCGGCATGCACGGCTACTGACGCCTCGCTCGGCGCCGGGTCTCACGGCAGGGCGACGACTTTGCCGACGGTGCGGCGTTCGGCCAGGTCGGTGATGGCGCGGGGGACGTCCTCGAAGGCGACGCGCCGCACGACGGGATCGAAGCGGCCCGCCGCGTACAGCTCGCACAGCTTCTCGTGGACTTCGCGCTTCAGGCGCAGCGCGTCGGCGCCGGCGTAGGCGCCCATGTAGACGCCCACCACCGAGTAGTTGCGGTACAGGATCAGGTTGGTGGGCGCCTCGGCCAGCTCGCCGCTGGCGAAGCCGACCACCAGCAGGCGGCCCTCGTTGGCGATGCACTTGCGGGAGCGGTGGAAGACCTCGCCGCCGACCGGGTCGTAGATCACGTCGGCGCCGCGGCCGGCGGTCGCCTCCAGCACCCGCTCCACGAAGTCCTCGGAGCGATAGTCGATCGCCACTTCCGCGCCCAGCTCGCGGCACAGCGCCGTCTTTTCGGGGCCGCCGGCGGTCGCCAGCACGCGCGCTCCGGCCGCGACGCCGAGCTGGATCGCCGCCGTGCCCACCCCGCCCGCGCCCGCGTGCACCAGCAGCGTCTCGCCCGGCCGCAGGGCGCCGCGCCGGTGCAGCGCGAACCAGCCGGTCTGGTAGGGGATCAGCGTGCCCGCGGCGCGGGCGTCGTCCATGCCGTCGGGCACGCGGTAGATGTTGGTGGCGAAGGCGAGCGCGGCCTCGGCCAGGCCGCCGTGGGGGAGGTCGGTGACGGCCATCACGCGCTCGCCGAGACTCGCCTCGGCGCCCTCGCCCACGGCCTCGATCACGCCGGCCACCTCCAGCCCCGGTACGAAGGGCAGCGGGGGTTTCAGGTGGTAGACGCCGCGGCACAGCCGGTCGTCCGGCAGGTTGAGAGCGGCGGCCCCGACCCGGATGCGGACCCGGCCGGGGCCCGGCTCGGGGGCCGGAGTCTCTTCGAGCCGCAGCGCCTCGGCCGGGGCGCCGTGCCGGTGGACTCTCCAGGCTCGCATGCGCGCGCAGTCTACCGGACGGCGGCTTTCGCGCCGGCCCCGCGCCCCGGAACGCCTACCCGCCGGGGGTGAACTCGACCGGCATCGACTCGAAACCCACGATGAAGTTGGAGGCGCGCCGCGGCAGCGGATCTTCGCCGGCCAGGCGCAGGTCGGGGAGCCGGCGCAGCAGCTCTTCGAACATCACGCACAGTTCCAGGCGCGCCAGCGCGGCGCCCAGGCAGAAGTGCGGACCGTTGCCGCCGAAGGCCACGTGGTGGTTCGGCTGGCGCTCCAGGTTCAGTTCGTCGGGGGCGTCGAAGACGCTCGCGTCGCGGTTGGCCGACGGGTAGACCAGCAGCACGGGCGAGCCCTCGGGGATGACCTGGCCGCGCACTTCGACGTCGCGCGTGGTCGTGCGGGACATGTTGTGGATCGGCGAGACCCAGCGCAGCAGCTCTTCCACAGCCCGCGGGATCCTGCCCGGGTCCTCCAGCAGCTTGCGGCGCTGCTCGGGGTGGCGGATCAGCGCCTCCATCCCGCCGCTGATCACGTGGCGCGTGGTCTCGTCCCCGCCGATCAGGATCAGCATGCTCTCGTGGATCAACGCCTCGTCGTCCAGCTTCTCCCCGCCCACCTCGGCGTGCACCAGGGCGCTCATCAGGTCTTCGGTCGGATGCGCGCGCCGCTCGCGGACCACCTCGAGCGTGTACTGGGCGTACTCCAGGCCCGCGGTCCGGGTGCGCTCCATCATCTCGGGCGTGGGCGTGCTGGTCGTCCCCAGCAGCAGGTCGTCGCTCCAGCGCAGCAGCTTGTCGCGGTCCTCGGGCCGGATCCCTAGCATGTCGCCGATCATCACCATCGGCAGCGGGGCGGCGATCTCGCGCACGAAATCGCACTCGCCCTTCTCCGACACGCCGTCGATCAGCTCGCCGCAGACCTCACGCACCTTCGCCTCCAGCTCGGAGATGCGCCGCGGCGTGAACCCCGTGTTCACCAGCGCCCGCCGCTGGCGGTGCCGCGGGTCGTCCATGTTGATCATGTTGGGGACGATCGGCTCCTGCATGTAGGGCCTCATGCCCCGGCGCGAACAGAAAAGCTGCGGCGTCTTGGAGGCGAAGGAGACGTCCTCGTAGAGCGTCAGCGCCCAGACATCGTTCGCCTCGTCGTGGTAGACGGGCCGGTTCTCCCGCATCCAGGCGTAATGCGTCAGCGGCTCCCGCGCATACCAGTCGCCGTCGAGCAGATCGATCCGCGGTTCGGCCATGACGCGATCATACCCGCTGAGGCGTGGCGGAAAACGCCGCCGGGCGCGTCCGGCGGAGATGCGGCGCAGCGCCGGGTCGGGCAAGATGCGGGCGCCGCGCACGGCGGGAGGATTCGAGATGACCGCTCTCTGGTATCGCTTCGGGACGTTCGCCCTCGCCGGCGCGCTCCTCGCCTGCTCCCCGGACGGCGAGACGCCGCCGGATTCCCAGGCGCTGGGGGAGGAAACTCCGGCCGGCGGCGACTCGCAGGAGACAGTCGCCGGCAACCCCCTGAAGGAGGCCTACTTCGGCGACCTGCACATCCACTCGCGCTGGTCCTTCGACGCCTACTCCACCCAGGTGCCGGTCGGACCCGACCAGGCCTACCGCTACGCCCGCGGCGAGGCGATCGACCACGTCTCCGGCCGCCAGATCCAGATGCAGGGACCGCCGCTCGACTTCATGGCCCTGACCGAGCACGGCACCTACATGGGCGTCTCGGCGACCATCGACGACCCCGAGAGCCCGGTCCACCAGGTCCAGTTGATCCGCGACCTCTCCAGCCCGGATCCCGCCGTTTCCGGGGCGGCGTTCAGCTCGTTCATGCAGTCGCTCAACACCGGCGTCGCCCTCCCCGAACTGGTCACCGACGAGGTGATCGAGCCGACCTGGCGCAACATCGTCGAACTGGCCGACCGCAACTACCGGCCGGGCGAGTTCACCTCCTTCGTGGCCTACGAGTACACCTCGATGCCCGACGGCCAGAACCTGCACCGCAACGTGATCTTCCGCGGCTCCGACGTCCCCTCCAGGCCCTTCTCCGCCGCCGACTCGCCCAACCCGGAGGACCTCTGGGCCTGGATGGAGGAAACGCGGCAGGCCGGCGACGACGTGCTGTCCATCCCCCACAACGCCAACGGCGGCAACGGCCTGATGTACCGCGACGTGAACACCGCCGGCGAGCCGCTCGACGCCGCCTACGCGGAGCTGCGGCTGCGCAACGAACCCGTCAGCGAGGTGTACCAGATCAAGGGGCAGTCCGAGACCCATCCGATTCTGTCCACGGACGACGAGTGGGCGGACTTCGAGGTCTTCGACCGCATCCTGGGCCAGCCCGACGCCCACAGCCAGCCCGCCGGCAGCTACGTGCGCGACGCCCTCAAGACGGGCCTGCGCCTGGAGGCGGCACAGGGCTTCAACCCCTACCGCATCGGTATGGTCGCGGCCTCCGACGGCCACAACGCCTCGAGCCCGACCGAGGAGGCCAACTACACCGGCAAGCTGGGCTTCATCGACGGCACCCCGGAAGCCCGGCTGGGCGCCGGAGGATCCGCGCTCCCCGAACTCGAGATCGCCTCGGACTTCGAGCCCCCGGAGAACATGGCCCTGATGTGGGGCGCGGCCGGCCTGGCGGGAGTCTGGGCCGAGTCCAACACACGCGAGGCGCTGTTCGACGCCATGCGGGCCCGCGAGACCTTCGCCACCTCGGGGCCGCGCATCCGGCTGCGCTTCTTCGGCGGCTGGGACTTCGCGCCCGACGACCTGGGCGCGGAAATGGTCGAGCGCGGTTATGCCGCGGGCGTGCCCATGGGCGGCGTCCTGGCCGCCGCGCGGGGCGAGGCGCCCCGCTTCCTGATCGGCGCCGTCCAGGACCCGCTCGAAGCGCCGCTGGAGCGGGTGCAGATCGTCAAGGGCTGGGTCGAGGACAGCGAGGCGCGCGAGAAGGTCTTCGACGTCGCCTGCGGCGACGGCGCCGGGCCCGATTCCGCCACCCACCGCTGCGCGATCCAGGTCTCCGGCCCGAATCTGGAAGACTGCTCGATCGACGCCAGGCAGGGCGCCTCGCAGCTCTCGGCCGTCTGGAGCGACCCCGAATACGACACCGGTCAGCGCGCCTTCTATTACCTGCGCGCGCTCCAGATCCCGACCTGCCGCTGGAGCACCTGGGACGCCCTGCGCCTGGGCGTCCCGCGCCCCGAAAACGCCCACGCGACCATTCAGGAACGCGCGGTCACCTCGCCCATCTGGCTGAATCCAGAGGGCTGATCGGCCCGCCGCCAAGTTCGCCCCGAGCCTGCTAGGATTCCCGCCCCATGGATCGACCCAGCGAAAACTTCACCCTCGCACTCAAGTACAAGCGCACCCTCGGCCCGGTCGTCGGAGCGTTCCTGACCGGCCTGCGGGACGGGCGCCTGGTCGGCATCAAGACCGCGGAGGGGCGCGTGCTGTGTCCGCCGCTGGAGTACGACCCGGCCAACGGTCAGCGCACTGGAGAGCTGGTCGACCTGCCGGACAACGGCACCGTCGAGAGCTGGAGCTGGGTGTCCGAGCCGCAGCGCAAGCACCCGCTGGAACGGCCCTTCGCTTTCGCCACCATCCGCATCGACGGCGCCGACTCGGCGCTGGTGCACGCGGTGGACGCCGGCAGCAGGGACGTCATGGCGGCCGGCCTGCGCGTCAAGGCCCAATACGCCGAGGAGCGCACGGGGCGGATGCGCGACCTCGAGTGCTTCGTACCCATCGCCTGAGGGAGCGCGCCGTGGCAGAGCAGCAAGCGCCGGTCGTGATGATGGAGGAGATCGTCTCCCTGGAGTACACGACCCTGGCGACCGACGTGGGCATCCGTTTCATGGACTGCCTGATCGAAGGCCGGATCATCGGCCACAAGTCCAAGCAGTCCGGTCTGGTCTACGTGCCGCCGAAGGGCTACTGCCTGATGACCGGCAGCCCGACCACGGCCGACGACGAGGTCGAGGTGTCGGACCACGGGGTGGTGACCGGCTTCACCATCATCGAGCCGATCCAGTACCCCGGCCAGGAAGAGACCGAGCGCTACGTGCAGGCGCAGGTGCTGCTCGACGGCGCCAGCTCCGCGCTGGGCCTGTGCCGCATCCAGGACATCCCGTTCGAAGAGGTGCGGGCGGGCCTGCGCGTGAAGGCGGTCTGGCGGCCCCCCGAGGATCGGCAGCAGACGATCGTGGACAGTTGGGGCGGGCGCGCGATCTCGAGCTGCATCCAGCACTGGGTGCCCAGCGGCGAGCCCGACGCCGATCCGGCGAGCATCGCCAAGAACATGTACTAGAGGACCCCGCGATGGCTGACATTCTGGATCTTCCCCGCGACGTGGCGATCGTCGCCTTCTCGCAGGTTCCCTCGGTCGCCCAGGAGACGCGCACCGAAGCGCAGATGCTGGTCGAGAGCATCAACGGGGTGCTGGAGCAGTCCGGCATCGACCGGCGCGAGATCGGCTTCACCGTCTCCGGGAGCTGCGACTATCTGACCGGCGCCACCTTCACCTTCGTGCAGATGCTGGAGGCGACGGCCGCCTGGCCGCCGATCTCCGAGTCGCACGTCGAGGCCGACGGCGCCTGGGCGTTCTACGAAGGCTGGGTGCGCCTGCTGCACGGCGACATCGACTCGGTGCTGGTCTACGCCTCGGGCAAGAGTTCGCTGGGCAACCAGCAGGAAGTGATGAGCCTGTGGCTCGATCCGTACTACCTGGAGACGCTCGGCGTGGACATGTTCTCCTACGCCGGCCTGCAGGCCCAGGCGGTGCTGAACGCGGGCAAGGGCAAGGAGTCGGAGTGGGCGGAGATCGCGGGGCGCTCGCGGCGCGACGCGCTCTCGAACCCCAACGCCCAGGTCCGGGGCGAGGTCGACCCCGCCGAGCTGCTGCGCGAAGACTATCTGCGCGGACCGCTGCGACCGCACGCCTGCCCGCCGGTCTCCGACAGCGCCGCCGCCATGCTGATCACCACCGCCGAGAAGGCCGCGAAACTGGGGGTCGAGCCGGTCTACGTGCGCGGCATCGACCACCGCGCCGACCCGCACTACTTCGGCGTGCGCGACCTGTCCGTGTCCGAATCGGCGCGCATCGCCGGGGAGAAGGCCGCCGCCAAGGCCGGCTTCGGCCCGGGGGACGTCGACGTCGCCGAGCTGGCGGCGATGTACCCGCACGAGGAGCAGATCCTGGTCGATGCGCTCGGCCTGGGAGACGGCGTGCGCCTCAACCCGTCGGGCGGGGCGCTGGCGGCCAATCCGGTGATGGTCACGGGCCTGCTGCGCATCGGCGAGGCCTACAACGCCATCCGCAGCGGGAGCGCGCGGCGCGCGCTGGCCCACGCTCAGTCGGGGCCCTGCCTGCAACAGAATCTGGTCTGCCTGCTCGAGGGAGGGAACGGATAATGGCCGAGCGCTGTGCGGTTCTGGGTGGAGGACAGACCCACCACCGCCGGGTGAGGGACGACGTCTCGATCGCCGGCATGCTGCGCGAAGCGGCCGAGCGGGCGCTGGCCGACGCGGACATGGACTGGTCGGACGTCGACGCGGTCGTGACCGGCAAGGCCCCGGACCCGTTCGAGGGCATCATGATGCCGGAGCTGTACCTGACCGACGCGCTGGGCGGGACCGGCAAGCCGAACATCCGCGTGCACACCGCGGGCTCGGTCGGCGGCTCGACCGCGGTCGTGGCCTCGCACCTGATCTCCTCGGGCGTGCACGAGCGGGTGCTGACGATCAGCTGGGAGAAGCAGTCCGAGGGCGACACTACCTGGGGTCTTTCCGGGGGCCGCTCCGGTGGCACCGGCGCCGGCGGCGCGTTCGCGCCCTACATGCTGCGCTACCGCGAGAACTCGGGCGCTCCCGAGAACACCGGCTTCCGGGTCGCCCTCAAGGACCGCCGCAACGCGCTCAAGAACGAGTACGCGCACCTCAAGCTGGCCAATCTGACCGAAGAGGCGATCAAGGAATCGCCGCTGCTCTGGTATCCGGTGCACCGGCTGGAGTCCTGCCCGACCTCGGACGGCGCCGCCTGCATGATTCTGGGCAACGAGAAGGCCGCCCGCGCACACTCCAAGCCCGTGGCGTGGGTGCGGGGCACGGCCGTCCGCTCGGAGCTGGGCCAGTTTCCCGGCCGCGATCCGGTCGATCCCCAGGCCGGCCGCGACTGCGCCGCCGACGTCTACCGGCAGGCGGGCATCAGCGACCCGCGCAAGGACCTCGACTGCGTCGAGTGCTACGTGCCGTTCAGCTGGTACGAGCCCATGTGGCTGGAGAACCTGCACCTCGCCCCCAAGAACGAGGGCTGGAAGCTCACCATGGAGGGCGTGACGGAACTGGACGGCGACCTGCCGTTGAACATGTCGGGAGGCGTGCTGTCCACCAACCCGATCGGCGCGTCGGGGATGCTGCGCTTCCTGGAGGCCTCCATGCAGGTGCGCGGCGTGGCGGGCGAGCACCAGGTCGACGGCGCCAGCCTGGCGCTGGGCCACGCCTACGGCGGCAACGCCCAGTACTTCGCCATGTGGGTGGTCGGCTCGGACCCCGACTGAGCGCGTCCTACCCGTTCTATTCCCGCCTGCGGCGCGCGAGTTCCGCGTAGGCGTAGATCAGCGCGTAGGAGCGGAACGGCCGCCAGCGCTCGGAAAAGGCGCGCATCTCCGCCTCGCTGGCGGATTCCCGGTGACCCAACAGCCCCCGGGCCAGGTACTTGACCACGCCCAGGTCGCCGGCGGGAAAGGCGTCGATCCGGCCGAGCCCTCGGATCAGCGCGGTCTCCGCCGTCCAGCGCCCGACGCCGCGCAGGGCGGTCAGGCGCTCGACCACCGCCTCGTCGTCGAGCGCGCGCAATTCGTCCTCGTCGAGTTCGCCGCTCGCGAACGCTCGCGAGACTCCGTGCAGCGCGCGCGCCTTGGCTTCGGACAGCCGGAAGCGCCGCAGCTCCTCGGCAGACTCGCGCGCCAGCCGGCGAGGGCTCGGGAAGGCGAAGCGCGTCTCGCCCTCGATCCGGGCGCGCCGCCCGAACGCCTCGACCAGTTCGGCGCGGATCGAGTAGGCGAAGCTCAGGTTGATCTGCTGCGAAAGGATCGAGGTGACCAGCGCCTCGAACAGGCTGGCGTGCCCCGCTAGACCCAGACCCCGCTCCGCGCGCACCGCCTCCGACAACAGCGGGTCGCCGGCGGCCTGCCGATAGAATGCCCGCAGCCGGTGCCGCGTTCCCAGCACCCGTTCCGCCAACTCTTCCGCCGCCGCCCGCGCCGCCCGCCGCCGCGCGGGCTTGCCCACAAGCTGCAGCTCGAGCCGTGGGCGGCTCGGCGGGCCGACCTGCCTCGCCCGCACCAGCAGCGCCTCCCGCCCCAGCCACAGCAGCCGCTCGTAGACCCCGTCCCGCACCACGTCCACCCGCTCCACGAAGCGCGCAAACCGCCCCGCGGTCCGCTCCAGCGAATACGGCGAGTCCGTCTTCAGCTCGAAGCGCGCGCGAGGAAGCGAAAAACGGGGCATGGGACCTCCGTAAGACCGAAGCGTGGCCACTCTACGAGAGTCGGGTGATGAGAGAATGGATGCGTGATCCGGTCGGCGCGACGCGAGAGACGATGGGCTTTTTGGTTAGAGTGAGCAGCGAACTATGACATCTCGCCCCATCGCCGACCACGCCACTCGTGGATCGAATCCCCAAGTCCAACGGCAGCGACGCCCGGATACCGGTGATTTTTCCGGCGACTGTCTTGCGCTCGACCTCGAAGTCGGCAGACGGGACGGGCGCATTCACTCGTTCGGTGCGGTGCGTTCGAGGTCGGGTCAATCCATGACTTTCCGCGCCGGCGACTTTGCAAGGGCGTTGGAGAAGCTCGACGAGTTTTCCAGCGGTGCAGACTATCTGCTGGGCCACAACCTGATTGACTTCGATCTGCCTCACTTGGAGGCAGCGAATCCTGGTCTTCGGCTGCTGAAGTTGCCAGCCATCGACACGTTGAGGCTCAATCCACTGGCCTTTCCCCGCAACCCCTATCACCACTTGGTCAAACACTATCAAGACGGACAACTAAAACGCGGGCGGGTGAACGACCCGGAACTGGATGCCCGACTCTCGCTGGAGGTATTCAAGGACCAGTGGGCAGCGCTGAACAAAGTGGCACCTGGCTTGCTCCTGGCTTGGCACTGGCTCACAACGACGGGACCCGGGGGAGAGGGATTCGAAGCTTTCTTTGCCGCATTGCGAGACGCACCTCGACCTGTCGAGGTCGAAGTGAACGCAGCGATTCGAGAGCGACTCGCCGGCATGGTTTGCCTGAAACAGTGCCAGGAGATCCTGGCGGATACGGAGCGACATGCCTGGGCGCTGGCCTATGCACTGGCCTGGTTGTCGGTGTGCGGGAGCAACTCGGTCATGCCGCCCTGGGTCCGGCACCAGTTTCCGGAGGCGGGGCGGTTGGTTCAACGCCTGCGCGACACGCGCTGTATGGACGCGGCTTGTACCTGGTGTCGGGAACGGCACGATGCCGTCAAAGAACTTGATCGCTGGTTCGGTTTTGCGGGCTTTCGGCCAGAGCCCGTAGACGGCGCGGGCAAGCCCATGCAGCAGGCCATCGTCGAAGCGGCAATGGCCGGAAAAAGCGTTCTCGGCATTCTTCCAACGGGTACCGGGAAGTCGATCTGTTACCAGATTCCCGCCCTTTCCCGTTACGACAAGACCGGCGCGCTGACCGTGGTCATCTCGCCCTTGGTGGCGTTGATGGCGGATCAAGTGGCGGGGCTGGAGAGGCGCGGGATTGTCTCCTGCGTCACCGTCAATGGGCTTTTGTCGATGCCCGAGCGGGCCGATGCGCTGGACCGGGTGCGCCTGGGCGATGCGGCTCTCCTTCTCATTTCCCCAGAGCAGCTTCGCAACAGGTCCGTACGCCGGGCGCTGGACCAGCGCGAGATCGGCGCCTGGGTCCTGGACGAGGCGCACTGCCTGTCGCGTTGGGGCCATGACTTTCGCCCCGACTATCGCTTCGTGGCTCGCTTCATCGGCGAGAGGGCGGGGAAGGAACTGCGGCGGCCGCCTGTGATGTGCCTAACAGCCACCGCCAAGCCCGACGTGAAGGACGAGATTCTCTCGCACTTTCGCGAGAAGCTCGACATCGGACTCGCGGTCTTTGACGGCGGCACGAGGCGATCCAATTTGGAGTTCGCGGTGGTACAGACGACCGGAGGCGAGAAGTTCGCCCATGTCCACCAGATCCTGACGGCCGACCTGCCACAGGACTCGCTCGGCGGAGCCATTGTCTACTGCGCCACGCAGCGGCGAACCCGGGAACTTGCCGAGTTCCTGTGCGCCAAGAGCATCGCTGCCGACCACTTCCACGGCGGCTTGCCACCGGAGACCAAAAAATCGGTGCAGCAGCGCTTCATCGGCGGCGAGTTGCGGGTGATCGTCGCTACCAACGCCTTCGGTATGGGCATCGACAAGCCCAACGTGCGACTGGTGGTCCACGCCGACATCCCCGGTTCGTTGGAGAACTACATGCAGGAAGCCGGGCGTGCCGGCCGCGACAGAGAAGAGGCGCGTTGCGTGCTGCTCTACACGCCGGACGACGTCGAGCGGCAGTTCGGTCTTTCCGCCCGCTCCCGACTCGCGCGGCGGGAGATTCAGGGTGTCCTGAAAGCGCTGCGCAACCTGGACCGCAAGAAACATGCGAACGGCGAACTTGTTGCCACCCCCGGAGAAATTCTCGGCGAGGACGAAGACGGTGCGTTCGAGCGAGACTCCGCGACCGACGACACACGCGTCCGAACGGCTGTCTCCTGGTTGGAGGAATCCGAGCTTCTCTCCCGCGAAGAGAACCACGTGCAGGTGTTTCCGTCCTCTCTGCGGGTCGGTTCGGAGGCGGAGGCCAAGACGCGGATCGA
>JAGWBS010000026.1:30594-35242 GCA_021295775.1 Pseudomonadota bacterium | reverse complement strand
CCGCCCCCCGGGCTTCGCTTCCGCGCGGCCTACCCGACCATACCCCCACGCGCAAGCAATGCCCTGGGGTCGGCTTCAGCCGTCTTGAAGCGAGGGGGGGCGGCTTCGACCGTTTTGGATCGGGGCGGCTCTGTCCGTCTTGAGCGGACCGAGGATCGTCTGCTGGTGGTCGAGTAAGGAAGGCCGGGTCAGAGGTGGGATTGGAGGAGGTCTAGGGTTCGGGCGTAGGCGGGGTCTCGTTTGGAGGGGAGGGAGGCCATCAGGTCGGTGACGCCGATGTCGCGCAGGCGGGCGAGGCCGGCGCGCAGGGCGGGCTCGTCGCCGATCAGGGCGATGTCCTCGGGGCCGCGGGCGCCCTCGCGCTCCAGCATGGCGCGGTAGGAGGGCATCGCTCCGTAGCGCTCGACCAGGCCGGCGAGGCGTTCGCGGGTGGCGTCCAGGTCGTGGGTGAGGAAGACCGGCATGCCGGCGACGATGCGCGGTTCGGGGCGGTCGTGGGTGCGTGCGGAGGCTGCGAGCGTGGGGATGGTGAAGTTTTCCAGCGTTCGGATACCGACCATCCAGGTGACGGTGCCGTCCGCCAGGCGGCCGCACAGGCGCAGCATCTGCTCGCCCAGGGCGGCGACCAGCAGCGGGACGGGCGGGGTGTCGAAGGCCAGCCGGCCACGGTACCGGAAGACCTCGCCGCGGTAGTCGACGGGCTCGCCGCGCAGCGCGGGGGCCAGGATCTCCAGGTACTCGCGCATGTGGCGCACGGGGCGTTCGAACGAGAGGCCGAACATGTCCTCGATCAGGGGCTTGTGGGACAGGCCGATGCCCAGGCTGAAGCGCCCGCCGCCGGAGGCGATCTGAACGGTCAGCGCCTGCTGCGCCATGGCCGCGGGGTGGCGCGGGTAGGTCGGCACCACCGACGTGCCCAGCTCGATGCGCTCGGTCAGCCGGCCGACGGCGGTCAGCGCGCTCAGGGCGTCGAGCCCGAAGACGTGCGGCACCCAGGCCGTGTGCAGGCCGCGCGCCTCGAGCCCGCGCACCTCTTCGACCAGGGGGTCGAGGCTGGAGGCGGGGGTGGCCCCCGAGCCGTAGTTCAACATTGCGCCGATCCGCATTCGCTCTCCCGTTCAGCGCAGGCGGCCGATGAGGTGGAGGATCAGGGTCAGCACCACGCTGATCACCACGCAGCTCGCGATCGGGAAGTAGAAGCGCATTCCCGGCCGCTCGATGCGAATGTCGCCCGGCAGCCTGCCCAGCCACCCCAGCGAGGGCGCCCAGTAGGCGAGCGCGCCGGCGGCGAGCAGCAGCACGCCGAGGATCATCAAGAGCCGGCCCGCGTCCCGCATGACCGGCTCCTCAGCCGCGGCCCACGCCGCTGCTGGAACTCTTCGCGATCCCAGGTTTCACCCGGCTCGACCCTCCCGCGGAAAGCTCGCAGGGCCTTCCGCGCGGTCCCAGCGAGCCCGGTCCATCCGCTGGGGCGTAGAATAGCGGCCCATGAGCGCTGACGGAGCGGAGTTGAAGGGGCGGGTTGCGCTGGTCACGGGCGGCAGCCGGGGGATCGGGCGGGCGATCGCGCTGCGCATGGCCTCGGCCGGGGCGGCCGTCGCCGTGACGGGCCGCAGCCTGGAGCGCACGGCGACGTTCCCCGGGACGCTGCTCGAGATCGTGGCTGAGATCGAAGCCGGGGGCGGCCGGGCGCACGCCATCCAGGGCGACGTCACCGATTCCGCCGACCGGCGGCGCATGGTCGAGGAGGCGCACGCGCACTTCGGACGCCTGGACGTGCTGGTCAACAACGCGGGCACGGCCGACTACGTGACCATCGCCGAGATGTCCCCCGAGATCTGCGACAGGACCGTGGGGCAGTACTTCCTTGCGCCCCTGGAACTGTCCCAGCACGCGGTCCCGCGGATGCGGGAGCAGGGCGAGGGCTGGATCCTGAACATCGGCTCGGCGACGGCGCTGCCGCCTCCCGGCCCGCCCTTCGATCCCTTCTCCCGCGGCGGCGGACTGACGCTCTACGCCAGCATGAAGGCCGCGCTGCACCGTTTCAGCGTCGGCCTGGCCGCCGAACTCCACGCCGACCGCATCGCGGTCAACTGCGTGGGACCGGTGGGCGCGGTCCGCACGCCCAGCGTGGAGGCGGCCGGCGTGATTCCGGAAGGACCGTCGGACATGGTCGAGCCGGTCGAGTTCATGGCCGAGGCGGCGCTCGCGCTGTGCTCCGGAGACCCGGCGGAGCTGACCGGACGGGTCGGCTTCTCCAAGCCCATCCTCGAGCAGCTCGGGCGCGCGGTCCGGAGCCTGGACGGAAAGCGGCTGCTGGACGAGCCGCCGGCCGGGGAGGGCTAGGCGCATGGCCGAAACCGACCCCGCGTCGCTGGCCGGAAAAGTCGTACTGGTCACCGGCAGCAGCCGCGGGATCGGGCGGGCGATCGCCCTGGGCCTGGCGCGGGCGGGCGCGGACGTGGTGGTGACCGCGCGCACCGAGACGCCGCGCGAAGACCTGCCGGGGACCATTCACGACACCGCGGAGCAGGTACGGGCGCTGGGCCGGCGCGCGCTGGCGGTGCGCGCGGACCTGACATCCGACGCCGACATCGAGGCGCTGGCGGGCCGCGCGTTCGATGAGTTCGGCCGGATCGACGTGCTGGTCAACAACGCCGCCGAGATCGGCATGAGCATGTACGACAGCTTCTGGGAGCTGAGCGCGGAGAACTGGGACCGCCAAGTCCGCGTCAACCTGACCGCCCCGTTCCGGCTGTGCAAGGCGGTCGCGCCGCGCATGCGCGAGCGGGGCGGCGGGCTGATCGTCAACATCTCCTCGGGCTACGGACAGAACGAGATCGAGGAGATGCCGGGCGGCCAGGGTTCGCCGGGAGTCGCCTACGGGGCGACCAAGGCGGGCCTGGACCGGATGACGGTCGGGCTGGCCAAGGAGCTCGCGCCGCACGGCATCGGCGTGGTCTCGGTCGACCCCGGCTTCACGCTCTCTGAGCACTGCGAGACTCTGGCGCCGGCCGGCGGCATCGACCCGAGTTTCGCGCACCCCATGGATCTGCCGGCGGGGATCGTGGTCGGTCTGGCGTGCGGGTCCGACCCGCTCGCGCAGACGGGCCGCGTGCTCAGCGCCGCGCCGATGCCCGAAACCGCAACCGTCCGCTGAAGGAGGACCGAATGTCCCAACCCGTAGTCAAAGTCGGACCGATCTCGCACATCGGGATCGTGGTCGAAGACGCCGAGAAGGCCGCGGAGTTCTACAGCCGCGTCTTCGGCGTGGGTCCGTTCACCGTCAAGACCTACGACATGAGCGAGGCGCCCTACTTCCTGGTCGACGGCAAGCCCGCCGCGCCCAAGTTCAAGGCGGCGATCGCCTTTTCCGGCGACGTCTTCATCGAACTGGTCGAGGTGATGGAGGGCGAGACCAACCACACCCGCTTCCTGCGCGAAAAGGGCGAAGGCCTGCAGCACCTGTGCTTCCTGGTCGACGACATGAAGTCGACCGTCGAAGCGCTCAAGAGCGAGGGCCTGGAGCCGATTCTCGACTACGAGTTCGACACCGAACTCAACGGCGAGAACATCCACGTACACGAGGTGTATCTCAACAGCAACGAGTTCGTCAGCGGGACGACGATCCAGCTGCTGCAGTCCGATCCGGTCGACGGCTGAGAGAGCCCTCGCGCGCTCCCGCGGCTAGCGGCCGGTGTAGACGGGCTTCTGCTTGGCCAGCATGGCCTCGAGCGCGATGCGGTGGTCTTCGGTCATCTGGCTGACGATCTCGTAGCCGGCGGAGCGGTCGATCACCGAGTTGGCGAGCTGCTTGAGGCCGGCGTTGATCGATGCCTTGGACCAGCGGACCGCGTGCTTGGCGCCCTCGACCATGCGCCGGGCCATGCCGTCGACGACCTCGTCGATGCGGTCCTCGGGCACGGCTTCGGTGATCAGGCCCATCTCCGCCGCCTCGGCGCCGGTGATGGGGTCGCCGGTCAGCAGGTAGCGCTTGGCGCGCGCGTAGCCGATCAGCTGCGGCCAGATGACCGCGCCGCCGTCCCCGGTGACCAGCCCGACGGAGACGTGCGGATCGGCGAGGCGCGATTCCGGCGTGGCGTAGATGAAGTCGCAGTACAGAGCCAGCGAGCAGCCGAGCCCGACCGCCGGTCCGACGATGCGCGCGATGATCGGCTTTTCCATGTCGAGCATGCTGTTCTGAATGCGCCGGTCGGAGCGGATCACCTCGGACAGGGCGACGGCGTCGCCGCTCATGTCTAGCAGCCACATCAGGTCGCCGCCGGCGCTGAACGCGCCGCCCGCGCCGGTGAACATCCCGGCGTCGGTCTCGCGGTCCCGCTCGATGTCGTCGAAGACGGTGGTCAGTTCGGCGTGCAGTTCGCGGTTGATCGCGTTGCGCGCCTCCGGGCGGTTGATGGTCACGCGCAGAACTCGGTCCTCGCGGCGGATCTGCAGGGCCTGATAACGCTCGTAGTCCACGTCGTCTCCTCGCTGAAACAGCGCGCAGTATAGACGCCCTCGCCTGCGGTGAGGCCGCTCCGGACCGGCCGGCCGGGCTAGAATCGCGGCGCGCGAGTCCCCGATGAGTCTTCCGCCACGACGCTCCATCCATTACCCGGACCAGACCATCCACGCCCTGCTCGAA
>JAGWBS010000026.1:2647-30524 GCA_021295775.1 Pseudomonadota bacterium | reverse complement strand
AACTCCTACGCGCGGGCGCTGCGCGCGCGCGACGTGGGCCCGGGCAGGCGCGTGGCGCTGTACGCGTCGAACCGCCCGGAATGGATCGTCGCGCTTTTCGGAATCCTCAAGGCCGGGGCCAGCGCCGTGCTGGTCAGCCCGGCCTGGAAACTCACCGAGGTGCGGCACGCCGTCGGCCTGACCGACCCGCATCTGACGATCGGCGAAGCGGTCTCCGCGGAAGTCGTCGAAGCCGCCGGCGCGGCCCGCGGCGCCATCTGTCTCGACGACCCGGCGCCCGCGGGCTGGTCGAGCTTCTGGGAGATGCTCGACCCGGAACCGGGACGGCGCCTGGAGCTGGACCTGGACCCGGAAACGACCGAGGCGGTGCTGCCGTTCAGCTCCGGGACCACCGGACTGCCCAAGGCGGTCCGCCACGCGCACCGCTCGCTGCTGGTGTCGGCGCTGCAGTGGAAGATCGCGCTGGGCATGACGGCGGACGACCGGCTGCAGACCTACACGCCTCTCTCCCACATCCTGGGCGTCGCCAACCTGGGGGCGGGGCTGGCGAGCGGGGCGGCGCAGCGGCTCTTCGCGCGCTTCGACGTGGACGCGCTGCTGAGCAGCATCGAGCGGGACCGCATCAGCCTGGGAATCGCGGTCGCGCCGGTCGCGCTGGCCCTGGCCGACCACCCGGAGCTGGAGCGCTACGACCTGTCCTCGCTGCGCTACTTCGACTGGTGCGCCACGCCCGTGACCCCGGAGGTGGCCGAGCGCTTCACGCGGCGTACCGGCGTCCGCTGGCACACCGCCTACGGCGCGACCGAGGCGCCCGTACTGACCGCCAACCCGGTGCATCGCCCCGACCTCTGGCGCACGGACTCGCCCGGCCTGCCCGGAGCGGACGTGGAGATGCGCGTGGTCGACCTGCAGACCCGCGAGACGCTGCCGCCCGGCGAGTCCGGGGAGATCGTGGTGCGCGGACCGAACCTGATGCTGGGCTACCTGCCCGAGGAGGCCAACCGCGAGGCGTTCCTGGAGGGCGGCTGGTACCGGACCGGCGACGTCGGCTGGATGGAGCCCGAGGGCTGGCTGCACCTGACCGACCGGGTCAAGGAGATGATCAAGGTTTCGGGCTTCCAGGTCGCGCCGGCCGAAGTCGAAGGCGTGCTGCTCGGGCACCCCGCGGTCGCCGACTGCGCCGTCTTCGGCGTTCCCGACCCGACTCGCGGACAGGTGCCCCGCGCCGCGGTCGTACGGAGGCCCGGAGCCGAGGTCGCCGCGGACGAGCTGATCGCCTACGCGGGCGAGCGCCTCGCGGGCTACAAGCGCCTGAGCGGGGTCGACTTCATCGACGAGGTGCCGCGCACCGCCTCGGGCAAGGCGCTGCGGCGCGTGCTGGCCGAAAAAGCGCGGTCCGGCGCGGACTGAGTCCGGGCGGCCGCCGATCAGGAGCGCGCGCCCGGCGGCTCGCCCAGGGGTGCGTAGACCGGGTCGCCGCGGTCGCGGCGGCCGCTCGGGAAGTGCTCGGGGAAGGTCCACCAGCCGGCCTCGTCGTCGACCCGGCACCACTCGGTCGTGCCCAGCCGGCGGGCGATCCGCCAGACACCGTCTTGGCGGCGCTCGAAGTCGTCGATGAAGCGGAAGCCGGTGATCAGGTTGCCCTGCGGCCGGCCCCCGGTGGTGCGGTGGTAGGCCACCCCGTAGGTTTCCGAGCGGGCGCGGTCGCCGTCCAGCTCGATCAGCAGGTTGCCCATGAAGTGGAAGGTGGAGGTGTACTTGCGCAGCAGGCCGAACGACCAGTCGATGTAGTCTTCGACGCCGCCCTCGAAGCCGCCGTGCACATCGACGGCGTCGGAGTGGTAGCAGCTCCGCACCAGCTCCCGGTCCATGCGGTCGGCGCCCCGGAAGTAGCGCGCCAGCACTTCCGAAATCTCCTGCTTGTCGAGCAGTCGCTGCAGGCGTTGCTGTGTCATTCCGGCCTCCCCTTCGCGCCCGCCAGCATATCCCAGCGCCGGGGGGTGCCCGCGCGGGCGCCGCTTGCGGCCGGCCGCCGGCCGCGAGATGCTGCGCGCATGAGCGAATTCGAGGGCAGAAGCGTACTGGTGACGGGAGCCGCGCGCGGGATCGGGCGGGCGACCGCGCTGCACTTCGCCGAGCGCGGCGCCGACGTCGCCGCCAACGACCTGGACGGCGACGGCCTGGCGGAGCTGGGACGGGAGATCGAAGCGCTGGGACGGCGCGCGCTGGCGGTGCCGGGCAACGTCGGAGTGGAGGAGGACGCGCGGCGCATCGTCGACACCAGCGTCGCCGAGCTGGGCCGCCTCGACGTGCTGGTCAACAACGCGGGCGTGTGGATCATCAAGTCGCTGGAGGAGACCAGCGCCGAAGAGTGGGACCGCCAGCTCGACACCAATCTGCGCGCCGCCTACCTGCTCTCGCGCCGGGCGATCCCGGCGCTGCGCGAGAGCGACGCCGCCTGCATCGTCAACATCGCCTCGATCGCGGGGCTGCGCTTCACCGTGCCGCACATCGCCTACGCGGCCTCCAAGGCCGGCGTGATCGCGCTCACCCGCGACCTGGCCGTGGAGCTGGGGCCGGACCGGATCCGCGTCAACGCCGTCGCCCCGGGCCCGATCGACACCCAGGGCCTGCTGGACAGCCTCGGCGAACTCGACCGCCAGTCCGCCGAGCAGCGCTACCTGCTGGGGCGCATGGGCCGGGCCGAGGACATCGCCAACGCCGTCGTCTTCCTGGCCTCCGGGCGCGCCTCTTACGTCACCGGGGCCACGCTCCCGGTCACGGGCGGCGCGGAACTGGCCGTGCGCCCGCTCTTCTGAGCCTCGGGATCGCGGCGGAGCTTGCCGCCTCAGTCGCCGGAGACGCGCAGCACGACCTTGCCCTGCGCCCGGCGCGAGGCGACCTCTTCCAGGGCCTCGGGCAGCTCCTCGAACGGAAACTCGCGGTGGATCGGCACGCGGATCTCTCCCCGCCCGCAGCGCTGCATCAGGTCTTCGTGCACCGAGAGGTTGAACTCGCGCTCGAATCCGCTGCCGGGCATGGCGCCGACCACCGAATAGTTGCGGAACACCAGGTCGGCGCTCTTGGGCTGGCCCCAGCGGCCGCTGGCGAAGCCGATCAGCAGCAGCCGGCCCTCGTGGGCGACGCACTTCGCCCCGGCGGCGAAGGCCTCGCCCCCGACCGGGTCGTAGACCACGTCCGCCCCGCGCCCCCCGGTGGCCTCCCTCACGGCCTCCACCACGTCCTGTTCGCGGTAGTCGATCGCAAGCTCGGCGCCGAGCCGTTCGCAGAACGCCGCCTTTTCGGCGCCGCCCGCGGTGGCGATCACGCGCGCCCCCAGCGAACGGCCGAGCTGGATCGCCGCGGAGCCGGTTCCGCCGGCGCCGCCCAGGACCAGCAGGACCTCGCCCTCGCGCAGTCCGGCGCGCCGGACCAGGCCCACGTGGGCGGTGTGGTAGGGGATGACGAAGCCGGCCGCCTCGGCGTCGCTCAGATGCGCCGGCGCGGGGAAGACCATGCTCCCGCCCAGCAGCGCCTCCTGCGCGAATCCCCCGTCGCCGCCGGTGAACAGCGACACGCCCATCACCCGCTCCCCGACGGCCGCGGGCGCCCCCGGAGCCGCTTCGAGCACCTCGCCGACCAGTTCCTGGCCCGGGGTGAAGGGCAGTGCGGGGGTGAGCGGATAGCTGCCCCGGCACATCAGAACGTCGGGCAGGCCGAGCGCCGTGGCCGCCACCCGCACGCGAAGCTGACCCTCCCGGGGCTCGGGCGGGGGCGCGTCGGTCCGGCGCAGGGCCTGTGCGGGTTCGCCGTGTTCGTGGACCTGCCAGGCGCGCATGAAGATCTCCTCTGCGATGCCTCTGCTCCGCCCACCCTATACGCACCGGCCGACGGGCGCTGTCCGGGCCCCTCCGGACGCGCGTTCCCGTCGCGGGCTCGAACCGGTAGACTCGGCGCGCAGACGACCGTAGACAGGCAGGACTCGTGACGAATCTGGCGCGCCTCGGCTTTTACGTCTCCGTGATCGCGGCCCTGACCACGGCGGCCGCGGGGCCGGGCGTGCGGCTCGAGATCTGGGACTTCATCACGGGATTCGGCGTGCTGCGCTGGGGCGCCTACTCCGCGCTGGCCGCCGCGGCCGTATCCCTGATCTCGCTCGCCCTCGCGCGCGGCCCGGGAGCCCGGCGCGCCCGCATTCTCGCCGTCCACGGAGTGCTCTTCGGTCTGCTGGCCTTCGCGGTCCCCTGGAGCCACCGCTACAGCGCCTACAACCTGCCGCCGATCCACGACATCAGCACCGACCTGGAGAATCCGCCGGGCTTCGTCGAGCTTCTGGCGGAGAGGGCGGACGCGCCGAATCCGTCCGAATACGGCGGCCCCGAGATCGCCTCTCAGCAGCGCGCCGCGTACCCCGACATCGCGCCGCTGCGCTTCCCGGACCCCCCGCCGAGGGTCTTCGAGGCGGCGCTCGACTCGGCCGCTCAGCTCGGCTGGCGGATCGTCGCGGCGGACTCCGGTCAGGGCCGCATCGAAGCCAGCGACCGCACCTTCTGGTTCGGCTTCGTCGACGACGTCGCGATCCGTCTGCAACCGGCGGAAGCAGGGACGCGCGTCGACCTGCGCTCCGTCTCGCGCGTGGGCCGCGGCGACGCGGGCGCCAACGCCGCGCGCATCCGCGCCTTCTCCGAGCGCCTGCGGCAGGCGCTGGAAGGCTAGCCGGATGCAGGTCGAAGCACTGCGCGCAAGCCTGGGCGCGACCGTGGAGGGGCTCGACCTCAGCCAAGGGATCGATCCCGACAGCGCCGCGGAGCTGAGAACCGCCCTGCTCGAGCACCAAGTCCTGATCTTCCCCGGACTGGGTCTCGACGACGAGCGGCAGCTCGCGCTCGCCGGAGTCTTCGGCGAGCCCGAGTTGCATCGCCTGGAGGATGAGGACAACCGGGATTTCGACAGCGTGGAGGGGCATCCCGAGATCCTGGTCCTCGACGATCCCGCGAAGAATCCGGCCAACTTCTGGCACTCCGACGCGACCTTTCGCCAGCAACCGCCTCTCGGGGCTCTGCTGAGCGTCCGCGCCTGCCCTCCCCGTGGGGGCGACACCCTCTGGGCGAGCACGAGAAACGCCCATGAAGAGCTTTCGGAGCCGGTGCGCCGGATGATCTCGGGCTTGAGCGCGGTCCACGGTCATCCCCCTTCGACCTCAAGCGCCGTGCATCCCGTCGTGCGCCGGCATCCCGAGACAGGCCGGCCCTCGGTGTTCGTGAACCGCGGCTGGACCACGCGCATCGAAGGCCTCTCCCGCCACGAGAGCCAAGCCATCCTGGGCATGCTCTTCGACCATTGCGAGCGCCCCGAGTTCAGCATGCGGTGGTCCTGGTCGGAGGGCGACGCGGCCCTCTGGGACAATCGCTGCACCCTGCACTACGCGCTTCGCGACTACGGCTCGAACTACCGCCGCGTCCACCGCATCGCCCTGGCCGGAGACCGGCCCCGGCAGGAGAACTGACCCCTCTCGGCAGCGGGCGGATTGAGAAACCGCCTCGAGGCGGCCCGCCGAGTCGAGGGATGGAATTCGGCTCGCGTCCGAGAAGGCTCGACCGTTAGTGCAGCGAATCAAAACAAACCCTGTTTCAGACGCGGGAGCGCGCCGGTTCCGGCCCGTCGTCGGCAGGGCCGCGGTTCCAATCGCTCTTCTCGCGCTGGCCACTGCGCTGATGGGCGCCGCGGCCGCGCGCGCGGAAATCGTCCGGCTCGATATTCAAGGGAGCGAGGCGTTCGCGGGCGGACAGTCCTTCGGGCCGGCCGGCGCCTACCGGAGCACCTGGGGGGTCGCCCACGGCGAGATCGATCCCGAGGACCCGGCCAACGCCCCGATCGTCGACCTCGAACGGGCGCCGCGGAACGCCGCGGGTCGCGTCGAGTACGCGGTCGACTTCTTCCTGCTTCACCCCGAGCGCGGTGGCCCCACGCTGATCTACGACGTGCCCAACCGCGGCTCCATGGTCGCGCTGAGCTTCCTGAACCAGGCGCGGGGGGCGGCCGCTGCCCCGCCGGGCCGCCCGAGGGACGCCGCGGACGCGGGCAACGGCTTTCTCTTGCGCCGCGGGTACACCCTGGTCTGGAGCGGCTGGGAACCCCTGGCGCGGGAATTTCCCGGAGCTCTGCGAGCGGATCTCCCGGAAGCCCGGGGAGTCTCCGAACAGCGTATTCGAGACGAGTTCGTCTTCGGGATCTTCCCGGGCGCCGCTCCGGACTTCCCGACGCTCAGCTACCCCGTCGCGGACATGGATCCGAAGGCCGCTCGCCTGACGGTGCGCGATCGCCAGGGCGACCCTCGCCGGGAACTGCCGGCGGGGGCGTGGCGTTTCCTGGATTCCCGCCGGATCGCTCTGGTCCCGGACGCGCACAGGTTCGCCCCCGCCGCGATCTACGACCTCTGGTACCCGGCGCGCGAGCCGCGCGTGCTGGGGGTCGGCTTCGCCGCCACGCGCGACCTGGTCGCGTTCCTGCGCCGCGACATGCAGGACCGCCGGGGCCGCCCGAATCCGCTGGCCCGCAGCGGAGAGCTGCCCAGGCACGCGCTGGCGTTCGGCGTATCGCAGAGCGGCCGCTTTCTGCGGCATTTCCTCGAGCTCGGCATGAATCGGGACATGCAGGGACGGCGCGTCTTCGACGGGCTGCTGCCCTACATCGGCGGCGCGGGCAAGGTCTTCGCCAACCACCGCTTCGGCCAGCCGGGGCGCACCGCCGGGCAGCACATCGGGCGCGATTTCCCCGAGAACTGGTTTCCGTTCGCGCACGCAGCGCTGGAAGACCCGCTCACCGGCGCCCGCGCCGGTCTGCTGCGCGGCGACGAGAGCGACCCGCGGGTGATCGAGGTGAACACCTCGACCGAGTACTGGCAGAAGGGAGCCTCGCTGCTGCACACCGACCCGCTGGGTGGGCGCGACCTGACGCCGCCCGCGAACGTGCGCCTGTTTCTGATCGCGGGCACCGAACACGCCGGCGGAGCCATCGACCGCTCCCAGACCTGCGCGAACCCCGGAAACCCGCACAACCCGGCCGCGGGGCTTCGTGCGCTGCTGGTCGCCCTCGACGAGTGGGTGAGCGCCGGCCGCGAGCCCCCCGCGAGCCGGGTTCCGACGCTCGCCGACGGCACTCTGGTCTCGCTGCGGGACTGGAACTTCCCGCGCATCCCGGGAGCGCGGGTGGCGCGGCTCCTGAACCGCATCCGGCCGCCGGTCGACTGGATCGACCCGCCGTCCAGCGACGCCGGGCCTTTCTACGCCGCCCGGGTCCCCGCCGCGGACGAAGACGGCAACGAACGCGCTGGAATCGCGCTGCCGCCGGTCGCGGTTCCGCTGGGCACCTACACCGGCTGGAACGTCTTCGGCGAGGGCTATCCGACGGGCGATCTGTGCGGCCGCAGCGGCTCGTTCCTGGCCTTCGCGCCCACCCCGGAAGCGAGAAGCGAGGCCGGCGACCCGCGGACTTCGATCCTGGAGCGCTATCCCACGCGGAGCGAGTACGTGGCGCGCGTCGAGGCCGCCGCCCGCGAACTGGCGGAGGAGCGCCTGCTGCTGGCCGAGGACGTCGCCGCCTACGTCGAGCGCGCCCGCCGGGCTCCCGGCCCCTGGAACGCGCCGGCGCGGGACTGAACCCCGTCCGGCCGGGACGAGGCCGGCGGGTTACCATGCGCGCCGCATGTATCTGAACGAGTTCTCCGACGGGCTGGGGGCCCGGGACATGACCGGGCTGGAGGAGTTCGCCAGCCTGCTGCAGAGCGCGGGCGAGCTGGGCATTCCGCACTCGCCGGACGTGCGCTACGTGTCGCGCAACACCGTGGTGCGGCACCAGCGCTTCCACTTCCTGGAGTGGGGCGATCCCGAGGCGCCACCGGTCCTGCTGCTGCACGGCGGCAACCAGTCGGCGCACTCCTGGGACCTGGTCAGCCTGCACCTCTCCGACCGCTACCGCGTGCTGGCGCTCGATCAGCGCGGCCACGGCGACTCGGAGTGGTGCCGCGGGGGCGACTACTCGGCCGCCGCGATGGCCGACGACGCCGTGGCCTTCCTGCGGGCGCTCGAGGTCCGCGACCCGATCGTCTTCGGACACTCGATGGGCGGGTTCGTCGCCATGACCCTGACCAAGGCGCATCCGGAGATCCCGCGGGCGCTGGTGCTGGTCGACGTCGGCCCGGAGCTGAGCGCGCGCGGCACCGACGCGATCCGCGGCTTCGTGCAGCGCAACATCGAGTTCGACGACCTGGAGGAGTTCCTCGACAACGTCGAGAAGTACGATCCCTTCCGCACGCGCGCCCACATGGCGCGCACGGTCAAGTACAACCTGCTGCGGCGCGCCGACGGAAAGTACGTCAGCAAGCACGACCGGCGGCGCTTCGCGCCCCCCGAGGCGACCCACCCGGGACGCGGTCTCGCGCTGGAGGACGCGCGCGGCTTCGCCTGCCCGACGCTGGTGATCCGCGGAGCCGACTCGCACGTGCTCGAGCCCGAGGCCGCAGAACGCTTCGCCGCGGCGCTGCCCGACGGCCGGCTTCTGACTGTGCCGGACTGCGGCCACAACGTGCATTCCCAGAACACGCCCGGCTTCCTGCGGGCGATCGGCCCGTTCCTGGACGAGCTGGGCTGAGCCTTCAGGTCGCGGGCTGGGCCGCCGGCTCCGCGCCCGGCTCGAACTGGGGGATGCGCAGGAACGCGACCAGCACGGCTGCGGCGGCGAAGCCCCACAGGAAGACGCCGAAGGCGATGGCGTAGTCTCCGCTGCGGTCGTAGAGCCAGCCCGCCAGGGGCAGGGCCAGGATCTGGAACGGCAGGCGCGAGAAGTTCATCAGCCCCATCGCCTGGCTGAACCCCGGGCGGCCGAAGACCGCGCCCAGGATCGCCCCTTTGATGGGCAGCAGGGCGCCGCCGAAGAAGCCCATCGCCAGCGACGCCAGCACGAAGACCTCGACGTTGGGCGCCCGGATCAGC
Organism: Pseudomonadota bacterium; assembly: GCA_021295775.1. Classification (GTDB taxonomy): domain Bacteria; phylum Myxococcota_A; class UBA9160; order SZUA-336; family SZUA-336; genus JAGWBS01. The sequence goes on along the minus strand of JAGWBS010000026.1, from coordinate 21,534 downwards.
AGCACCCAGAACAGCGACTCGAGACCCAGCGTGCCCCACAGGACCAGACGCTTGTCCATGTGGTCGGTGAGCGTTCCGAGCGCGATCTTTCCCACGATGCCTATCAGCGAACGCGCCGCCAGCAGCCCCGCTCCGAACTTGAGCGAGAGGCCGAGCTGGATGGCGTAGGGCACCGAGAAAATCAGCATCACCGAGCCGGCCGCGAAAAGCAGCCCGAAGATCGCTCCCAGCAGCCAGAAGTTCGCGTTGCGCAGGATCTCGCCCACCGGCGTGGTCGGCGGCTCGGGAGATGGCGCGGCCCGGTCCAGGTGCAAGCCGTCGGCCTCCTGACCAATGCGCGAGGGGCGGTCGATCGCCCAGATCCACAGGAAGGGCATCACCAGCGTGGTGGCGCCCACCCCGATCAGCGCGAGCGCGGTGCGCCAGCCGACCCACTCGATCAGGAACGCGGCCAGCAGGGGCAGCGCCAGGCTGGCCGAAGTCGTGCCCGAGGCGGCGATGCCCAGCATGCTGCCGCGCCGCTTGACGTACCAGTTGGCGACCATGGTCGCCGATGGCAGGGGGCCGACCATCAGCGCGCCGACGCCCACCATTCCCGACAGCAGCAGCGCGAGCTGCCAGAGCTGGGTGGCGCGCGAAACCAGCACCAGCCCCAGGCCGAGGCACAGCGCGCCCGCCAGCATGACGCTGCGCGCCGAGCGCCGCGCCAGCAGCCAGCCCACGAAGGGCGAGCCCGTGCCCATCGCCAGGGTCAGCAGACTGCTGCCCCAGCCAGCCTGCTGCATGCTGGCGCCGAAGTCCTCGGCGACCACCTTGACGAAGACCGAGAAGATGCTCAGCGTGCAGCCGACCGCCACCATGTGCCCGAGGTAGGCGACCGCCACGATCCTGGGCCCGTGAAAGCGGGCGTGGCGGGATTCGGGCACCCCGTTCAGCTCCAGAAGCGCACGGAGCTCCGGTAGACGCGCCGGGCGAATTCGCCCAGGTCCATGGACCGCATCTCTTCGGACAGGATCTCGCAGCTCACCGCGCCGTCGAAGCCCTTCCCGCGCAGCACGCGGCAGAAGCGCTCCAGCTCGAACACTCCCTCGCCCGGCAGCACCCGGCGCTGCAGCGTCTCGTGCACGATGTCGTCGCCCACCCACTGCGGGTGGTCGTCGAACTGCACGTAGGCCAGCCGCTCCAGCGGCAGAGCCTCCAGGTCGCTCCAGTCGTCGTCGCTGTTGAAGAAATGCCAGCTGTCGACGATCGCGCCGGCGCCCTCCGCCCCGCCGCGCTCGAGCAGTTCGAGCGTGGTGCGGATGTTGCTCACCGGCAGCCAGGGCAGGTACTCGAGCGCCAGGCCAGCGCCCTCCTCCCGCAGCCTGTCCGCGGCGCGCCGGAAGGCCTCGAGCGTGTCCTCGCCCGGCTCGCTGCTGACGTTGCACTGGACGTAGTCCGGGCGCAGGACGGCGGCCATGGCCGCCATCTCCTCGGCCGCTTCGAGCGTGGCCGCCAGGTCGGAGGAGATGTCGAGCGCGGGCATCTCGAAGCAGCGCATGCCGTGGGCGGCGAGCGCCTCGGCCAGCTCTTCCAGGCGGCCGCCGCGCTCGCGGTACTGCCGCAGCGAGTACAGGTCGGGGCCGAAGAGCCGGAAGCCCGCTGCGGCCGCGGCCGCGATCTGGCCCGGCAGGTCCGAGTCTTCGTCGCCCAGGATGAACGCGGAGCGGTTGAAGCTGTTGAAGCAGAGTTCCGCCACCCGCCCACCTTGATCCAGCGGCCCGGGGCGCGTCAAATCCCGTCCGCGCCCTTCCCCCGCCGGCGCAGCTCCCGTGCGCGGCCGCGGGCGGGGCTGATACTCTGGCCGCGAGCGGGGAGGAACGCATGATCCGCGGCGTCCACCACACGGCGATCTCGACCGTCGACCTGGAGCGGTCGCTGGTCTTCTACCGCGACCTGCTGGGTTTCGAGATGATCATGGAGGCCGGCTGGCCGGTCGGGACGCGGGTCGCCGACCGGATCGCCGCGCTGCCGGGCTCCTCGGCGCGCTCCGCGGTGCTGCGCGTCGGCTCCTCGATCGTGGAGCTGTACCAGTGGACCTCTCCGGAGCCGAGGCCCCGCGACCCGGAGCAGCGCGTCTGCGACCACGGAATCACCCACATCTGCCTGGACGTGACGGACATCGACGCCGAGTACGAGCGCCTCAAGTCCGCGGGGGTCGAGTTCCACTGCGAGCCGCAGAAAGTCGCCAAGGGCGTGCGCTGCACCTACGCGCGCGACCCCGACGGCAACGTGGTCGAGCTGCAGGAGGTCACCTGGACCGACAGCCCGATCGCCCTTCCCTTCGACTAGCCCTTCCCGGAGAACCCCGATCGTCGACCGCAGTCCCGAGCGCGACGTTCTGCTGGCGGCCGCCCGAGCGCTCTCGGACCGGATCGAGGGCGACGCGGCGCAGGCCGAGCGCGACGGGACGCTGACCCGCGCCGTGGTGGACGAACTGGTCTCCGCCCGGCTTTTCCAGGCGGCGATCCCGGCGGAGCTTGGCGGACTGGGCGTCGACCCGCTGACTCTGCTGGAGCTGGTCGAAGAGATCTCCCGGCAGGACGGCTCCACCGGATGGTGCCTGGGCATGGGAGCCCTGATCGGGGGGATCGCGGCGGCCATGCTGCCGGAGGCGGGCGCGCGCGAAGTCTTCGCCGACCCGCGGCGGACCATCTGCGCGGGCGGGTATCCGCCCCAGGGCCGCGCCCGGCGCGAGGGCGACGGATTTCGCGTCCGCGGGCAGTTCAGCTTCGGCAGCGGCTGCCGGCACGCCGACTGGATGGTGTGCACCTGCGTGGTCGAGGACGCAGCAGCCGCCGCCGGAGGCGAGGCCGAGGTGCGCTCCTTCTGCGTCCCGACCCCGCGCGTGCGGCTGCACGACAACTGGCAGGTCTCGGGCCTGGAGGGGACGGCGAGCTGCGACTACTCGCTCGAAGACGAGTACGTGCCGGAGCGCTTCTCGTACCTGCCCATGCAGTGGGGCTCGGCGCGCGGCCAGGCCTTCTACGGCCTGCCGCTGCTCAGCGTCGCCGCCGTGCCGCACATCGGCTTCGCGCTGGGGGTCGCCCGGCGCGCACTCGAAGAGATCGCCGCCCAGGCGCGGGGCCGCACGCGTCTGTCGAGCGCGGCCGCTCTGTCCGAGCGGCCCGCTTTCCAGCGCGACTTCGCCCGCGCACAGACCCGCCTGCGGGCGGCGCGCGCGCTGGCCTTCGACGCCCTGAGCGCCCTGTGGGAGGCGCATCTCGCCGGCGGGCGGGTCGAGCTGAGCCAGCGCGCCCACCTGACCGCGGCCCTGACCCACGCCTACGAGACCTCCCTGGAAACGACGGACTTCGCCTTCCGCGGCGCCGGCGCCCGCGCGCTGTTCCGCGGCCACCGGCTGCAGCGCTGCCAGCGGGACATCCAGGCCGGCGGCCAGCACATCCTGGCCAGCGAGGAGAGCTGGGAGCGCGTGGGCCAGGCCCTGCTCGGCGTGGGCGAACCCCGGATGGTCTAAACGTCGCGGCGCGGCTTCCGGCGCGCCGCACGCCCATCCGCGCAAGCACGATCCGCACGCGCCCGCGCGTGGAGGGGGCGTGCTGGAGACCGGGTCCGACTTGGTGTAAGTCTGGGCCCATGAAATACATGCACACGATGGTGCGGGTCGGCGACCTCGACGCGTCGCTCGAGTTCTACGGACACCTCGGCCTGAAGGAAGTCGGCCGGCACGTGGTCGAGGCGGGTCGCTACACGCTGGTCTTCCTGGCGGCTCCCGGCGACGAGTCCGCCCAGGTCGAGCTGACCTACAACTGGGATCCGGAGCAGTACACCGGCGGCCGGAACTTCGGGCACCTGGCGTACCGCGTGGAGGACATCTACGCGACCTGCCAGCGGCTGATGGACGCCGGGGTCACCCTGAGCCGCCCGCCGCGCGACGGGCGCATGGCGTTCGTCCGCTCCCCGGACGAGATCTCGGTCGAGCTGATCCAGGACGGCGAGGCGCTGCCGATCCAGGAGCCCTGGAAGTCGATGCCGAACGTGGGCGAGTGGTAGCCCCGCCCGGACGCTCCGACTCCCTCAGGCCGCGGCGGGCGCGACCGCCCGGATCTGCTTGACCACGTCCAGATAGACGGACCGCACTTCGACCCGCTCGAAACCCGCGCGGCTCACGTTGGCGACCGTGTCGCGGTTCATCTCGGGCCCGACCCGCCGCGACAGCGGGGTCATCAGATTGAGCATCAGGTTGAACGGGAAGTAGCGGCTGCGGGTGTGCTCGAACATGCGCAACTCGCCGCCCGGCTTGAGCGCCCGGCGCAGGCGCTCCAGGCCGCGCACCGGGTCGGGCACGGAGCAGAAGGTGCAGGAGGTGTAGACCTGGTCGAAGCTGTGGTCGGGGTAGTCCAGGTCGTGCACGTCCAGCTCGCGCAGCTCCAGCGTGTCCCCGTAGGCCGCGGCGCGCGGGCGCGCCTTCTCCAGCATCCCGGCGCTGATGTCGATGCCGACGATGTCGCGCTCGGGCGGGAAGAACGGAATGTCGAGTCCGGTCCCGACCGCCAGAAACAGGACCCGGCCGCGCATGTGCGAGAAGAACTCGCGCTTGCGCGGGCCCCAGCGCTTCTCGGGGCCGTAGCCACCCATCAGGTCGAACGTGGCCGCGGCCGAGTCCCACTTGCGCTTGGTCACGAGGTCCATGCATTCCCCTTGCGCTTGAGCCAGGCGTCCGCGGCGGTGCATGCGACCAGGCCCGCCAGGCCGATCCCCGCGCCGCAGAGCGCCGCCTCCGCGAGTCCGAGCGGCCGCATCGCCGCGGCCATCGCGATCCACATGCCCGAGAGCATCCCGCCGAGCATCACCGGCAGCATGACCTCCATGGCGCCGAAGAGCGGCATGAACAGGAACGAGGCCGGCAGCGCGAGCGCCATTCCGACCGCCATCCCGATCCCCATCGCCGGCAGCATGAGCCAGGACTCGCCCACCAGGACTGTCGCCGCGAGGCCCGCCAGCGCTCCGGTCCCAGCGACCGCGGCCGCGTCGCCCAGCACGAAGTAGAGTCGTTTTTCCACGGGGTTCCCCTGGCCGATTCTACGACCCCGGGGCGAGAAATGCGCCCGATGGGCGCGGAAGTCGGCATTCGGGGGCTCCGGCGACTCCAGCGGGCGAGCTATGCCCTAGGGTCGCGTTCGGATACGCTGCCCGCGAGCGGGGAGGTCGCGATGGGCAAAGCTCTCGAAGGGGTGCGCGTTCTGGATCTGACGCAGTTCGAGGCCGGCACGTCCTGCACTCAGCTTCTGGCCTGGCTGGGCGCGGACGTGATCAAGCTGGAGGCGCCCGGACGCGGAGACCCGGGCCGGGCCGCGGGCATGGACGCCACCGAGGCGGACAGCTTCTACTTCCTGCTGCTCAACGCGAACAAGCGCAGCGCCACGCTGAATCTGAAGGACCCGCGCGGCCGGGAGCTCTTCCTGGAGCTGGCGCGCGAGGCGGACGTGGTGGCGGAGAACCTCTCGCCCGGCGCGCTGGAGCGCCTGGGGCTGGGCTACGAGACCCTGCGCGAGGCCAACCCGCGGCTGATCCTGGCGCGCATCAAGGGCTTCGGCACCTACGGACCCTACAGCGGCTACAAGGCCTTCGACACCATCGGCCAGGCGACCGGCGGAGCGTTCTGCGCCACCGGTCCCGCCGGCGGCATCCCGACCCGGCCGGGCCTGACGCTGGGCGACACGGGGACAGGCGTGCACCTGGCGGTCGCCGTGCTGGCGGCCCTGCACCAGCGCCACTCCAGCGGCGAGGGACAGATGGTGGAGGTCTCGATGCAGGACGCCGTCGCCCACCTGGCGCGCGTCTGGACGCGCACCTACCACGAGACCGGCGAGTCGCCCCCGCGCACGGGCAACACCTACCCCGGCGTCCCCAACAAGTCGACCTACCGCTGCAAGGGCGGCGGTCCGGACGACTACATCCAGGTCACGCTGGGCGTCGAGCCCGAATCGATCCTGCGGCTGTTCCGGGCGATCGGCCGCGAGGACCTGGCCGAGGATCCGCGCTGGCTCGACCGCGCCTACCGCAACTCCCGCGCCGCCGAGGTCGACGAGGCGATCGAGGCCTGGACCCTCCGGCGCGACAAGTACGAGGCGATGCACGTGCTGGCGGGGGCCGGCCTGCCGGCGGGCGCCTGCCTCAACGCCGAGGACCTGCACCGCGACCCCCAGCTGGTGGAGCGCGGCATGGTGGTCGAGTACGACCACCCCGCGCGCGGCGCGGTGCGCCTGCTCGGCTGCCCGCTGCAGCTCTCCGGCTCGCCGGTCGAGCCGGTCCGCCCTCCCCTTCTGGGAGAGCACAGCGGCGACGTCTACCGCGAACTCCTGGGCCTGAACGACGCCGAGCTGGAGAAACTGCGCGAGAGCGACGTAGTCTGACCCGGCCCGGTCGGGGTCGCGCGGGGGACGCCGTCTCGAACGCGCCCGCCGCCGGGGGAGCACGCCATGTCATCAACGGGAGGAACGAGGATGCTCGCGCTCGCCATCGTTATGCTCGCGGCCGCGGTTCTGCTGGCCTCGCTGGCGCTGTGGCGCAACGCGCCCGCGCGCCGGGTCGCGGACCGCCAGGAGGTCGAGGCGCTGATGTACCGCTACGCGCTCGGCGTCGACTCGCTCGAGCGGGAGGTCCTGGCCGGAGTGTTCGCGCCGGACGCGGTGGCCGAGTACAAGGCGGTCGAGCCCAGTCCGTTCGAACTCGACGAGCATCTGGAGGGCTTCGACAACATCTTCGCCTGGCTGGAGTCGGTGCTGGCCGAGCGCGGCGACGCCCGCCCCACCCACTTCATCACCAACCCGCTGATCGAGCTGGACGGCGACCGCGCCCGCCTGCAGGTCTACATGCACAACCGCGGTATGACGGGCGGCGGGGTCTACCGGATCGACGCCGCGCGCACGCCGGACGGCTGGCGCATCCAGAAGCTCCACCTGGACGAGCAGACCTTCGACCCCGAGCGCCAGCCCGTCTCCAGCAACGTCCGGCGCAAGTCCCTGCCCGGAGGGGACGGCCCCTAGGCCGCGGCGGGGCGCCGGGGCCGAAGCAGCGCGGCCGCGGCCAGCGCGTAGATCGCGATCAGCCCCAGGAAGACGCCCGCGTAGGTGCCGCTGGCGTCGTAGACCATCCCGGCCAGCGGCGGGCCGGCAAAGGCCAGCGGAAGCGTGACCAGGAAGACCATTCCCAGCACCTGTCCGAAGGCCGGCGCGCCGAAGCGGGCGCCGATCATGGCGCCGCCGACCGGAAAGATCCCGCCCATGCAAATCCCCTGGACCGCCACCAGGGGCAGCAGGAGCGAGAAGTCGGGTCCGCCCCGCAGCGCGGCGAACACGGCCATCTGCATGCCGATGCATCCCCAGAGCAGCCCGCGCGGGTTGAGCCGGTCGGCCAGCAGGCCGAAAACGAACGTCCCGGGAATGGCCGCCAGACCCTGAAGGCTCAGCAGCCCCGCCGCCATTTGGCCCGACACGCCTAGTCCCATCGCGAACGCGACCAGGTGCCCGGTCACGATGATCGAGCAGGCGATGGGAATGCCCATCCCCATCGCCAGGCTCCAGAAACCCGCGTTCGCGAGCAGCGCGCGGTTCGTCCAGACCGGCGCCGCCGCCTCCTCGGCCGACGCGGAGTCCGGTTCGCTCGAAAGCGAGTGCTCCTGGGCTTCGGGCGCGGGCGGATGCGCGCCATCCGGCCGCTGTCCGAGATTCTGCGGCCGGTCGACGACTCCCCACCAGGCCATCGGAAGGGCGAGCCCCAGCGTCAGGCCGGAATAGGCGAGCAGGGTCGTCCGCCAGCCCAGCGCGTCGACCGACCAGCCGGCCGCGAGCGCGAACACGGCCACTCCCAGCGGCGCGCCGCAGTTGGCGATTCCCAGCGCCAGGCCGCGCCGGGCCTCGAACCAGTTCGCCATCAGCGTGGAGGAAGCGACCGGTCCCATCATGGCCGTTCCCAGCGAGGCCAGCAGTCCGAAAGCGGCCAGCATCTGCCAGAGCTCGCGCGAGGCGGCCACGCAGAGCAGGGCCGCGACGTTGAGCAGCGCTCCCAGCGCCATGATGCGGCGCGGCGAGCCGCGGTCCAGCGCGCGGCCGACCCAGGGCAGGCTCAGGTTCATGAACAGGTTCATCAGGGCCAGGCCCAGGCTGACCTGGCCGCGGCTGGCCCCGAACGCCTCTTCCATCGGCGCCAGGAAGACCCCGAAGGTTCCGAGCGTGAAGCCGATCGCCAGGGCCTGGGTCCCGAAGCCCATGCCCACCATGCGCCAGCCCGCGAACGGCTCGGACAACGGCGGGCCGCTCAGAAGTCCTGCGGGAGCATCAGATGGCGCTCGAAGACGAAGTCGCGGTGCTCGATCAGCAGCGGGTCGGCGGCCGCCCCCCCCTGCACGGACGAGTAGTCGTAAATCTTCCGCAGGAAATCCGGCATCGGCGACTTTTCGTGCGGCAGCGGCTCGATCAGGTTCGAGAAGGCCGCCCAGTAGATGTCCAGAGCGCTCAGCGTCTCACCGAGGAAGTACTGCCGTCCCGCCTCGCGCTGCGTGCGAAGCTGATCCGCCAGCAGTGCGAGCAGCTGGTTGACGCGCGCTACCGACGCCGCCACCGCGTCCGCCTCGCCGATGCCGTACTTCCAGGCCATGCTGTCGCGCTGCGCGGCGTCGTCCCCGCCCATGAGAGTCAGACGGCGCGTCCAGCCCAGCCCGTGCTCGCCGCAGATCTCGTGGCACAGGCCGAGCATCTGCGCCCGCTCGCTCGGGTCGGCGGGGACCAGGCGCGGACTCGGCTCCAGACGCTCGGCCAGAAACAGGATCTCGGCCCAGCCGCTGCGCGGCCGTTCGTCGGCGTACATCGCCACCGGCGCGCTGTTCTGCCTCGTCCAGCGCATCAAGGTTTCGTTGGGCCCGCCGGCGACCTGACGGACCGGCGTGTATTCGATCCCCTTCACGTGGAGCACGCCCTTGGCGGCCTCGCCCCAGGGCCCCGGCACGCCGGCGGTCAGCACCAGCCTCAGTCCGGGGAGAGCGACGGCGTCTTCGACTTCGATGTATTCCATCCCGGCTCCGCGCAAGTCCCGCGGGGACACTCGCGGCATGGTACCCGAGTGCGGAACCGGGGAGGCGTCCGGCCGCTCAGAAGTCCTGCGGGAGCGTCAGATGGCGCTCCAAGACGAAGTCGCGGTGTTCGATCAGCAGGGGGTCGGGGGCGGCCGCTCCCGGCATGGCGGCGAAGCTGGTGAAGATCCGGCGCATGAAATCGGGCATCGGCGACAACTCGGGCGGAAGGGGCGCGACCATGTTCGAAAACGCCGCCCAGTAGATGTCCGGCGCGGTCAGGGATTCTCCGACGAAGTACCGCCGCCCCGCGGCGCGTTGAGCGCGAAGCTGCTCCTCCAGCAACTCGAGCAACTCATTGACGCGCGCGACCGCTGTTTCGACCGCGGCGGTCTCGCCGCCGCCGTACTTCCAGGCCAGGGTGCCGCGTTCGCCGGGGTCGCCGATTCCCATCAGCAGGCGGCGCGTCCAGCCCAGACCCTGCTCGCCGCAGATTTCGTGGCACAGACCGAGCATCAGCGCGCGCTCGCGCGGGTCGGAGGGAACCAGGCTCGGGCTCGGCGCCAGGCGCTCGGCCAGGAACAGGATCTCGGCCCAGCCGCTGCGCGGCCGCTCGTCGGCGTACATCGCCACCGGCGCGTTGTCCCGCCCCGTCCAGTCAAGCAGCGCTTCGTTGGGCGCGGCGGCGACCTGACGCACGGGCGTGTATTCGATCCCCTTGACGTCGAGCACGCCCTTGGCGGCCTCGCCCCAGGGCCCGGGCACGCCGGCGGTCAGCACCAGCCTCAGTCCGGGAAGGTCGATCGCGTCTTCGACCTCGATGTACTCCATCCCGCCTCCGATCGAGTCCGCTTGGGATCCGGCGGCATGGTACCCGAGGCCGCCACCCGGGGAGCCCCCGGGGCTGGCGTAGACTGGCGGCATGCCGCGGACCGACGCCCCCGAGCCCGGCCGCCTGACCGCGCCTCCCGGAATCCGCCCGCGGAGGTTTCGCCGGCGGCCCGAGCCTGGCCGTTCGCGCCCGCTCACTCCCCCGCGGATTCGAGACGACGCTCGAGTTCCCGCCTGAGGCGCGCGGCAAGCGGGTCGCCGGGATCCAGCGCCGCGAGCCTGCGAGCGTAGCGGACCGCCTCGCGCGTGCGGCCGGCGTCCCGGTGCAGCGTCGCCAGCGCCAGCAGCGGGGCGCGCTCCTCCGGATAGCGGCGCTGCACGTCGGCCAGGACGGCCAGGCCCCGCCCGGCGTCCCCGCTGGAGTGCAGCGCCATGCCGTACACGTAGGCCATGTAGGCGTCGCGGGGCGCCAGATCGGCGGCGCGCCGGAGCTGCTCGACGGCCTCCGGCAGGCGCCCCCCGCGCACCAGCAGAAGCCCCAGCGAATAGCGGAGCAGGGCGGAGTCGGGCTCGATCTCGAGTCCGCGCCGGAGCAGCTCCTCTCCCCGATCGTCGCGCCCTCGGGCCCGGTGCAGATCGGCCAGGCCCGCGTAGGCCGGCAGGAAGTAGTCGCCGATCCGCAGCGCCCGGCGATAGTCCGCCTCCGCGCGCCCGAAATCGCCCAGGTCCGCGTGCAGCGCCCCCAGGTTGGCGTGCGCGGCAGGCTGGTCGGACTGCGCCCACTGCTCCCGGCGGTACTCCTCCAGCGCCGCGTCGAGCGCCCGGCTCTGCGCGGCGGGCAGCGAAACGCCCGCCGACGGCGCCAGGAGTCGCGCCGCCTCGACGCGCACCAGCCGCACCGGATCGGAGAGCAGGGGAGTCAGGCGCGCGAGCCGCTCGTCGGGGGGGAGCGCCTGCGAGGCGAGCGCGGCCCCCCAGCGGAGCAGGGGATCGGACGCCGCCAGCCCGGTCTCGACCGCGGCCGGCAGGCCGGAATGCGGACGGTCGGCCAGCAGCGCCAGGGCCGTGGCCCGCGCGATGTTCGGCTGGCGCCGGTCGCGGGAGAGCGCCAGCAGGGCGGCGGTGGAGCCCGCCGATCTCCGTCGCCCGGCGTGCAGGGCGCGCGCAAACTCGGGACGCTCATGCGCCCGCGGACCGAACCATTCCCCGGTCCTGGCCGCGGCCCACTCCGCTCCCCGGTCCGCGTGACAGCCGGTGCATGCGTCCGGTATGCCCAGTTCCGCGCCCAGGTCGGGGCGCGGGACGCGAAAGCTGTGGTCCCGCCGCGGGTCGACCTGCATGTAGGTCCGCGCGGGCATGTGGCAGGCCAGGCAGTCGGCGCCGGGGGAATCCTCCCGGTGGCGGTGATGCGACTCCCGGGCGAAGCGTCCCGGGTCGTGGCACTGCGCGCAGACCTCGTCGCCGGGCCGGCGCAGTTCGAGCGAGTGCGCGTCGTGGCAGTCGCCGCAGGTCACCCCGGCCCGGTACATCGCGCTCTGCAGGAAGGACCCGTAGACGTAGACCTCGTCCTGGATCTGTCCGTCGGCGTAGTACAGGCCCTCTTCGAGCAGCGCGGGACGGAACGCGTCCAGGAACGCAGAGCCGGCGAAGTCCTCCCGCAGCGGAGACCGCAGGGAGTGACAGGGAGCGCAGGCGTCGAGCTCGGCCCGCGAGGCCAGCGGGACGCGGCGCCGCGCGATGCCCGTCGCCGGGTCCATGCTCCAGTCCGACGCCCGGGCGGGTTCGAAGTCGCGCAGCAGGCGGGGGTCGTCGCCGGCCGCGCCCGCCTCCGCCCAGGCGACGTGAGCGCCCCCGGGGCCGTGGCAGGCCTCGCACGCCACGTCGATCTCCGACCAGGTCGTGTCGTAACGGCCCGACTCCGGAGCGTAGCCGAGGCGGACGTCGGTGGAGTGACAGGCCGCGCAGCGTCCGTTCCAGCGCAGGCCCGGGCCCGTCCAGTGCATCACGCCGTCCGGCGCGGGTGGCGGTCCGGGACTCGACGGGAACCAGCGCTGCCCGCCGAGTTCCCGCGCTCGGGTGTCCCACGCCAGGTCCAGCGCCTGCAGGCGCCCCCCTGGCCCTTCGACCAGGTACTGCTGCAGCGGCTCGACCCCGAAGGTGTAGCGGACGCGGAACTCGGCCGGTTCGCCGTCCGCGCCCGGGGCGCGGACCCGGTACGCGTCCCCGCGCCTGAAGAACCGGTGGACGACCCCGTCCCGTTCGAACGACGCGTCCGCGAAATCGGCCAGCACCGTGGCCTCTCCGGCGGGCTGCATGGCCAAGTCGTGATGCGAGCCGAGCCAGTCCCGGTGCTGCTGGGGATGACAGCGCGCGCACGCCTCGCTGGTCGCGTACCGGGGGGGATCGGGGAGCGGAGGCCCGCCTTCCTGCCCGCAGCCGCCGGCAGCGACGGCCAGCGACAGCAGCGCGATCCGGAGTCGCGACCGGGCGTTTCCGACCGGCCCCGGGCCGCCGCTGCCCGGCGTTCCCAGGGGCCCGCCGGAGGGCGCGCGCTCCTTCCCGCTCAGAAGTAGAGGACGACCGCCCAGACGGAGGCGACCACGGTGACCAGCATGGTGCCCATGGCGCCGACCAGGCGGGGCACGCTCTGCATCGAGTCGACCTTGATTCCCAGCGCGTGGCTGGCGCGGAACACCACCAGGCCAGCGCCCAGTGCGTGGACCGCCCCCGCGGGCGCTTCGTTCCACTCCAGCAGGCCGATCAGGATCAGCGCCAGCGGAGTGTACTCGACGAAGTTGGCGTGCCGCCGCATCGCCAGCAGCAGTTCCGGGTTGCCCCCGTCGCCGACCGAGACCTTGGCGCGGCCCCGCGCCTGAGCGGCCGCGAGCGAGATCAGCACCGACATCAGTCCGAGGATTCCCGCGTAAAGGACCGTGACCATGAGCATGCCTCCCGGGTTCGTTCGGCGGCCATCATGCCCCAGCCCGCCCCGGCGGAGTCAAGCTCCGCGTCTGGGCACGGTCCGGGATCAGAGCGGCTCGAACTCGATCGGCATTCCCACGTAGCCGTGCAGGAACTCGCTGTAGGCGCGCCGGGCGCCGGGCCGGTCGACTTCGTACTCGGGCGCAAGGGTGAGGATTTCCTCCAGCAGGACGCGGCCCTGGAGCCAGCTCAGGTGCTCTCCGATGCACTTGTGCGCGCCGTGCCCGAAGGAGAGCGTGCGGCGCGGCCGGCGCGAGATGTCGAAGACGTCCGCGCGCTCGAACTCGCTCTCGTCCCGGTTGCCCGAGGCCCACAGGAACATCACGCCCTGCCCCGGCTGCAGCTTCTCGCCGCGGATCTCCACCGGCTCCTTCACAAAGCGGCCCAGAAGATTCGTCGGCTGGTCGTAGCGCAGCGACTCGGCGTAGGCGTGGCGGACGTCCTCGCTCCGATCGACCAGCGCGCGCCGCTGGTCGGGGTGCCGCCACAGGTAGTAGACGGTGTTGGCCAGCGACAGCGGCAGCACTTCCGAGCCGGTCACCAGCATGGTGAAGACCGCCGCCACGACCGCGCCGATCGACAGCGGCTCGCCCTCGGCGGGCGTGCGCAGCATGACCGAGATGTGGTCGTCGCCCGACAGGTCCCCGCTCCCGGCGCGCTCGGCCACGATCTCCGCCACGCGCGTCAGCAGCCGCACGCGCTCCTCCTCGTTCTCCGGCGTGGTGCCGACCTGGCCGGGCTCGCGGGCGAAGAAGCGCGCCACCTGCGCGCGCATCTCCGGGGCCTCTTCGGCCGGCAGGCCGATCAGCTCCGCGATCTCCTCCACCGCCAGCGGCGTCGCCAGCTCGCGGTACACGTCGAAGTGTCCCCGCTCGGCGAGCGGCCGCAGCAGCCGCCGGACGCGCGCGCGCGTGCTCTCCTCCCGGCGGCCGACCGCGCCGCGCGAATAGGGCGGAGCGAGCATGCGCCGGTAGTCCCGCTGGCGCGGCAGGTCGAGCATCGAGAACACGGGGTCGGGGGGCGGCTCCGCCTTCAGCAGCACCATCTCCGGGGTCACGCCGCGCTCGGCGGTGAAGACGTCGCGGGTCGTGCTCCACCAGATGTCCTCGAAGCGCGACAGGAACCAGGTGTCGTACTTCTCCAGGTAGAAGACCGGCGCCTCGCGGCGCAGCCGCGCGTAGGCGGGCCAGGGGTCGCGCATGACCGCGTCGGAGAAGGGGTCGTAGTCGAGCATGCGCGGGCCGCGCTCAGTCCTGTCCGAACTCGATCATGTTTCCGTCGGGGTCGGCCGCTTGGGCGACCTTGCGTCCCGGCCGCAGCTCGAAGGGCGGCAGCACGACCCGGCCGCCGTGGGCCGGCACCGCGGCCACTGCCGCGTCGATGTCTTCGACCTCGAGCGTCAGATTGCGGATGCCGGCGCGGGCCGAGAAGCTCGGGGCGCCGTCGGGCTGGGGCGGATTCGCCGGCACCAGCACGCGCAGCACGCTCTCGCCGCAGGCGAGCTTGTGGACGGTTCCGACGTTGGGGATCTCGACCGAATCGAGCGTCGTGAAGTCCGCCACCCCGCGGTAGAAATCCAGCAGCGGCCCGGCGTCGGCCGAAACCAGGCCGACGTCGATGGCCGGCTTCGCCATTCGGGTTCCCATGCGCGTGTCCCCCATTCGGCCGCCGCAGCGCGGGGCCGTGCCTATTCCGCCCTGCGCTCTGCCGTGATCAGGCTCGCCGGCACGCCGGGAAGCATGCCATCGCTGCGCCCGGCGAAGTAGCGCTCGGACAAGTCGCCATCGTCGGCGCGCTCCGCGATCGCCAGGCCGTTTCTCGCCAGCAGGCTTTCGAACTCGGCGGGCTCCCAGCGGCTCTGGAAGGGCTCGCCCTGCGAAGCGACGCTGCGCTTGAGGTCGTCCAGGAACTCGCGCTGCTCGTCCGTGAGGGGCGCGGTGCTGTGGTAGTTCAGCACCAGTCGGCTCCCGGGGGCCATCAGCCCGGCGATCTCCGCCAGCGTGGCGGCGGTTGCCTCCGGCGTCAGATAGGGCAGCGTGTTCATCCAGGAGAAGACCGAGCGCTCGCCGGGGTCGAACGGGCTCGCGCGCAGCGCCTCCCCCAGGGCGGTCGCTTCGAAATCCACCGGCACGTACTCGGGCAGGCGTTCCGGCACGATCGACGCCGCGGCCACGCGCTCGCGCTTGAGCGCCTGGACGTCCGGGTGGTCGACCTCGTAGACGCGCAGCCCGTCCAGGTCCGCGCGCCGCAGCCCGAAGGTGTCGAAGCCCGCCCCCAGGATCACGTACTGGCGGATCCCGTCCTTCCAGCAGCGCTCCACTTCGTCCTCGGCGTAGCGCAGACTGCCGAGGCTGATCGCCAGGATCCGGCTGGTCGGGGAGCGGTCGGGGGCCTGCGTCTGCCGGTAGACCTCGGCGTCGCGAACGCTCCGCTGCTCGCGCGGGAGCAGGAGTTCGACCGCCCAGGGATCGTCCAGCACTGGGTCCGGGGCGTGCAGCGCATGGGCGGCGCGCCCCAGCAGAGCCCCTTCGGCGGTGCCGAGCCGCGTCGCGTCGCCGGTCTTCGCCATAGGCCGCGATTCTGCACGTGCGGACCGCCTGAGATCCAGCGGCTCCTTGCTCGCCAAGCTAAGCTGTCGCCTCCGGCGAGGCGCAAGCCGCCGGGTGCGCAGCACGCAGGGAGGCCCGGGAGCCATGCACGACATCGTGATTCGCGGCGGGACGATCATCGACGGCAGCGGCGGGCCTCGCCGCACGGGCGATCTGGCGATCCGGGACGGGCGAATCGCCGAAGTGGGCGAGGTCTCCGAGCCGGGCCGGCGCGAGATCGACGCCACCGGCCTGCTGGTCACCCCCGGGCTGGTCGACGTGCACACGCACTACGACGGCCAGGTGCTCTGGGATCCGCTGGTCACGCCTTCCTCGTGGCACGGGGTGACGACCGTGGTGATGGGCAACTGCGGGGTCGGCTTCGCCCCCGTCGCCCCGGAAGGCCGTGATTTCCTGATCGAGCTGATGGAGGGCGTCGAGGACATCCCCGCCGGCACCCTGCGCGAGGGCCTGCCCTGGGACTGGGAGAGCTTCTCCGAGTACCTCGACTCGGTCGGCCGGGTCGCCCGCGCCATCGACGTGGGCGCGCAGCTCCCGCACGGCGCGCTGCGGCCCTACGTGATGGGCGAGCGCGGCGGCGACCACACCCAGCGCGCAACGCCGGAAGAGATCGCCCGCATGGGTCAGCTCGCCCAGGAAGCGATCGAGGCCGGCGCGCTGGGATTCAGCACCTCGCGCACGATCAACCACAAGACCCGCGACGGGCGGAACACGCCCAGCCTGACGGCCAGCGTCGAAGAGCTGAAAGGCATCGCCGCCGGGCTGCGGCGCGCCGGCGCCGGCGTGCTGCAGGGCATCGCGGACTTCTTCGACTTCGATCCCGAGTTCGAGCTGATTCGCGCTACGGCCGAGGCCGCCGGCCGGCCGATGTCGATCAGCGTGATGGAGAACCCCGACTCGCCGGCGATGTGGCGCGATCTGCTCGAGCGGATCGACGCCGCCGGCCGCGAGGGCATCGACCTGCGCGCCCAGGTCGCCACGCGCGCCATCGGCCTGATCATGGGACTGCAGAACACCTACCACCCGTACATCGCCTGCCCGAGCTACCGCGCGCTGGAGAAGCTGAGCTTCGAGCAGCGCGTCGCGCGCATGCGCGACCCCGAGCTGCGGCGCCGGATCGTCGGCGAGGTGCCGCGCGGCGACGGCGCGATGAGCAACTTCACCCGCCTGGGCAACGTATTCGAGCTGCAGGACCCGCCCGACTACGAGCCCGACCCGGAGCAGTCGCTGGAAGCCCGCGCGCGGCGGGCGGGCGCCGATCCCAGCGAGTTCGCCTACGACCGCTTCGTGCAGGACGGAGGGCGCGGTCTGTTCTACGTGCCGGTGATGAACTACGTCGCCGGCAACTCCGACGTGACCCGCGAGCAGCTGCTGCACCCGCGCAGCGTGCCGGGACTGGGCGACGGCGGCGCGCACGTCGCCACGATCTGCGACGTCAGCTTCCCGACCTCTCTGCTGACCCACTGGGGCCGCGACCGCAGCCGCGGCGAGAAACTGCCGCTGGAGTGGCTGGTCAAGCGCCAGTGCCGCGACACCGCCGAACTGGTGGGCCTGAACGACCGCGGCCTGCTCGCCCCCGGAATGAAGGCCGACCTGAACCTGATCGACTTCGAGGCGCTCAACGTGTGCGAGCCGGAGATGCTCTACGACCTGCCGCTGGGCGAGAAGCGCCTGGTGCAGCGCGCGCGCGGCTACCGCAAGACGCTGGTCTCCGGCCAAGTCGTGATGGAGGACGGGGAGCACACCGGCGCCCTGCCGGGCGAGGTGTTGCGCGGCGCCCGGCCCGCGCCCGCGTGAGCCGGGGGGCGAACGAACCGGCATGAGCGCGCTCGAGACCGCCGCGGGCCTGAGTTCTTCCCGCCACCCGGTCGCGGGCTTCGAAGACGCGGTCGAGTTGTTCTTCGAGCGCGGCTGGACCGACGGTCTGCCCGTCGTCCCTCCCACCGAGGAGGCGGTGGCGCGCTTCGTCGCCGCGTCGGGCCGCGCGCCCGACGCGGTGGTCGGCGAGTACCCCAGTCGGCGGCGTTCGATCACGGTCGAGAAGGCGGCCGTCAACGCCGTGATGGCGGGCTGCCGGCCCGAGTACTTCCCGGTGGTGCTGGCCCTGCTCGAGGCGCTCTGCGACGAGCGCACCGGCATGCACATCCCCAACGCGACCACCGGCGGATCGGCGCTCGGCTTCGTGATCAACGGGCCGGTCATCGGCGAGATCGGGCTGAACTTCCGCGGCGGCTCGCTGGGTCCGGGCTGCCGGGCCAACTCGACCATCGGCCGGGCCCTGCGGCTGGTGCAGATCAACGTGCTGGGCTCGGTCCCGGGCGCCGGCAACCCGGAGGGCGAGCGGCCGATCCTGGACCGCGCCACGCTGGCGCAGCCCGGGCGCTACGCGGGCTATCACATCGTGGAAAACGAATGCGACTTTCCCACGCTCGCCCCCCTGCACGTCGAGCGCGGCTTCGCCCGGGAACAGAGCGTGGTCACGCTTTTCTGCACCAACGGGCACGTCCAGTACGGGCTGTCGGGGGCGCGCGACGCGCGGGAGACGGTCCGCGTGCTCGCGCGCTACCTGCGCGGCACGGGCAAGCTGAGCCAGGCGGGGTTCTGCGCTCTCGTGATCCCCCCGGAGTGCGCACAGCACTTCGTGCGCGCCGGCTGGAGCAAGCGCGACATCCGCGAGGCGCTCCACGCGGCGACACGGCGCAGCGTCGCCTGGGCCAAGCGCAACGGCTGGGGCACCCACGGTGGACTGGGCGAACGCCTGGGCGCGCCGGTCGAGCCGGGCGACGAGGAGCGCAGCGTGGCCATCGCCTCCAGCCCCGACGACATTCTGCTGGTCGTCTCCGGCGCCCCGGCGGGCGCCTTCGTGCAGTGTCTTTTCCCCTACGGCAGCACCCCGGTCTCCCGCGAGGTGCGCGGCCCAGGAGAATCGCCATGAACCGTTCCCCGAGCCTGAGCGTGCTCAACCCGCTGGCGGAGTCGCGGGCCGAGTCCGCCCGACCGGCGCCGCGCCTCTCCGGCCTGGAAGGCAGGACCGTCGGTCTGTACAGCAACGGCAAGCTGAACGCCGACCGGCTGCTGGACCTGGTCGAGGAGGAGCTGCGCGGGCGCCACCGCCTGGCGGGGGTCGTGCGCGGCCGCTACCAGGGCATGCGCCTGATGAAGCCGGAGGAGTGGCGCGACGTTTCGCGCTGCGACGCGATCCTGCTCACGCACGGCGATTGAGGCTCGTGCAGTTCGAGCGGTCTGCTCAACAGCATCGAGATCGAGAAGCGGGGTGTGCCGGCGGCGCTGATCGCCACGGAGCCCTTCGAAGAGGTCTGCCGCGCCACCGCCCGCCTCGGCGGCCTGGACGCGATCCGCTGGGTGACGGTCGCCCACCCGCTCGGCAGCCTGCG
>JAGWBS010000026.1:0-2587 GCA_021295775.1 Pseudomonadota bacterium | reverse complement strand
TTCCCGCATGACCGCACCGCTGGACGGCCTGCGCGTGATCGACCTGAGCCGCGGCTTCGGCGGCGCGCTCGCCACCCTGCACTTGGCGGACTACGGCGCCGAGGTGATCCGCGTCGAGCCGCCGCAAGGCGACCCGCTGCGCGGCCAGCCGGCCTTCGCGCTCTGGGGCCGGGGCAAGAAGAGCGTGGTGCTGGACGCCCGCACGGAATCGGGCCAGCAGAGCATCCGCGAGCTGGCGGGCGGGGCGGACGTGTTCGTGGAGACGCTGCGCCCGGGGGTCGCGGAGCGGCTGGGCCTGGGGTACGAGCGGCTGGCGGCGCGCAACCCGCGGCTGGTCTACGCCTCCCTCAGCGGCTTCGGCGAGAGCGGTCCGTACGCGCGGGTCAAGGGATACGAGGGCCTGGTGATGGCCAAGCTGGGCGCGTTCGGGCACGCCTCCGCCCTGACCGCGCGCCCGGGTCCGAGTTTCACCGCCGCCCCCTTCGCCTCCTTCAGCGCCGCGCACACCCTGCTGCACGCGATCCTGGCGGCGCTGTACGAGCGCGAGTCGAGCGGGCTGGGGCAGCGGGTCTCGTCTTCGCTGGCGCAGGGCATCGTCGCGCACGATCCCTGGGACTTCTTCCTGCGGCTGGCGGCGGAGAAGTTTCCCGACGCCTTCCGGCCGGCGCCGAACATCTCGCCGCGCGGCGTTCCCAACCAGAGCTTCGCCTTCCGCCTGCTGGTCTGCCTGACCCGGGACGGCCGCTGGCTGCAGTTCTCGCAGACCTCGCAGCACCTGTTCCGCGAGTTCATGCAGGCGCTCGAACTCGACTGGATGTTCGACGATCCCGAGTGGAGCAGCGCCCCGGAGTTCGATAGCGAGGAAAAGCGCGAGCGCTTCTGGGAGCGGATGCTGGAGGCCGCGCGCCGCAAGACGCTGCAGGAGTGGAACCAGCTCTACGAGCGCTATCCGAACGTCTGGGGCGAGCTCTACCGCAGCGCGCGCGAGGTGCTGGAGCACCCGCAGATGCTCCACAACCGGCAGGTGGTCGAGATCGACGATCCGCGCCTCGGGCGCACCACCCAGATCGGGGCGCTGGTGCAGATGCCCCGCAGCCCGGCGGCGATCGGCGAACCCGCCCCCGAACTCGGCCGGCACACCGACGAGGTCCTGAGCGGACTGCGCGAGTCCTCTCCGCCGCAGCCGCCCGCGCCCGCGGCGTCCGAGCCTCCCGCGCGGCCTCCGCTGGAGGGCGTGAGCGTGCTGGAGCTGGGCTTCTTCTACGCCGCTCCCTACGGGCCGACGATCCTGGCGGAGTACGGCGCGCGCGTGATCAAGGTGGAGCCGCTGCACGGAGACCCCACGCGGCACATGGTGCCGTTCCCCGAGGCCGGCGGCGCCAAGGTCACCCAGGGCAAGGAGTCGATCGCCGTCGACACCACCCTGCCCGAGGGCCGCGAGATCGTGCGGAAGATCGGCCGGCGGGTCGACATGGTCATGCTGAGCATGCGCGCCGGCGTGGCGGAGCGGCTGGGCGTCGACTACGCCTCGCTGGCGAAAGACAACCCGCGCCTGATCTACCTGCACGCCGCGGGCTACGGCTCGGACGGCCCCTGCGCCCGCAAGCCGGCCTTCGCGCCCACCATCGGCGCGGGCGCGGGCGTGGGCCTGACCCAGGCGGGAGCCGGCTTCCCCGCCGGCCCCGATCTCGACATCGACCAGATCAAGCAGGCGTCGCTGCGCCTGGGCACGGCCGCGCAGGCGCCCGGCAACGCCGACGGCTGCGCGGCGCTGGCCGTGGCCACGTCGCTGCTGCTGGGCCTGCTGGCGCGCGAACGGCTGGGGGTGGCGCAGTCGATGATGAGTTCGATGGTCTGCACCTCGGGGTATCTGATTTCCGCCGACGCGATCGCCTACGCCGGCCAGCCGCCGCCCCTGGAGCCGGACCCGCAGCTCTACGGCTTTTCCGCGCTGTACCGCCTGTATGAAGCCAGGGAAGGCTGGGTGTTCCTGGCCGCGCCCGAGGCCGGCGAATGGTCCGCTTTGGCCGGCGCTCTTTCGGACTTTGCCGCGCTCGCGAACGATCCGCGCTTCGCCACGCACGAGGCGAGAGGCGCCAACGACGCGGCGCTGGCGCGGGTCCTGGCCGACGTTTTCCGCCGGCGCCCGGCCGGCGAATGGGAGCGCGAGCTGCTGGCCGCCGACGTGGGCTGTGTCGAACTCGCCGAGGGGCCGATCTCGCGCGCGGTGCTCGAGGACCCCGTCACCCGCGAGGCCGGGCTGCTGTGCGAGGTCGAGCACCCCAGCTTCGGGCCGCACCGGCGTATCGGGCCACACGCGGAGTTCTCGCGCACCCGTCCGAATCCGCAGCCGGGCTGCCTGGCCGGCCAGCACACCGAGTCGATCCTGCGGGAACTCGGATACGACGCCGCCGAGATCGACGCGCTGGAAGCGGATGGAGTCATCGTCCGGTCCGGTTAGATCGATCGGAGACTGATCGGGGTCGTGGGACGCCGAACCTCGGGTTCCTTTTCCGCGCGGCCTACCCTGCGTAGCAGTGCGCGAAGCAACCATACCCACACGCGCAAAAGGAATCCGAGGTTCGGC
>JAGWBS010000094.1 GCA_021295775.1 Pseudomonadota bacterium | reverse complement strand
GATCCAGGCTACGACCTCGGCGCAGCCGTTCAGCGTGCCCCAGAAGTGCTCCACGTAGCGGCAGTCCTCGGTGAACATCCGCGCCCAGGCGGTCCAGTCCTCGGCCACGCAGCCGACGTGGAAGAACTCCTGGAACGCCCGGTCGACTTCCTGGCGGGAAAACTCGGCCATGCGGGTTCCTTCTCGTGCTTGCGGGCGAAGCCCGCGGAAAATCCGCTCAGCGGGGCGTTTCGAGCACCCGGCGGGTGAGGAACTCGACCACGCCGGCGGAGAAGGGGACGTTCCGGTCGCCCGCGCCCATGTGGCTGGCGCGGCGCACGTTGACGTACTCGGCGCTCGGAACCAGCGCGCGGAACTCGGCCACGCTGCGCTCGCTGATGATCTCGCTCATGCCGCCGCGCACCAGCAGGGTGGGGATGTCCAGAGCTCGGGCGGCGTCCTCGAAGCGGTCCGGCCGGTTGACCTGCTGGCCCAGTCCCGAGCTCATGAAGGCGGGGTCCCAGTGCCAGCGGTAGCGGCCGTTGGGCATGCGGCGCAGGTTCTTGAGCAGGCCGCCGGGGTCGCGGGGACGCGGGCGGTGGGGCAGGAACTCGGCCACCGCGTCCGCGGCTTCCTCGACCGACGCGAAGCCGTCGGGCCGGGAGCGCATGAAGCCGCCGATCCGGTCCTTGCCCTCCTCCTCCATGTGGGGGGCGATGTCGACCAGCACCAGCGCCGAGCAGTCGACGCGCGGTTCCTCGCCCACGGCCGCCAGCGAGGCCATGCCGCCCAGCGAGGCGCCCACCAGCGCGGGCCGCCCGCCGACGTGCGCCACCAGCGCCCGCACGTCCGCGGCGTAGGCGTCGATGGTGTAGTCCCCGTCGGCCGCCCAGTCGCTCTCGCCGTGACCGCGCAGGTCGAACGCGATCGCCCGGAAGCCCGCCTCGGCCAGCCAGCGCGCGGTGCCCTGCCAGGAGTGGCGCGTCTGCCCGCCGCCGTGCAGCAGCAGCACGCAGGGAGCGCTCTCGTCGCCGACGACGTCGCCGGAAAGGTGAAGATCGTCCGCGACCGGAAAGCGCTGGGTTGTCTCGTCCATGCGTGCAGTCCCTTCTGCGGCTCCCGTGGCGCGAAACCGTCCGACCGGGGCGGGAATCGACGCCGTTCGGCTTCCGTACCGGGTGCCGGGGTCCGGCGATTCTACTCGATCAGGGGATGCCCCCATCGACCCGCAGCACCGCGCCGGTGGTGTAGCTGGAGGCGTCGCTGGCCAGGTACAGCGCCGTGCCGACGATCTCGCTGGGGTCGCCGCCGCGCCGCAGGGCCAGCCTCCGGGCCGACTTCTCGAACGCGTCCGGGTCCCAGCCCCGGGAGGCGTCCGTCATGAAGCTGCCCGGCATGATGCAGTTGACGCGGACCTTGGGTCCGAAGGTGTGCGCGAAGGCGACCGTCATGGCGTTCAGGCCCGCCTTGGCCGCGGAATAGGGCACGATGCCGGCGCCGGGGCGGATCGAACCGACGCTGCTGACGTTGATGATCGAACCGCCATCCGCTTCGGCCATGCGCGTGCCGATCAGCGCGCTGAGGCGGAACGGGCCTTTGAGGTTGATGCCCAGGACCTTGTCGTAGAGCTCCTCGCTGACGTCGACGACCCGGTCGTAGAGCGGGGAGAGGCCGGCGTTGTTGACCAGCACGTCGACCCGTCCGAACTCGCGGTAGGCCGCCTCGGCCAGGGCGTCGAGCTGCTCCCAGTGGGCGACGTGGCAGGAGAAGGGCAGGGCGCGGCGGCCGCTGCTCTCTTCGACCTCTCGGGCCAGGCGCTCGCAGGCTTCGAGCTTGCGGCTGGCGATCACCACGTCGGCGCCCGCCCGCGCGAAGCCCAGCACCATCTCCCGGCCCAGGCCGCGGCTGCCGCCCGTGACCAGCGCGACGCGGCCCGTCAGGTCGAAAAGCTCCCCGGCCGGCCGGGTGCCGGCCGCGTTTTCCGCGTTCGAGTCTCGTGGCCCCATACCCGGTATCCTAGAGCACCTCGGAGTCGAGGGACCCCAACCGTCCGCGCCGCGACACCCATCCGCGCGCGAAGCCCGCACTTGGACTAGGCATGGATCACGACATCATCTCCGGGGACTCGCACGTCAACCCCGACCCGCGCTTCTGGTCCGAGTACCTGCCGGAGCGCCTGAGAGACCGGGCGCCGCGCATCGAATCGGACTCGGAGGGCGACTACATCGTCTTCGAGGACACCCGGCGCCCGTTCACCCTGCTGGGCGCGCTGGCGGGCACCGACGTCGAGGACTACAAGCTGCACGGCAAGCTCTCCGACACCCGCCCCGGAGGCTGGGACCCCGCCGCGAGGCTCGAGGACCAGGACATCGACGGAGTGCAGGCCGAAGTCCTGTACGGCGGCGGTCCGCTGGCGACGCGCGACCCGGAGCTGCGGCTGGCGAGCTTCCGCGCCTACAACGACTGGCTGGCGGACTTCTGCTCGGCCTCACCCCGGCGCCTGCTCGGGATCGGCTACGTACCCACCGACGATGTGGACCGCGCCATCGAGGAGGTCCGGCACATCGCCCGCCGCGGCCTGAGCGGGATGCTGATCCCGCCGTTCCCGCCCGACCCCGATGCCGAAGAGGGCAACGTGGTCGGCGGCAGCGAGATGATCCTGACCGGATCGCGCGACCGCAGCTACGCCGAAGAGCGCTTCGACCCGCTCTGGCGGGCGGTGCTCGACGAAGGCATGGCCGTCCACATGCACCTCGGCGCGCGCCCGACCCGCACCCACGAGGCCCACTTTCTGCCGGACATGGTGATGAGCAAGCTGACCATGGCCGAACCCCTGGCGCTGTTCATCTTCGGCGGGCTGCTGGAGCGCTACCCACAGCTCAAGCTGGTCTCGGTGGAGAGCGGGATCGGCTGGATGCCGTTCGTGGTCCACTACATGGACCACCTCTGGCACAAGCACCGCCACTGGACGGGCAATCGGCTGCCCGAGCCGCCGAGCGTGTATTTCCGGCGCCAGATCCTGGGCACCTTCCTGGACGATCCCGTCGGGGTGCGCGAGCGCGCGGAGATCGGCGTGGAGAACATCCTGTGGTCGTCCGACTACCCGCACGGCGAGACGACCTGGCCGAACTCGCACGCCAGCATCGAGCGGCACTTCGAGGGCGTGCCCGAGGAGGACCGCTACAAGATCACCTACGAGAACGCCGCGCGTCTGTACCATCTGATCTGAGCGGCCGGGAGGAGAGCGGAGTGACCGAGGACGGGACGAGACCGGACGCGGCGGTGCCTGCCGACGCGGCGGACTTCATGCGGCGCAACGGGCGCACTTTCATGATCACGCTGCGCGCGGACGGCTCGCCGACGGCGCACCCCATGGCGGGCTTCTACGGCGGCGCGCTGTACCTGAACACCTACCGCAAGAGCGTCAAGGCCCGGAACCTGGGGCGCGACGACCGCATCTGCTGCGTGCTGACCAACCCCTCCGACGCGGCCGGGTTCGAAGGCGCGCTGTACCGCGGCCGGGCGCGGATGCTGTCGGACGAGGAGGTCTTCGCCCCCGAAGTGCCCCCCGGACTGGCGTGGGCGCGCAACCCTCGTTCCCAGGGCTCCCAGGAACAGCCCGACGTTCCGCCGGAGGACGAGCGCCGGATCGGCGAGACCGCCGGGCGCATCAAGCGCGGCGTGCGAGTGATCTTCGAAGTCGGCGCGGAAGAGGCCGGGATGCTGGCCGAAGTTCGGGACGAGAGCTAGGCGCATGCCCCGCGAGCACCCCACGATCAAGCTGACGCTCCCGGAGTTGGGCGAGTTCGCGTCCGGCGAGACGCGCTGCATCGTGGCCAGCCTCGACGCCGAGGGCGGGCCCTGGGGCGACGCCGCGGCCTGCGCGTTCCGGGACGGGCGGCTGTACTTCCGCCTGCCGCGCGCCAGCCGCAGCCTGGCCAACCTGCGCCGCGACCCGCGGGTCTGCTGCACGCTCGAGTCGCACCCCGAGGGAGCCGAGTACTACACCATCAAGGGCGCTCTCTTCCACGGCCGGGCCGAGGCGCCCGAGGCCGACGCCCGGCCCGCCCTGAAGGACGCGTTCGAAGGGCTGCCCGACCCGGTCACGGGCCGGCCCGACCCCGACGGGGAGATCTTCTGGGTCGGCACGGACGACGTCGCCAGCTTCGACTTCGCCAAGATCCAGCGGCGTTTCGAGTCGTAGGTCCGGGTGAGCTTTCTCTCCGGCGTCCGTGTGATCGAGCTGGCCGACGAGCGCGGCGAGTTCTGCGGCAAGCTGCTGGCGGGGCTGGGCGCGGAGGTGCTCAAGATCGAGCCGCCGAGCGGCAGCCCGACGCGACGGATCGGCCCGTTCGCCGGCGACGTCGAGGACCCCGAGAAGAGCCTGTACTTCTGGCACTACAACTTCGGCAAGCGGAGTCTGGTGCTCGACCTCGAGACCGAGGCGGGCCGGCAGAGGCTGCGCGAACTGGCGGCCGGTGCCGACGTGGTTTTGGAGTCGCTCGCGCCCGGGACGCTGGACCGGCTCGGCCTGGGGTACGAGGCCCTGCGGGAACTCCACCCGGGGCTGATTCTGGCCTCGATCACGCCCTTCGGCCAGACCGGGCCGTACCGCGACTGGAAGGGGTCGGACCTGGTGCACCTGGCGCTGGGCGGCGCGATGATGTGCAGCGGCTACGACCCGACGCCCGAGGGCGAGTACGACACCCCCCCGATCGCCCCGCAGATGTGGCACGCGAGCCACATCGCCGGCAGCCAGGCGGCCGACGCCATCCTAGCGGCGCTGGTCTGGCGCGAGCGCGGCGGTCAGGGCCAGCACATCGACGTGTCGATCCACCGGGCCGTGAGCTGCAACACCGGCACCGACGTTCCGCTGTGGATCTTCAGCCGCCAGCGGGTCCTGCGCCAGACCGCGCGCTACGGCATGCCGCGGATGGTTCCGGAGACGCTGGCGGCGACCAAGGACGGACGGCACGTGCTGGCCTTCGTCTCGGCGGAATTCATGATCGGGCGCGAGCACCGCAAGTGGGTCGAGATGCTCGCCGAGCACGGCGCGGCCGACGACCTGACCGATCCCAAGTACGAAGACCTCGAGTACCTGATGAAGCCCGAGGTGATCCGCCACTTCCACGCCGTAGCCCGGCGCTGGGTGGCGGGATACAAGTTCGAGCGCGACATCTGGAGAGAGGCGCAGGCCCGGCGGCTGCACTGGGCGCCCGTGCGCCGGCCGGAGGACAACCTGCGCGAGCCGCACTGGCGCGAACGCGCGACTTTCCAGGCCGTCGAGCACCCGGAGCTCGGGCGCAGCGTGGACTACGTCTCCGCGCCCTGGCTGGCCGAGAGCTGCCCCTGGCGCACGGAACCGCGCGCGCCGCGCCTGGACGAGCACGACCCGGCCGCGCTCGAAGCTCCCGCACGCACGGTCCCTCCCCGGCGTGGAGGGAGCGAGTCGGAGCACTCCCCGCCGTTCGCCCTCGAAGGCATCCGCGTGCTGGACCTGTCCTGGGTCGTGGCGGGCGCCGCCGGTCCGCGGGTTCTCGCCGGGCTGGGGGCCGAAGTCATCCGGGTGGAGTGGAAGGGGCGCTACGACACCGTCCGCACCAGCGGCGGAATCCCGGTCGGCGAGGAGCGGGAACGCGTGCTGCGGGGCGAGACGATCGTGCCCTCGCGGGGCGGCGTGAACCAGGGAAGCGTCTTCGCGGAGGTCAATCCCGGCAAGCGCAGCATCGGCCTCAACCTGGGCACGCCTCGCGGCGTGGAACTGCTACACGAGCTGGTGCGGATCAGCGACGTGGTGGTGGAGAACTTCACCGCCCGCAAGCTGGAGGAGTTCGGGGCGACCTACGAGAGCATGCGCGCGGTCAACCCCTCGATCATCTACCTGCAGCAGCCCGGCTTCGGCCGGCGCGGGCTGTATGACCGCTTTCTCTCCTCGGCGCCCGTCGGCGAGGCGTTCTCGGGGCTGACGGAGATGGCCGGGCTGCCCACGCCCTATCCGCCGTCGGGCTGGGGCTACCTGTACCTGGACTGGAGCGCCTCGTACTACTGCGCCATGGCCATGCTGGCGGCGCTGTACCACCGCGAGCGCACGGGCGAGGGGCAGTACATCGACGGCTCGCTGGGCGAGCCCGGGCTGCTGCTCACGGGCACGGCCATCCTGGACCACCAGGTCAACGGCCGGAACTGGCAGCGCACCGGCAACCGCTCGCCCTACAAGCCGGCCAGCCCGCACGGCGCCTACCGCTGCCGCGGCGACGACCGCTGGATCGCGATCGCGGTTTTCGACGACGCCGAATGGCGCGCTTTGGCGGGCGTGCTGGGCGATCCGGACTGGACGCGCGAGCCGCGCTTCGCGGAACTGGCGTCGCGGCTGGAATGCCAGGACGAAGTCGACGCGCGGCTCGAACAGAGCACCCGCGACCGGGACGCGTTCGAGTTGATGCAGGCCCTGCAGGACGCCGGGGTCGCGGCCGGCGCCTGCCAGACCGCCGAGGACCGGGTGGAGCGCGATCCCCAGCTCCGCCACGACGAGTTCCTGGTCCCGCTCGAGAGCAGCGAGGTGGGCGTCTGGCCGATCCGACAGTTCCCGGTGAAGCTGTCGGAGACACCGTCGCGGCCCGGGGGCCCGCTCGGCCGGGGCTTCCCGTGCTACGCCGAGGACAACGACTACGTCTACGGCGAGCTGCTGGGTCTCGACCAGAGCGAGCGCCGGGAACTGGCCGAAGCGGACGTGATCTAGAATCGCCCGATGCAATCCGGAGCCGGACAAGAGGGCGAGCGGCGGCTCGCGGGAAAGGTGGCGATCGTGACCGGCGCGGCGCGCGGCACCGGCGCGGTCGTCGCGCGCCACTTCGCGCGGGAGGGCGCGCGCGTGCTGCTGGGCGACGTCCTCGACGAGCGCGGCGAGTCCGTTGCGGCCGAAATCGGCGCCGCGGCCCACTACCGGCGACTGGACGTGACGCTCGAGGAAGACTGGAACGCCGCGGTCGCCGAGGCCCGCTCGGAGCTGGGCCCCCCGACGGTGCTGGTCAACAACGCCGCCGTGGTGCACCTGGCGACGGTCGAGGAGACGACGCCCGAGATCTTC
>JAGWBS010000093.1:27659-28180 GCA_021295775.1 Pseudomonadota bacterium | reverse complement strand
AGGGCGAACTTCTCGGCGAAGCGCACCGCCAGCGCCTCGCGCGGTTCAAGCTCGCGCTCGGCCTCGGGGCGGTGGATCTGCGCGATGATGTCCTCGTCGAGTCCCTGACGCGTCGCCGACGCGTAGCGCGCGAACAGTCAGGTGTCGCAGTCGTTGAGAGCGGCGACCTTCAGCCGTGCCAGCTCCTTGATGCGCGAGGGGACGACGCCCTCCTGGTGGCCGGGGCGGAAGAAGGCGAAGTAGCGCTCGAAGAAGTCGCTCGGGGCCAGCGCGAGCGGGTTCGAGGCGGAGCGCTCGGCGCCGTCGGTCTCGGGGGCGGCACTCATAAACGTCCTCCTGTCGACCCGCGCAGGATACCCCCCGGGGCGCTCGGCGACCAATCCGGGAGGTATCCGCGGGTTGGAGCCTCTCGGGATCGATCGAGCTCGTGGGCCGCGTGCCGTATCGAACTTGACGCGCGCCGGGTATGGGAATCCCCGGAGGGGCCGTCAGCGGTCCCAGCCGGTCTCGAGTTCGGGAGA
>JAGWBS010000093.1:23548-27542 GCA_021295775.1 Pseudomonadota bacterium | reverse complement strand
CCCGATGCGGCGTCCGAGGCCAGGAAGAGCACCGCCTCGGCGATCTGCTCCGGCTGCATCAGCCGGCCCGCCGGGATCAGCGCCTCCATCGCTCGAAGCTGCGGGCTGCCCTCGGGATACACGCCGAGGGTGCCCTCGGTGGCGACCGCGCCCGGCGCGACCGCGTTGACGCGGATGCCGTGCTCCGCGGCCTCCACGGCCGCCGTCTGCGTCAGGTTCTCCACCGCCGCCTTGGCCGCGCCGTAGCCGCCCATCGAAGCCTGGCCCCCCTGGCCGCAGAGCGAGGAGAAGTTCACGATCGCGCCCCCGCCCTGCTCGCGCATGATCGCCAGGGCCGCGCGCAGCCCGAAGAACGTCCCGTGCAGCGTCACTTCCATGCAGCGCAGCCAGTCCTCGCTGGACAGCGTCTCCAGCGGACCCGCCACCATGCGGAACGCGCAACCGACCAGCACGTCCAGGCGGCCGTGCTCCCGCGCCACGCCGCGCAGCGCGGCCTCGAACGCCCGCGGGTCGGTGACGTCGACCGCCACCGCCTGCGCCCGGCCGCCGCCGTCGCGGATCCCGCCGGCCACCGCTTCCGCGCCCGGCCCGTCGATGTCCGCCACGACCACGCGCGCGCCCTCGCCCGCGAAAAGCCGCGCCGTCGCCGCCCCGATCCCGGAGGCGGCTCCGGTGATCACAGCCGTCTTGTCCGCCATCCGATCCGCCACGCGCTCCCTCCCGCTCCGCCCCTCACGGGCGGGAGCTTGCGCCGCCCGCCCCGGGCTTGCAATCCACCCCGGACACGACGCCGCGCGCGGCCTAGAATGGCGCGCCCGAAAGGAAGGTCCACGTGCGATTCGCCTACCACTCTTCGATGTGCAAGCCCGAGTTCTACCTGCCGCTGGCCCAGGCGGCCGAGGCGGCGGGGTTCGATTCCTTCTCGCTGCCGGACAGCATCTGCTACCCGCAGGAGTCGGACAGCAAGTACCCCTACAACGACGACGGAAACCGCGAGTTCCTGGAGGGAGTGCCCTTCCTCGATCCATTCGCGCTGACCGCCGCGATGGGCGCGGTGACGAGCCGCATCCGCTTCGTGACCTCGGTGCTCAAGCTGGCGATCCGCCAGCCGGTCGTGGTCGCCAAGCAGGTCTCTTCGGTGGCGGTGCTGACCGGCAACCGCTTCGTCTTCGGCGTGGGGCTCAGCCCCTGGCCGGACGACTTCGCAGCCTGCCAGATCCCCTGGGAGGGGCGCGGGCGGCGCATGGACGAGATGATCGACATCGTGCGCGGCCTGCTGGCGGGCGGATACTTCGGCTACCAGGGCGAGATCTTCCAGCTCGACCCGATCCAGCTCTGTCCCACGCCCAGCGAACCGGTGCCGATGCTGATCGGGGCGCACGCCGACGTGGCCCTGCGGCGCACGGCGCGGGTGGCGGACGGCTTCATCCACGCCGGCGGCGCCCTCGAAGACCTGCTGAAGATCAAGGGCCGGATCGACGAACTGCGCAAGCAGTACGAGCGCGACCACCTGCCCTTCGAGTACCACGCGATGACCCAGGAGGGCTACAGCGCGGACGGCGTGCGTCGGCTCGAGGACGTGGGCGTGCACGAAGTCGTGGTCGCGTTCCGGGATGTCTACGCCATGGAGCCGGACACCAAGACCCTCGACGAGAAGATCGCCGAGCTGAACGCCTACGCCGAGGCGGTCATCCACCCCACCCGCTAGGCGCGGGGCGGAGGCTCGCATGGAGTACGTCTCCGTCGAAGAGGCGGTCGAGCTTCCCGGACTGAGGCTGGTGTTGGGGCCCGGCTCGCCCGGCCCGTGGAACGAAGCCGCCAAGGCGTTCTTCCGCCTCAAGGGGATCGCGTTCACGCCCGTCGCCAAGCCCCCCGAGGGCGAGCGCGAGGGGCTGCTGCGCTGGACCCGCCAGACCAGCGCGCCCGTCGCCATGTACGAAAAGGAGCGGCCGCGCAGCGGCTGGGCGGAGATCCTGTTCCTGGCCGAGCGCCTGCAGCCGGCCCCGGCGCTGGTCCCCGAAGATCCGTACCAGCGCGCCCTGATGCTGGGCCTGTGCTTCGAGATCTGCGGGGAGCACGGCTTCGGCTGGACCCGGCGCCTGCTGATCCTGCCCTCCGACACCAGCGGGGTGCACGACTCGATGCCCTGGAAGTACGGCCTCGAGGACGCCGCGGCAGCGGCCGGCGCCGCCCAGCGCCTGCGGCGGATCCTGGAACTGTTGGCGCGGCAGCTCGACGAGCAGCGCGCGCGCGGGCGGCGTTTCCTGGTCGGCGAGAACCTCTCGGCCCTCGACGTCTGCTGGGCGACCTTCTCCAACATGGTCGCCCCGCTGCCCCACGAGCAGTCGCCCATGCCCGACTGGCTGCGCGCCGTCTACGAGACCCCCATCTCCGGCGTCACCCCGCCTCCCGCCCTGCTCGAACACCGCGACTTCGTGTTCGGCGAGTACCTGGGTCTGCCCCAGGAATTCTGAGAGGCGCGGCCGAGCGGGGAAATCGGGTAGCATCGTCGGTCCGGCGGAGACGCCGGGCAGGAGGCCGCTTGCCCCAGATCCGATTTCCGTTCGTGCTCGCCATTTTCCTGCTGGTGGTCGTCGTGCCGGCGCTGGTCGATTTCTACACCGACTGGCTGTGGTTCGGGCAGGTCGGCTACCAGGCGGTCTTCTGGCGTTCGATCAGCGCGCGCGTCGTCGTCGGGGCGCTGGCGTTCGCCGGGGTGTTCGGGCTGCTCTGGGGCAGCATCCGGCTCGCCCGCGGAGCGGTCTCGAGCTTCCAGTTCCCGGTGGTGGATCCGGACGGCGTGCGCAGCGTCACGGTCGAGATGGAGCGCCTGCGCCGGCCGATCGACATCGGCATCGCCGTGGTCAGCTTCCTGATCGCGCTTTTCGCCTCCGCGAACTGGGAAACCTGCCTGCTGTGGCTGTACGCGGTGCCCTTCGGGGTCGCGGACCCGATCCTGGCCCGCGACGCCGGCTTCTACATCTTCGAGCTGCCGTTCCTGCAGTTCCTTCAGGGCCTGCTGCAACTGACGCTGCTGCTGGCGACCGCGAGCGTGGTCGCGCTGCACCTGATCGGCGGCAACCTGGGACGCGGGCCGGGACGCCAGCTGATCGCGGGTCCGGACGCCAGACTCCACCTGGGCATTCTGGGGGCGCTGCTGCTGCTGACCCTGGCGGTCGGCGCCTGGCTGCGCATTCCGGAGCTTCTGACCACGTCTTCGGGCATCCTGCACGGCGCTTCGTACGTCGACGTGAACGCGCGCATGCCGGCGCTGCGCCTGCTGATCCTGGCCGCCGGCGTGGGCGCGCTGCTGGCGCTCTACCAGACGCGCACGGAGCGCCTGCGGCCGGCCGTGATCGCCGTCCTGCTCTACTTCGGCGTCTCGGTGGGCGGCAACGTCTACTCCGCCATCGTGCAGCGCTTCGTCGTCTCGCCCAACCAGCAGGTGCGCGAGACGCCCTACATCATCCACAACATCGAGGCCACGCGCGCCGCCTTCGCGCTCGACGAGGTGATCGAATCCCCGCTTTCCGGGGAAGCGCGCCTGACGCCCGAGGACTTGGCGAACAACGCGACCACGCTCGACAACGTACCCCTGTGGAACGACCGGCCGCTGCTCGACACCTTCGGTCAGATCCAGGAGATCCGCACCTACTACGACTTCGTCTCGGTCGACAACGACCGCTACATCATCGACGGCGAGTACCGCCAGATCATGCTCTCGGCCCGCGAGCTCAACTCCGACAGCCTGCCCGAGCGCACCTGGATCAACGAGCGCCTCACCTTCACGCACGGCTACGGTCTGACGCTCGGTCCGGTCAACCAGGTCACGCCCGAAGGCCTGCCGGTGCTGTTCATCAAGGACCTGCCGCCGGAGTCGGCCGTCGAACTGTCGGTCTCCCCTCCGGAAATATAATAAGGCGAGCGCTCCAACGACCACCTCGTAGTCAACACCGAGTCCGAGGAATTAAACAATACCAACGGCCACGAAAAC
>JAGWBS010000093.1:22474-23535 GCA_021295775.1 Pseudomonadota bacterium | reverse complement strand
CGGCGGCCTGCTGAACCGGCTGCTTTTCGCGATCCGCTTCCGCTCCACCGACACGCTCTTCGCGCCCAACCTGAACCCCGACAGCCGCGTCATGATGTATCGCCGGATCGCGGACCGGGTCGAGCGGATCGCGCCCTTCCTCACCTACGACCCGGACCCGTATCTGGCGATCTCCGACGGCAAGCTGGTCTGGATCCAGGACGCCTACACCACCAGCGAACACTATCCCTACTCGACCAGCGCCGGGGGCGGACTCAACTACATCCGCAACTCGATCAAGGTGACGATCGACGCCTATCACGGCAAGACCGTCTTCCACCTGCTCGACCCCGACGACCCGGTGGCCACCACGGTCGGACGCGCCTTCCCGGGTCTGCTGCAGCCGCTCGACACCATGCCGGAGGACCTGCGCAAACGGCTGCGCTACCCGCCCGGGATCTTCGCGCTGCAGGCGGAAGTGTTCACCACCTTCCACATGACCAACCCCGCGGTCTTCTACAACAAGGAGGACCAGTGGGAGATCCCGGTGATCGACGAAGGGCCGGAAGCGCGCCGGATGGAGCCGTACTACACCATCATGAAGCTGCCCGGCGAGAGCGGCCCGGAGTACATCCAGATGCTGCCGTACACCCCGCGCCAGAAGGACAACCTGGCGGCCTGGCTGGTGGCGCGCAGCGACGGCCAGAACTACGGCCAGCTCAAGGTCTTCCAGTTCCCCAAGCAGACGGTGGTCTTCGGGCCGCGCCAGATCGCGGCGCGGATCAACCAGGACCAGGCGATCGCCCCGCAGATCACGCTCTGGAACCAGCAGGGCTCCGAGGTGATCCAGGGCACGCTGCTGGTGATTCCGATCGAGGAGTCGCTGATCTACATCCGTCCGCTCTACCTGCGCTCGCAGGGCGGGCGGATCCCCGAACTCAAGCGCGTGATCGTCGCCTACCGCAACCAGATCGTGATGGAGGGGACGCTCGACGAGGCGCTCGAGCGGCTGTTCCCCTCCGAGAGCGTCCCCGGCCTGCGCCGGGAGGCCCGGGAGGCCGTCCCCGCGGCGGACATCGCCG
>JAGWBS010000093.1:4894-22403 GCA_021295775.1 Pseudomonadota bacterium | reverse complement strand
GTACGGCGAAGAAATCGGGCGCCTGGGCGAAGTTCTCGAACAAATCGCCGCGCCGGAGGAGTAAACATGAATCGATGCGGGCGAACCGAGCGGGGACCCGGCGGTCCGGTCCCGAGCCAGCGCCCGCTCCAACACGGGAGAAAGCGATGAACGAAACTTCGGACTTGGCGGAGATCCAGGCTCAACACGCCGCCCTGCAACAGGAGATCGACGCCGAGTCGCGCCGTCCGCGGCCCGATCAGCTCCGCCTCACTTCGCTCAAGCGCGAGAAGCTGAGACTCAAGGAGAAGCTGGTCCTGCGGTCGTCCGCGGGGGCCGCCCCCGAGCCGGTGGCTACAAGCCCCGAGGGCTGAAGCTTCCGAAATCGGCTCGCCGCAACCGGGCCCGGCGAGCCCGCGCTCAAGCCGAGCCGCCCGCCTGCGCCTTGCGGACGGCTTCTACGTACTTCGCCGGATCCATCTCGCCCTTCGTCACGCTGACCGTCCGTCCGGCGGCGTCGATCACCCCGACCGTTCCGGTCTTGGACCGGTAAGCGTCGAAGAACCCGCGGATCCCGAGCCGCTCCGCCTCGGCGGCGGCAAGGTTCGCGGACGCCTCGTCGGTGACGTCGAGCACGACGATCCGGGCCTCGGATCCGATCTCGCCGGCGAGGGCAGCGAAGGTGGGCACCAGCCGCTGGCAGGTTCCGCACCAGTCGGCGTGGATCTTCACGATCAGCGGCCGGCTGTCCGACGCCGCGGGCTCCTCGGCGGAGCCGGCCGAGGCCACTCCGGCCATCAGCCCGATTCCGGCGAGCGCGGCCAGTCCGAGCCGCCACCCGCGGCGGTGCGATTTCGCGATCCTCATGGCGATCCTCTCCTTCGCGCCAGGTCCGCCACAGGGTACGCCGAACCCGTCCGGGGGGTTACGGAGGATCGAACCCCGGGGTTATCCTGGCGCCCAACCCGGGAGACGCACATGGCCTACGACCTCGTGATCCGGAATGGACTGGTGGTGGACGGCAGCGGGAGCGCGGCGCGAAGGGCCGACATCGCGGTGGCGGACGGCGCGATCGCCGAGATTGGCCAACTGAGCGACGGCGGCCGGCGCGAGATCGACGCCTCCGACCTGGTGGTCGCGCCGGGCTTCATCGACCACCACACCCACTACGACGCCCAGATCTGCTGGGACCCGACCACCAGTTGCTCGCCCTGGCACGGCGTGACCAGCGTCGTGATGGGCAACTGCGGCGTGGGACTCGCGCCCTGCCGCCCCGAGGCGCGCGAGATCGCCGCCTGGGACTTGGTCAACGTCGAGGCCATCCCCTTCGAGGTGCTGAGCGCCGGCATCACCTGGGACTGGGAGAGCTTCCCGGAGTACATGGACGCCGCCGCGCGCCGCGGCTCGGGAATCAACCTGGGCTTCATGGCGGCCCTGACGCCCTTCCGCCACTACGTGATGGGCGAAGAGTCGATGGAGCGCGAAGCGAGCGCGGACGAGACCGCTCAAATCGCGGAACTCCTGCGCGGAGCCATGGGCGCCGGCGCGCTGGGCTTCAGCACTACCTTCGGCCCGCAGCACATCGGCTACCAGGGCCGCCCGCTGGCCTGCCGGCAGGCCAGCCGCGACGAGATCCGCGCCTACTGCGGCGTGCTGCGCGAACTCGGCAAGGGCACCATCGAACTCAACCTCAACGCCCGCCCCGGCGAGGTCGACGCCGAAGAGCAGGAACTGATCGAGCTCTTCATGGACGCCAGCGAACGCCCGGTCACC
Source organism: Pseudomonadota bacterium (assembly GCA_021295775.1). GTDB lineage: Bacteria > Myxococcota_A > UBA9160 > SZUA-336 > SZUA-336 > JAGWBS01. The sequence goes on along the minus strand of JAGWBS010000093.1, from coordinate 20,651 downwards.
TGGCTGGCCATGCTGGTCCGCGACGACAAGCCGGAACTCTGCCGGGCCACGCTCGAGCAGACCAAGCCGCTGCTCGACCGCGGGGCCCGGCCGCAGATCTCCTGCCGGCCTTTCATCATGCAGGTCAGCCTGAGCAATCCCTTCGCCTTCGCCAGTCAGCCCGCCTGGCAGTCGGTCTTCAACAAGACCACCGAGGAGCAGCTGCGGATCTACCGCGACCCCGCCTTCCGCGAGAGCGTGCGCCGCACCACCAACGCGGGCTTCCTCAAGCGGCTCGACGTCCAGCACGTCACCGACGAGAGCCAGCGCTCCCTGGTGGGCCGGACCGTGCACGAGATCGCCCGCGAGCGGGGCGCCCACCCCGTCGACACCCTGCTCGACGTCGCGATCGAGGGCGAGCTGGAGGTGGACTTCAGCATGGAGGCGCTGAACACCCACGAGGACGAACTCGCCCGCCTGATCCGCCACGACCAGACCCTGATCGGGCTGTCGGACGGCGGCGCCCACGTCGACCAGCTCTGCGACGCGGGCTACTGCACTTATCTGCTGGGCCACTGGGTGCGGGACAAGCAGGTCCTGAGCCTGGAACGCGCCGTCGAGCGCATCACCTCGGAGCCCGCCGATTTCTTCGGACTGCACGACCGCGGCCGCATCGCCGTGGGCAAGGCCGCCGACTTCGCGATCTTCGACATGCAGACCGTCGGCTCCGACCGCCGCCCGGAGATGCGCCACGACCTGCCCGCCGGCGGCCGCCGCATGGTCATGCAGGCGCGCGGCATGCAGTACACCATCGTCAACGGCAAAGTCCTGTTCGAGGACCAGAAGCACACCGGCGCCCTCCCGGGCCAGGTGCTCCGCTCCTCCTGACCGATCCGCGCGTACCGAGCAGATTCAGATTTACTGGATAGTCATCCTTGTAATCATGGATTAATAGTCCATGATTACAAGGATGATTCAGAGATTTGCCCAGCCTCGGCTGGAAGATCTCCTGCGGTCGTTTCCGGCTGTGGCCCTGCTGGGCCCGCGCCAGGTAGGCAAAACCACACTGGCCCGAGCGGTCGCGCAGCACTCCGAAAGCCTCTACCTCGATCTCGAGAATCCCTCGGATCTGGAGAAATTGGCGGATGCCCGAGGCTATCTCGGCGCGCGGCGGGACCGGCTGATCGTCCTGGATGAAGTCCAGCGTGCGCCGGGCCTTTTCCAAGTTCTGCGCGGCGTGATCGACGAGCGCATTCACCGGGGCGAGCGTGCCGGACAATTCCTCTTGCTCGGTTCGGCCTCGATCGATCTGCTGCGCCAGTCGGGAGAGACCCTGGCGGGGCGAATCGCGTATCTCGAACTGTCGCCGCTGGACGTTCGCGAGATCGACAGCATGGATCAGACTCGCCTCTGGATTCGGGGAGGCTTCCCACGCGCCTTTCTTGCAGAGGACGACGAAACCAGTGCGGTCTGGCGCGAGCAGTTCATCCGCACCTACCTCGAAAGGGATATTCCCTCGCTGGGTCCTCGCGTGCCGGCCGAGACGCTGCGTCGGCTCTGGACCATGCTCGCGCATGGCCAGGGAGGCCTGCTGAACGCGGCGGACCTCGCCCGTGGCCTGGCCGTGGACGGGAAGACGATCGCGAAATACCTGGACCTGATGGTCGATCTGCTCTTGGTGCGCCGCCTTCCTCCTTTCCACGCCAATGTCCGCAAGCGCTTGGTCAAGTCTCCCAAGATCTACGTGCGCGACAGCGGCATCGTGCACAGCTTGCTGCGGCTGGACGACGCCGAGCGAGTGCTGGGCCATCCCGTTGCAGGTCCGAGCTGGGAAGGATTCGCGGTCGAAACCCTGCTGCGGGCCGCTCCCGAGCGGACCCAGGCGAGTTTCTACCGCACGGCGACGGGAGTCGAGGCCGACCTGATCCTGGAATTGCCGGGAGGCCGCCTCTGGGTCGTCGAGATCAAGCGCGGAACCGCCCCCAAGGTCGACAGGGGACTCCGGGTAGCTTTCGATGACCTGAAGCCCGATCGGGCGTTTCTGGTCTACTCCGGCAGGGAACGCCACCCCAAGGGCGGCGGGGTCGAGGCCATCGGCCTGGCCGAGCTGGTCGCCGAGTTGGCCGACCTGTAGACGCCCGGCTAGGCCGCGGCCGGGGGCAGGTCGATGCGGTAGAGCTCGGCGGCGTTGTCCTGCAGCACGCGGCGGCGGACGGGCTCGTCGATCTCGGCCATCACGTCGCGCAGGTGCTCCTGGCCGTCCGGGTACAGGCAGGTGGCGTGCGGGAAGTCGGTCTCGAACATGACGTTGTTCACGCCGATCTCGCCCAGTAGCCGCCTGGGAGTCATGTCCTCGAACCAGAAGGTGGCGTAGACCTGGCGGCGGAAGATCTCGGAGGGCTTGAGGCTCAGCAGGCCGGGGGCGGTCTGCTCCATCTGGTAGTCGAGCATCTCCAGGTAGAAGGGCAGCCAGCCAATGCCGCTCTCGACCGAAACGAACTTCAGCTCCGGGAAGCGCTCCGGCACGCCGCTCACGATCAGGTTGGACAGCACGCGTGCGTTCGACATGGCCAGGTCCATGCCGCCGACCAGGAAGCGGCGGGGGCCGTCCAGCGAAGGCCAGGGCGCGTTGGCGAAGAAGCTCAGGCCGATGTCGCTGGCCCCGATGTGGAAGTTGACCGGCAGGCCGAGCTGGCTGCAGGCGCCCCAGAAGGGGTCCCAGTCGGACTCCGCCAGGTCGGGGTAGCCGGCGGTGTAAGGGTCGGGCGTGGTGACTACGCCGCGCATGCCCATCTCGGCCACGCGCTGCGCCTCCTCGACCGCCGCGGGAATGTCCCACCATGGCATCAGGGCCATCGGGAACAGCCGCCCGCCCGACTGCTCCTGGACCTCGGCCATGGCGTCGTTGTAGGTGCGGGCGCAGAGCAGCCGCAGCTCGAGGTCGTCGATCTTGTGGAAGTTCTGGTTCCCGAACCCCGCCACGTTGGGGTAGACGACCTGCGCGAAGATGCCCAGCCGGTCCATCATCGCCAGCCGCGCCGTCACGTCGTAGGCCGCCGCGTGGGTGTCTTCGATCCCCCACTCGAACCAGTCCAGGCCGATGGCCTTGGAGCCGTCCGGCCGGACCACCGAAAGCGGCATGGCCGACCCGATGTCCACGTCCCGGTTCGCGACCCAGCGCTGCTTCCCGTCGACCTCGACCACGTGCGGCACCCGTTCCCGCTGCGACGCCGGCACCCGCGAAGTCCACAGATCGTGCGGCTCGCTCCAGTGCGTGTCGGTGTCGATCACGTGGATGCCTGCGAGCGGATCGGAAGCGCTCATCCCGTCGTCCTCTGGGCCGTCCGCGGCCGCCCGAGAGCCTACCACCCGCCGCCGGGGACCGGCCCGCCTTTCCCGCCGGCGTTCCGGCTCAGGGGCGGGGGTCGGTGCCGCCGCCGCCGGGTCGAGGTCGCCGATCGCGACCTTGGCGCCCTCCCGGGCCAGGGCCCGCGCGTAGACCTCGCCCAGTCCGCTACCGGCCCCGGTGACGACGGCAACCTTGTCCTTCAGCAGCACGGTGTCGGGTCTCGGTGGACCGCGGAGCCGCCTGCCGCGTTGGCGTTGCGCTCCAGCTACGAAACGACTCCTATGCGTGGCGAAGAGATCGGCGCGCGTGTTCGCGAAGAACGCGGTTGATCTCTGTCTGGTATCCGCGTCCGCCTGGAGCGTTGGACTTGAACCAGGCCAGCACGTCTGCATCCAGCCTCAGCGTGATTTGTTTCTTCACCGGTCGATAGAGGAGGCCGCGCCGGGCGCCGGACCAATCGAGAACCTCGGGCACGTCGCTGGTATCGATTTCCCGGTCCGAAAGTCCAGCCAGCGCTCCTCTTCCGGGTTCTGTAGCTACAGCAGATTTATTATCAACCGCTGCGAGATTGCGATCGAGCTGGGCTTGTCGGTACTTCGGGGGGCTTCCTGGAACTCGAGGTCCCCAGCCGTTCAGCGCAGATTTCTGAAGGTGGCGCGGATGTCGTGGACAACCGCCTCGGGCTCCTCGGCGGCGGCGAAGTGGCCGCCGGAGGAGTGACGCTGGAAGTAGACGCGGTTGTAGTAGTCCTTCGTCCAGTCCTGGGGACCGGGCAGGCTGTCGTAGTCGAACAGGCTGATTCCGGTCGGCGCTTCGACGCAGGGCTGGCGGTCGTGGGAGGGCCGCCACTGGTTCCAGGCCGTCTCCCAGTAGAAGCGGAGCGAACTCTGGAAGCTGCCGGTCGCCCAGTAGAGCATGATGGTGGTGAGCAGGTGGTCCCTGGTGAAGCGGCGCTCCACCTCGCCCCCGCAGTCGCTCCAGTTGCGGCGGCGTTCCAGGATCCAGGCCAGCAGGCCGATGGGCGAGTCCGTCAGTCCCCAGGCGAGGGTCTGCGGGTCGAGGGTGTGGACGGCCATGTGGCTGACGAAGCGCTTCTCCCAGGCGATCGTCCCTTCGCGCTCGTCGCTGCCCTCCGCGAGCTGCGCGGCCGCGTCCCCGATCGACCAGGGACGGTCGCCGCCCATCGAGGACAGCGGGAAGGCGTTTGTGACATGGATCCCGATCAGCTCCCGCGCGTACTTGTGCCCCAGCTGCATGGTCACAAGGGCGCCCCAGTCGCCCCCGTGGGCGGCGAAGCGCTCGTAGCCCAGCGCGTCGCGCATCAGCGAGACCCACAGGTCGGCGGTCTTCCACCAGTGCACGCCGGTCTTCTCGAGCGGCGTCGAGAAGCCGAAGCCGGGCAGCGAGGGCACGATCACGTCGAAGCAGTCGGCCGGATCCCCGCCGTGCGCCGCGGGGTCGGTGAGCGGACCGATCAGGTCCTTCATGTCCCAGAAGGTCCAGGGCCAGCCGTGCGTGAGCACGATCGGGATCGGGTCGTCGCCCTTGCCGCGCTCGTGCACGAAGTGGATCGGCAGGCCCTCGATCTCGACGCGGTAGTGGGACAGGGCGTTCATCGCCCGCTCCTGCGCGCGCCAGTCGTAGCCGTCGATCCAGTACTCGACCAGCTCGCGCAGATAGTCGCCGTTCACGCCGTAGCGCCAGTCGTCGTTGGCGTAGTCGCGCGCCCAGCGGGCGCCGCGCAGCCGGCGCTCCAGGTCGTCCAGCGTCGCCTGGGGGACGGCCACCTCGAAGGGCTCCGCGCGCATCCGGCCTCCTTCCCGCGAGGGAGCCATCATGTCACAGCCGGGGGTCGCCGGCCCCGTACCGCTCCGCCGTCCGTCGAGGGCCGACGGGGCCGTTCCCCGCGCGCGGGGAAGCGCGCCGCCCGGCGCTCACAGCGTGGGCCGGCCCGCCTCGCGGTCTTCGATCAGGCGCAGCGTCTGGCGTGCGACCAGATTGGGCTGCAGAAGCCCGCCACCGGTCCGGTCAGGGCGCCGCGCGCGGCGTTCACGCCTTCGATGAACTGCCACAGCACCGCGTAGTACTGAACGCCCGCGACGTCGACGGATCGCCCGCTGGCCTGTTCGTAGTGCCGGGCCAGGACGTCGAAGGGCAGCGCCTTGGCCATCACCTCGGGTTGCTGGCGGCGCGACAGCGGCATGCACAGGAAGCCCAGGTCCTGCATCGGCGGGCCGAGCGTGGCGCGCTCCCAGTCCAGCACCGCGGCGATTCGCGTGTCCTGCCACAGGAAGTTCCCGAAGCGGTAGTCGCCGTGCACCACCACCAGGTCCTCTTCCGCGTCCGGGGGCGCGTTGCGCTTGATCCATGCGCCCATGTCGCGCCACAGCGGCACGCCGACGCCGCGCTCGCGGGCCGCTTCGAGCAGCGGCTCCAGGTAGCGGTCGACCAGCGCCGCGGCGCGCTCGGCGGCCGAGCCGCGCGGGCCGAGGGCGGCTTCCAGGTCCGTGCCCGACCAGTCGACGCGCTGCAGGGCCGCCAGCACGTCGACCATCTCCAGGCCGAGCGCCTCGCGGCGCTGCTGCCAGACCGGCCAGCGCTCGACCTTGGTGATGTCGTGCGACTCGCCCTCCACGAAGGAGGTCGCGCTGAAGGGGCGCACGAAGACCGACGGGTCCTCGGTCCAGGCCAGCAGCTTCGGCACGGGAACGCCGCTGGCCGCGAGCGTCGAGAAGATCGCCACGTCCTTGCTCACCAAATAGGGCGCCAGCGGTCCGGTGGCGGGCGCCCGCTTGATCGCGACGCGCCGGCTCCGGGCGCTGCCGTCCAGGCTCAGCACGACCTCGACCAGGAAGGTCTCCCAGGAGGCGCCGCCGGTGGGCCGCCGCGCGCCCACCACCCGCAGCTCGCGGGAGCCCGGAAAGGCCTCGCGCTCCAGGAAGCGCGCCAGGCTCTCCCAGGGCTCGTCCGGCGGCAGGCTGCGGATGTCCGTGCTCATCGCGCGTGCGTAGAATAGCCGGCCCGGGAGTGGAATCCGGAGCCGGCGTCGGAAGCGTCGTCGGGGACGAAAAGCGAAAAGCGGGCGGATGACATCGAACCAGCGCTACCCGGCCGAGTACCGCGCCAAGCTCCGCGACGCGGACTCCGCCATGGCGTCCGTCCCGGAAGGCGCGCTGGTGGTCTTCGGCACCGGGCTGGCGGAGCCGCAGGCGCTGCTCTGGTCGCTGTCGAACCGATTGCGCGACGGCGCGCTGGAGCGGCTGCGGGTCTTCAGCGGGCCGCCCTACCACCACGCCTCCGATTCGATCTGCGGGGCGGACGTCGCCGGCCGGGTGGAGCGGGTGTGTCAGTTCGTGGGGCCGACCGATCGCGAGAGCATCAAGGCCGGAGCGGTCTCGTACCTGCCGCACCAGTTCCACCAGATCCCGCGGCTGATGCGCGAGGCGATGGACATCGATCTGGCCGTCACCATCGTCTCGCCGCTGGACGAGACCGGCCACTTCACGCTGGGCACCAACGCGGACTTCATCTCGGCGGGGGTGCGCTGCGCCCGGCGGGTGGTGGTCGAGGTCAACCGGCACATGCCGCGCACGCACGGCGACACGCGCCTGGCGCTGGCGGACGTGGACGCGGTGGTGGAGAACCACACGCCGCTGCCGCCGGTGGAGCGGGCGACCGGTGGGCCGGAGGACGCGCGCATCGCGGAGCGCGTGGCGGAGCTGGTCCCGGACGGTGCCACGCTGCAGGTGGGCTCGGGCGCCCTGCCCGACATGGTCTGCAAGGCGCTGCGGGGGCACCGCGACCTGGGCATTCACAGCGAGCTGCTGGTCCCGGGTCTGGTCGATCTGATCCGCTGCGGGGCGGCGAACGGCGCGCGCAAGACGGAAAAGCCCGGCAGGCACGTCTACACGCTGCTGGTGGGCGATCCGGACACCCTGGCACTGGTCGACGACAACCCCGACTTCGAGTGTCACCCGGTGGAATACACCAACCGCCCGGCGGTGATCGCGCGCAACCGGCGCATGATCTCGATCAACGCCGCGCTGGAAGTCGACCTGATGGGGCAGATCAACGCCGAGTCGCTCGACGGCTACCAGTTCAGCGGGGCGGGCGGGCAGCTCGACTTCGTGCGCGGCGCCTACGACTCGCCCGAGGGCAAGTCGATCGTCGCCTTCCACTCCACCGCCCGGAAGGGCAGCGTCTCGCGCATCGTTGCGAGCTTTCGCCCGGGCACGGTCGTGACCACGCCGCGGGCGGACACGCACTACCTGATCACGGAATTCGGCAGCGCGGACCTGAAGGGCAAGTCGGTGGCGGAGCGCGCCCGCGCCATCGTCGGGCTGGCGCATCCGGACTTCCGCGAGGATCTGAACCGCGCGGCCCGCGAGATGGGGCTGGTCTGAACGCAGGGAGGACATCGGCATGAGCGACGCGAAACTGGGGTCGGCCGTGAAGCGGCGGGACCTGTACTTCCACCCCCCGCGCTACCGCGACTACCGCTGGCTGGAGACCAACTGGTTCAGCTTGATCGTTCCCGAGGCCGCCCTGCGCTGCCACATCCCACCAACCTGGACGAGGTCGAGTCGCTCGTCTTCCTCTACGATAACCCCGACCCGTACGCCCCCACCCAGGGCGAGCGCTACGAGGACAACCGCAGCCACGACCCGATGCCCCGCGCCAACCTCGACCGCTACGACCTGGCGAGCGGGATCTCGGTGCGCATGCTCGAGCCGTTCGAGCGCTGGCAGGTGCGCTACGAGGGCATCCACGACACGCGCTTCGAACTGGAATTCAGGGCGATGATGCCGCCGGTGCACGTCAGCGAGACCGGAACCGACGCGCAGGAGCACGCCACCATCCGCCACGGGCACCTGGACCAGATGATGCGCGTGACGGGCAGCGCCCGCGTGCGCGGCGTCGACTACCCGGTAGACTTCGCCGCGCCGCGCGACCACTCCTGGAGCCCGCGGCCGGAGTCGACCTCGGGCTACGGCTATCCGATGTCGGGCAACTTCGACTACGGCAGCTTCGGCGAGGCGGGCCAGGACTTCAGCTTCTTCGTGCAGACCCGCAACGACTGGGACGACCTGCGGCGGGGGTACGTGCACAACGGCTACATCCTGGACGGGGGCGAGCTGCTGCGGATCAAGACGGGCGAGGGTCGCTTCCGCTACGCCGAGGACGCCTTCGTGATCCTGTCGCTGACCTACGAGCTGGAGGACGAACGCGGGCGGACGCACGTGCTGGAGGGCACGCCCAAGAGCTTCTACAACCCCGGAGCCGGCATGCTGGCCGTGGTCGAGTGGCGCAGCCGCGACGGGTCGGTCGGCTGGGGCGAGTACAACTGGCACGGCGATCTGTACGAGCTGCAGCGGATCGGCCGCCCGCCGCGCTGAGCGGTCGACCGGCGCGGGAGAAGGGCGTGTTCTACGAGTCGATCGGGATGCTGCTCGGCGGGGCGGCCGAGTCGCTGGCCGCCGGGGCCGACGACGCGTCCGGCGACGAGCGCGAAGCGCGGCGGCGCAGGCAGATCACCACGCTGGTGCGGCGGCTCGGCGCGGTCTGGACGGACCTCTTCGCGGCGCTGGCGGAGGAGACCGCGATTCTGGAAGCCACCCTGGCGGGCGCGCTCCAGGCCGCGCGGGCGAACGAGCTGCCCGTCCCGCCGTCCGCGGGCGGGGCAGCGCCCGCCGACCCGCTGGAGCGCTACCGGGCCGTGATGCGGGAACTCGACGAACTCCTGATCGGCTTCCACGCGCGCGAGGAGGAAGCCTGGGCCGGCGAAGCGGTCCGCCGAGTGCGCCGCGGTCTGGCCGACGCGGCCGAGGTCCAGGGCCGGATCGTCGACGCGATGCTCGCGGCCTGACCCGCCACGGCCCGCGAGCCGGAATCGCCCGGAGCGCGGGCTCAGGTCTTGCGGCCCTCGTCCAGCCCGCCTCCCTGGCCGAGGTGCTTTTCCAGCTTTTCCAGGCGGCGCTCGATGTCCTGGAGCTGGCGGCGGAGCTCTTCGCCGACCTGCGTCGCGCCGCGGCGCATCCAGTCGCGCCAGAACTCGGGGTCGACCCAGGGCGCGGCTTCGCCCTTGGGTTCGACTTTGAAGGACATCTCCTCCCCGCTGCGCACGACGCGCAGCTCGAGGCTCTCGCCCTCGGGAACGCGGCCCACCGCGCAGATCAGGTCGAAGGGGCGCTTGAGAGCCTGCCCGCCGGCCTCCAGGATCACGTCGCCCACCGCCAGGCCGGCCTTCGCTCCGCGGCCCGACTCCTCCACGCCTGCCACCAGCACGCCGCGGTCCTTCGGCACCTGGAAGAACTCGCGCAGATCGGGCGTCAGCGACTGGATGCGGACCCCGAGACGGCCCTGCTGGGGCCAGAACGAAGAGCCGGAGAAGCGCTCCGGGGGATCGGCGGAGGCGGGCGCAGCAAGCAGCAGGGCGCACAGCGCCAGAAAGACGGATCCCAAGCGAAGGCCCATTCGATTCCCCTTCCGCGAAAGACGCGGTCGGGCACTTGGACGCAGCCCGGTCGCCGGAGCTTCAAGCCGGGCGGGGAGGCTTCGCGGCCTGCCCGCCGCGCCGGGAGAGGCGAGTGCCCCGGGCGACCCCCGCCCGCGTCTCCCGCCCGATCCTGCTCTGTATCATCGGTCCGATCCGGAGGCGCCGTGACCCGACCGCGCATGAGCTTCAGCGTGCCGCTCTTCCCCTACGACCGCTGGCCGGACGTGGACGCGATCGCCGAGGTCGCGCGCCACGCGGAGGAGCTCGGCTTCGAGGCGCTGACGTTCCCGGACCATGTGATCATGCCGGTGCGCCCCGACGCGCCGACGGTCAGCACCCGCTGGTACGACAACGCCGTGCTGACCGCCTATCTGGCGGCGCGCACCGAGCGGATCCGCTTCTTCTACAACGCCCTGGTCTTCCCCTACCGGCCCGCCATTCAGCTCGCCAAGCAGCTGGCCACCGCGGACGTGGTCTCGGGCGGGCGCCTGACGGTGGGCGTGGCGTCGGGCTGGCTGCGCGGCGAGTTCCGCACCCTGGGCGTGCCGTTCCGCGAGCGCGGCGCCATCACCGACGAGTACCTGCAGGCCCTCAAGCGGCTCTGGACCGAGGACTCGCCGGAGTTCCAGGGCCGCTACGTGAATTTCCGCGACATCGCCTTCGAGCCGCGCTGCGTGCAGAAGCCGCACGTCCCGCTGTGGATCGCGGGCCAGGGGTCCGTGCCGCTGCGCCGGGTGATCGAGTACGGCGACGGCTGGACGCCGATGGTCGGCAGCCTGGAGGAGCTGGAGCGCTCCGGAAACTGGATCCGGGAGGAGCTGGTCGAGCGCGGCCGCGATCCGGACTCGGTGACCTTCGCCTTCGGCCTGAACTTCGGCGAACCGGACCCGATTCGCGAACAGGCGTCCTCGCACGCTTCGCAGGGCCGCGCCCGCCGGGTCCGGCCGCAGCGGGAAGCCGGTCCGATCGTCGAACGCCTGGAGGCGTACCGCGCGATCGGCTTTTCCCACATCAGCGTCAGCTTCGGCTGGGAGACCGTCGCCGACTACCGCCGCGAGATGGAGTTCTTCGCCGCCCAGGTCATGCCCGCCCTCGCCTGACGGGCGGCCGCGCCGGTTGGCCGTCCTGTCCGTGCCGGCAGCGGAACGGCTTAAGTGGATTGACCGGCGTACCCCGCGCCCGATAGCTTTCGCTTCCATGCCTTCCCGAGCGCTCGAACACATCCGCATCTGCGACTTCACCGGCCAGCTCGCCGGCGCCGGCTCCACCAAGTGGATGGCGGCCTTCGGCGCGGAGGTGATCCGCATCGAAGACCCGGTCATGCGCGGCACCTGGGACGTGCTGCGCATGATGCCGCCGTTCGTCGACGAGCGCCGAGGCCCGGACATGGGCGGCGGCTTCAACAATCACAACGTCGAAAAGCTCGGCGTCACGCTGAACCTGCGCACGGACAAGGGCAAAGAGATCCTGGCCGAGATCGTGCGCCGCTCCGACGCCGTGTGCGAGAACTTCGCCTACGGGGTGATGGAGCGCTGGGGCTTCGGCTACGAGCGCCTCAAGCAGCTCCGCCCCGACATCGTCTACGTGTCCAACTGCGGCTTCGGCCACAGCGGTCCCTACCACGAGTACAAAACCTGGGGTCCGATCGTGCAGGCGATGTCCGGCCTGACCTTCACCTCGGGCCTGCCCGAGCAGGCGCCTGCCGGCTGGGGCTACTCGTACATGGACCACACGGGCGCCTACTACATGGCGATCGTCCACCGCGCCCGCACCGGCGAGGGGCAGTGGGTCGACATGGCCTGCACCGAGGCCGGGCTCACGCTCAACGGCCCCGCCCTGCTGGACTACACCGTCAACGGCCGTCCGATGCGGCGCGAGGGCCAGCCGCACAGCAACCGCAACCTGTGGCCGCCGATGGCCCCGCACGGCATCTATCCCGCCCGCGGCGAGGACCGCTGGCTGGCCGTCGCCTGCCGCAGCGACGCCGAGTGGAGCGCGCTGGCGGCCGAGATCGGCTCCGAGGCGGCCGCCGACCCGGGCTGGTCCAGGCTGGCCGACCGCCTGGCGCGCCAGGACGAGCTGGACGACCTGGTTTCCCAGTGGACACGCGGCCTGGACGACTTCGAGACCTACGCGCGGCTGCAGAAGGTCGGGGTCCCGGCGGCGCCCGTCCGCCGCCCCCAGGAGCGCGTCGACCAGGACCCGGACACCCAGGCCTGGGGCCTGTGGCCGGAGGTGGAGCACTCCAAGATGGGCCGCGTGCGCGTCGACGGCCTGCCGGTGCACCTCTCCGAGACCGACTGGGAGATCCGCCGCGGCGGTCCCTGCGTGGGCGAGCACACCGAGCAGGTGCTCACGGAGCTGCTGGGCATGAGCGGCGACGAGATCGCCGGCCTGCGCGAGGAGGGCGTGGTATGAGCGCCCCCCCGGATTCGCCCCGCCCCCTGGACGGCGTGCGGGTGATCGAACTGTCCAGTGAGATGGGCGCGATGGCGGGCAAGCTGCTGGCCGACATGGGCGCCGACGTGATCCTGGTCGAGCCGCCCGGCGGCGATCCGACCCGCGACTACCCGCCCTTCCTGGACGACGAACCCGGTCCCGACCGCAGCCTGTTCTGGTGGCACTACCAGACCAGCAAGCGCGGCGTGACGCTGGACCTCGATCAGGACGACGACCGCGAGCGCTTCCGCCGGCTGGTCGCGAGCGCGGACGTGCTGCTGGAGTGCGAGCGCCCCGGGCGCCCGGCGGACCTGGGCATCGACTTCCCTCAGCTCGCGGAGCTGCGCCCTGAATTGATCATGGCGTCGGTCACCGCCTTCGGCCGCAACAGTCCCAGCCGCCACGAGCAGTTCACCGACCTGACCCTGCTGGCGGGCGGCGGACCCGCCTGGAGCACCGGCTACGACGACCACTCGCTGCCGCCGGTCCGCGGCGGCGGCAACCAGGGCTACAACACCGCCTGCCACTACGCCGTCATGTCGATCCTGACGGCGCTGCTGCACCGCGAAGTCTCCGGGCGCGGCCAGCACATCGACGTGAGCGCCTATGCCGCCAACAACGTCACCACCGAGATGGCCTCCTACACCTGGCTGGTCCAGCAGGGCACGGTGCAGCGCCAGACCGGGCGCCACGCCATGGAACAGCCCTCGCTCCCCTCCCAGCTCGCCTGCGCCGACGGGCGCTGGGTGACCACCGGCTTCCCGCCCCGGCACCCCAGGGAACTGCGCTGGCTCTACGACTGGATCGTGGAGCTGGGCGCCGAGGTCGAGTTCCCGGAGGCGATCTTCCTCAAGCAGGGCGCGGAGCGCAGCGAGCCGCTCGACATCCAGCTCATCGGCGAGGACGACGAAGTCACCGCCATCTTCAGCGCCTCCCGCGAGGGCCTGGTGCTGGTCGCCTCCAAGGTCTCGGCCTACGAGTTCTTCGAGCGCACCCAGAAGGCCGGCATCTCGACCGGCGTCATCTACTCCCCCGAAGAAGCCCTCCAGGACGACCAGTTCCAGGCCCGCGGCTTCCCGGTCGAAGTCCACCACCCCGAACTCGACCGCAGCTTCACCTACCCCGGCGCCCCCTACAAATTCGGGCGCACCCCCTGGCGCATCACCCGCCGCGCCCCCCGCCTCGGCGAACACCAGCACGAAGTCTTCGCCGACCTCGAACCCGCCCCCGCGGACTGACCCTCTCGCGCCCGCGGGGCACGGCATTCGGCCGAAAGCGTGACGTCGAGGCTCGACGCTGTCTACGGGGCCGAAGAATCCGCTTCCGGTCTCGACGAAGCCCTCGAAGCCCTGCAATTCCTCTCCCTGCCCGCCGATGACGCGTGGTGAAGCGGGGGGAGATCTGGTGGGCGGAACTGCCCGTGCCCGAATGCTCCAAGCCGGGCTACCGCCGCCCGGTCCTGATCGTTCAGTCCGACGCGTTCAATCGGAGCCGAGTCTCCGATGCCGTCCTGGGCCAGGTCGAGGATGGCTTGAAACTGATCCTCGGCTTGGGTGACTAGCCCGATGCCGGTCATCGAATAGACGTAGTCGACGGCCGCTTCGGCCGGGTAGAAGATCCGGGGGTGAATCCGTCAGGAACTCCCGAAGGGCCTGCTCGAAGGTCGCCTTCAAGGATTTGTTCTCCCCTGCGGCGTGAGCCTTGAGCGCTCGGAGTAATTCATCGTCGATGTCGATTGTCGTTCGCATGCGCGAAAGCACACTAAGGTGTCAGGGCAGTTCGATGCCCATGGCGATGCCCATGCCGGTGCCGATGCAGAGGGTGGCGACGCCGCGGGACAGGCCGCGGTCGCGCAGGGCGTAGATCAGGGTGGTCAGAATGCGGGCGCCCGAGGCGCCGACCGGGTGGCCCAGGGCGATCGCGCCGCCGTTCACGTTGACCCGCTCGGGATCGACCCGGTCGAGTTCGCGCAGCACCCCCAGGGACTGGGCGGCGAAGGCTTCGTTCAGCTCCCACAGGTCGACGCTCTCGTAGCTCCAGTCCAGCCGCTCGAGCAGGCGCGGGACCGCGCGGGCGGGGCCCAGGCCCATGTGGCTGGGCTCCAGGCCGGCAGAGGCGGTGCCGCGGATGAGCGCCAGCGGCTCCCAGCCGCGCTCCCGCATCCTCTCGCCCGAGGCGATCAGCAGGGCCGAGGCGCCGTCGTTGATGTTGGAGGCGTTGCCGGCGGTGACGGTGCCGTCGCGCTTGAACGCCGGGCGCAGGCCGGCCAGCCGCTCCAGCGGGGTAGGCACGGGGTCCTCGTCCTTGTCGAACACGACCGGGTCGCCGCGGCGCTGTGGGATCTCCAGCGGCACGATCTCGGCGTCGAACTTGCCCGTCTCGGCCGCCTTGAGCGCCTTCTCGTAGCTGCCCGCGGCGAAGGCGTCCTGCTCCTCGCGCGCGATGCCGTGGCGTTCGGCGACGTTCTCGGCGGTGATTCCCATGTGGACGTGGGTGATCGGGCAGGTCAGCCCGTGCAGCAGCAGGTCCTTCAGCTCGCCGTGCCCCAGGCGGTAGCCGCCGCGGGCGCGGTCCAGCGCGAAGGGCACCGTGTTCATGCTCTCCATGCCGCCCGCCAGCACCGCCTGCGCCTCGCCCAGGCGGATGGACTGCGCGGCCAGAGCGACCGCCTTGAGCCCGGATCCGCAGGCCTTGTTGACGGAGAAGGCCGGCACCGGCTCGGGCAGGCCGGCCTGCAGAGCCGCGACGCGCGCCGGACAGCCTTCGTGTCCCGCCTGCATCACCGTGCCCAGGATGACCTCGTCCACGTCTTCGGGCTGCGCGCCGGCGCGCTCCAGGGCGGCTTCGAGGGCGCGCGCGCCGAGCGCCGGCAGGGGCACGTCCCGGGTGGCTCCGAGAAAGCCGCCGATCGCCGTGCGGCAGGCGCTCGCGATGTAAACGTCCTGCATCGTCCAGACCTCCTGGTCCGTGGGGTGTCCGCGCCCGTGCGGCCTCGGCGCTGATCCGGGAAAGTTCCCCCGCGCGGAGGCGTCCGGGCGCAGGCTCTAGTTTATGGCGCGCCCGCCAGGATTCGAACCTGGGACTTTCAGCTCCGCAAGCTGACACTCTATCCAGCTGAGCTACGGGCGCGGAAGGCGCGCAAGCTTAGCAAACCCGGCCACGCTGCCGGGCCGCCGCCCGGCGTCAGGGCTGGAGAGTTTCGGTGGGCGGACCGCCCCCGAGGCCGGGCGGCCCGAACGCCAGCGCTTCGAGCCTGGCGAGGCGCTCGCCCGTCTCGCGCTGCGCCGCCGCCAGCCCGTCGATCCGGCCGCCCATCTCCAACCCCTGCGCATCGATCCTGCCGCCGAGGTACAGAGCCATGGTCGACACGGCCGCAAGCATCGCCGCGCCCACCGTCAGGATCTCCCAGTTCGGAGCAGTCTTCGTTCGTTCGCTCACGCGATCCTCCTCGCCCGAAACCGCTGGCCGGTGTCGCACCGCCCTCGCCGGCTTCG
>JAGWBS010000093.1:0-4836 GCA_021295775.1 Pseudomonadota bacterium | reverse complement strand
TCACGACGGTCCGCACGACCATCGGGCTGACCAGAAGTTCGATCAGGATCTCCACATCCGCCCCGGGCGCGAGTTCGTCGCGTCCGGCGGCGCGTTCGAAGATCGCGGCCAGCTCGCGGGAGATCCCCTCGGCCCACCACCGGCTCTGGTAGCGGGTGAAGTCCGGATCTTCGTTGGCCGCCATGGCGGCGGAAAGCGCGATCTCGGTCGGATCCGAGAAGAACCGCGCGAGCGCCCGAGCCAGCGCGTGGACGTCGGAAGCGAAGTCGCCCGTGTCGGGGATCCGCAGCGAGCGTGTGTGGAGCGTCAGCGCCTCGCGGAGCAGATGGTTCCGAGTGGGCCAGCGCCGGTAGA
The DNA here is from genome assembly GCA_021295775.1 of Pseudomonadota bacterium. Classification (GTDB taxonomy): domain Bacteria; phylum Myxococcota_A; class UBA9160; order SZUA-336; family SZUA-336; genus JAGWBS01. The sequence goes on along the minus strand of JAGWBS010000093.1, from coordinate 4,482 downwards.
TCGTGCTGACGTTGACGCCCGCCTTCTCGGCGACCTCCGCGGGGCTGAGACGGGTCTCCCCCTGTCGCAGCAGATCGAGCGCGGCCTGGGCGACGGTCCGGCGATTCCGTTCGGTCCGGCCGCCCGGCCGCCGCGTCCCGGGCTTCGCTGCCTGTCTCAGCCTGGTCATCGGTTCCGCCCGCCCCGTCACGGAGTCTCCTCGCTGTGGGTTGGATGGCCCCCAGGCGTCATCCGATCCGGGGGACCAGCCGATTCTCTATTGCGATACTTTTCGCATTAGTCCATGCTCTCGTCAAGCATCGACAGGAGGAAGACCCGATGGGCGAGACCGTCAGCCATCTCTCGCGGAACGATCCGACCGAGGCGATCGTCGGCCAGTTGCGCGAGAACGGCGCCGTGATCGTCGACGATCTGCTCGACCCGGACCTGCTGTCCCGGTTCAACGCCGAGATCGACGGGATCCTGGCGGAAGTGCCGGAGGGTCGGGCGCTGTCGAATCCGTTCTATCAGGTCTTCTTCGGCGCCCAGACCCGCCACCTGTCGGGAGTCGCGGGGTACTCGAGGATCTTCGCCGAGGAGATCCTCTGCGATCCGCTCTACCAGCGCGTCTGCGACGAGATTCTCTTGCCCTTCTGCGTGAACTACCGGCTCAACGTGGCGCACATCCTCGACCGGGGGCCGGGCTCCGAACAGCAATTGCTGCACCGGGACGAGGACGTCTGGATTCACCTGCCCAAGCCCCATCCGGAAATCCAGGTCGCGTCGGTGATCGCGCTGAACGATTTCACGGTCGAGAACGGGGCGACCCGCGTCGCGCCGGGCAGCAATCGCTGGCAGCGCGAGCGCCGGGCGGAGCCTTCGGAGCTGGCGGCGGCCGAGATGAGAGCGGGAGCCGCAGTGCTGTACCTGGGCTCGACGCTCCACGGCGGGGGGCCGAACACCGAGGATGAGAGGCGGCGCGGGATGCACCTGAGCTTCAACGTCGGCTGGCTGCGCACCGAAGAGAACAACTACCTCGTGACGCCCCTCGAGAAAGTCCGCGACTTGCCCGAGCGCGCTCTGGAGTTGCTCGGCTACCGCGTCCACGATGCCATCCGGCACGCGGGCGGCGCTCTGGGCCTCTACCACAGCAACGATCCACTGGAGCTGATCCAGAAGGGAGCAATCTAGCCATGGCGGACGAATACGCAGCCTATGTCGAGGCTCGCTACCAGGGAGAGGTGTTCGGCGAAGCCGTCTTCGAGGCGATGGCGAAGGCCCGCGAAGACGCCGGCGAAGCGCGCAAACTCCGCGTCCTGGCCCAGCTCGAACGCGAAACGAAAGAGGCACTCCTCCCGGCCGTGGAAGAGACCGGCCGTTCGACCGAGCCGGACCCCGAGCAAATAGAGAAAGGCCGGCGGATCGGGGAGCAGATGGGCCAAGCGCCCTGGCGCGACTTCGTCGCCGGGATGCGGCCGGAACTCGTCAAGCTGGTGGCGGAATTCCGCGCGTCGGAATCCCTCGCCGACGGCGAGCGCCAGGAGCTGCTCCGGCACGTGACGGCCCACGAACAGGCCCTGCTCGACTTTGCGGACCTGGAGCTATCGGAGGATCCCGCGGAGGACTCGCTGCGCCCGGTGCTCGCGCTCCTGCGCTGAAACTCAGTGCATCCCGTCGAGAAGCTCAATGCCCAGCAGGGCTTTGCCGTACAACTTCCCGGCTCTTTCGTACTCGTTGATCGCATGCTGTTGGGCCGCGTGAAGGTCGCGCCAGAAGCGCTGCAAGGGGTTCCCGGCGCGCAGCACAAAGCCTCCGCTGGCGGAAAAGCACTGGTCCATGATTTCGACGGCGCGCTTCACCCCGTACGCTTGGTCATGGCGTAGCCGCGCGCGCTGGACCAGGCCGAGAGGCTCTCCGCGCTTGGCGGCCTCGGTAAGCTCGACGATGTTTCGCTCCAACTGCAGCCAAGCCGCATCGACGACGGAATGGGCCTGCGCCAGTTGGATTTGACTATGAGGATCCTCCCGCGCGGTTTCGCCGTAGGCAATCTTGAAGCGGTCCTTCAGGTAGGTGCGATATTCGCGGACTGCCCCTGTGGCGATCCCCAATGCCGCGGCCGAAATGGTGGTGGAAAACACCGAGGCGAACGGCAACCGGTAAAGCGGGCCGGGATTGATCTCGTTTCCGGGGCAGGAGCAAGCCGTGGTATCTGCGAAGGACAGCGTCCGGTAAGCGGGAACGAAGGCGTTCTCGACCACAATGTCATTCGTTCCGGTTCCCTTCAGACCGATGGAGAACCACGTGTCTTCGATCCGGTAGTCACTTCGGGGCAACAGGAAGGTCAAGCAGTCGGGGCGTTCCGGAACGCTCTGGTCGACCGCCCCCAAAAATACCCAGTCGCAGTGGTCGGTGCCGCTCGACCAGGGCCAGTGACCACTGAGTCTGAATCCTCCGTCGACCCGTTCGACCCGGCCCACGGGGGCATAGGTGGACGCGATCATGGCCGTGTCGTCTTCCGACCAGACATCGGCTTGGGCCTGCTCGGGGAAAAGCGCCAACTGCCAAGGGTGGACCCCCAGGATCCCATAGACCCAGGCGGTCGAGCCGCAGGCTTGACCCAGAAGGCGACTCGCCCGGTACAGCGTCACCGGGTCGAGCTCCGATCCACCCCAGCGCTTGGGTTGGAGGGCCTTCATCAATCCAGTCCCGCGCAGCTCCTCGATCGTCTCGTCCGGGATTCGTCGAAGACGTTCCGCTTCTTCCGCCCGCGACTGGATTTGGGGCAGCAGGGCTTCGATCTGTTGCAAATACTCGTGCTCGTTCACGCGGGCATCCTCTAGTTGATTCGGAAGGGGCTCCTACTGACCGAGACCCTTGTGTCCCCAAAGACTCGCGACGGTGATTTCGGCAGTAGTCCAGGTGGAATCGTCGACCTGGATTCCGCCGTAGCCCACTTCCACGTCGAATCCAGCCGGTGAACGTACGTAAAACGAGGTCATCTGGTCGTTCGGATGTCGGCCCAGACTCGCGCTCAGATGAAGATCCGCCGCATGAACCCGGTCGAGGGTGTAGCCGACATCGTTGAGAGTGCCCATCTCGATCATGAAGTGCACCAGACCCGAGGGAACATCTGAGCCCATCAATGCCACGCTATGGTGGCGGGGGTTGCAGTGCAGAAATGAAAGAGAGATCGGGCCAAGCCGCATGGTGTCGCTCAGCCGGAAGCCCAGCAAGGACGTATAGAAGCGGTAGGTATCTTCGTACTGTGCCGCCGGAAGGACGATATGACCGAGTCCCATCTCTCCGGTGACAAACTCCGATACACCCATGGGTGATAGGAAAGGTGTGTGATCGTGAACGGTGCCATGGTAGATCTCGCAGAGGTTGCCCGACGGGTCGCGCAGGCTTGCGAAACCGTGCACTCGTCGAGCCGCGCACTCGGCTTCACTTCCGGGGAGCCAGGGAATGTCGTCCTGGTCGAGTTCCGCAAGCGCTGCGTCGAAGGCGTCGGGTCCGGCGAGCTGCCAGCCTGCAGCGGCGAAACGCTCGGCCTCTCCGGATCGAACCAGTATCCGGAAGGGGCGATCGTCCAGCTTGAGGTACAGGGATTCCTTGTCGGACAGTTCGCGGTTGAGCATCATTCCCAGGACATCGCACGCGAAATGCCGCCAGTTCTCGAGATCGTTGGATTCAATGACGATGTAGCCCAGGGATCGGATATCCACGATTTCTCCAGAAAGCCATGCCCCGGGGAGTCTAGCGCGGTTTGAGACGACAAATCTTATCATCCCTGCCCTGAGGTTCGGCAGGAGCGAGTTCGGACGGGGGCCGAAACTTCGACGCGCCCCCAAGTCGAAAGGATGGACCATGAGCGATCTCAGCGCCCTTGAGGGCCGCATTCAGATCCTGGAAGACATTGAGGCGATCAAGAAGCTCAAAGCCAAGTATTTCCGGTGTTGCGACCTGCGGCTTCCGGATGAAATGGCCGATTGTTTGACGGACAACGTCCGTGTGGATTACGACAAGATCGGCGTGTTCGAGGATCGAAAGTCGTTTATTGCCGTGTTCGTGGAACTAGGCTGTCGTGACAACATCATCGATCTCCATCACGGACATAATCCAGAGATCGAGATCCACGGCGACGAATCCGCGACCGGTTTCTGGGAACTCTATTTCTACACGGTCGACACCGATTCAAAAACGGCTCGCCAACTCGGTGGCTACTACCAAGACGAGTACTGCAAACTCAACGGCGAGTGGCGCATCCGTTCCACGAAATTCACGAGCCTCTCGGTGCAGGACTACCGACTCGGAGAGGATGGAAGACTGAAAACCTCGTTTGATGCGGAGGTCGAAGACTAACGAGATCTTCGACTCTGGTGCGACTTCCTAATCGGGGCCGCCGAGCAAATTCCGCAGAGAGGGGGGGCGAGAGCCATCCAGTTCGGTCACGCCGTATTCTCGAGCGAGTTCGGCGGCAATCCACTCTTGGCCCGACTTCTC
>JAGWBS010000025.1 GCA_021295775.1 Pseudomonadota bacterium | reverse complement strand
TAGTGCTCGGTGGCCAGGGCGATCACGGCGCCGCCGACCAGGCCCAGCACCATCGCGCCCCAGATGTTCCAGCGCGCGTCCACGCCCACGATCGCGCCGATGATCGGAATCGCGACCAGCAGCATGATGCCGACCGAGCCGAACTCGCCCAGGTTCAGCGCCCGCTGGGGATCGCCGCCCTCGCGGGTCCGGACCAGGAACGTCGAGGCGATCGAGACCAGGATCCCGGCGCCCGCCAGAACCAGCGGCAGGAGCACGTAGCGGATCTGCTCCGCCCCCCCCTCGACCCCCAGCGAGCCCGCGTAGGGCACGCCCAGGATCATGGCGCCCCCGATCGCGCCCCCGTAGGCCGCGCGGCGACGTCCCCGACGTTGTCGCCCACGCAGTCGGCGATCGCGGCGGGGTTGCGCGGGTCGTCCTCGGGCAGGCCGGCCTCGACCTTGCCCACCAGGTCGGCGCCGACATCGGCGGCCTTGGTGTAGATGCCGCCGCCGACGCGCGCGAAGAGCGCGATCGAGCTGGCGCCGAGGCTGAAACCGGACATCAGGGTGAGCACCTGACCCGTGACGTTGCTTACCTCCCATCCGTACAACGAGGTGTAGAGCAGCAGCAGTCCGGTCAGTCCCACGATCCCCAGGCCGACCACGCTCATGCCCATCACCGAGCCGCCGCCGAAGGCGACTCTCAGGCCTTCGGCCAGCGAGTGGCGCGCCGCGGCGCTGGTGCGCACATTGGCCTGGGTCGCGACCCTCATGCCGATGTAGCCGGCGCCGCCCGAGCACAGCGCTCCGACCACGAACGAAAGCGCGATCAGCTGCGTGCCCTGCGCCCAGTAGCCCGCGACCAGCAGCACCGCGACCGCCGCCACGAAGACCGAAAGGACGCGGTACTCGCGGGCCAGGAACGCCATCGCGCCCTCCTGGATGTAGCCGGCGATCTCCGCCATGCGCTCGGTCCCCACGTCGGCCCTGGCGACCGCGCGGGCGCGCACGAACGCGTACAGCAAAGCCACGACCCCGGCAATCAGGGCCGCGGTCACCAAATCGGTGGCACTCACTCCTGCTCCTCCTGTTCGCCGCCGACCGGCGGCAATGCGTTGTAGCGGTTCATGGCGATGTCGATTCCTTCGCTGAGAATCGCCTCCAGGGCCTCGGCGCCGAACTCGACCGTCTCTTCGAAGCGCCGCCGCTCGGCCGCCGAAGCCTTCGAGAGCACGTGCGCGGTCGCGTCGCGTCCTCCCCTCGGGCGTCCGATCCCGACCCGGATCCGGGGGAACTCCGACGTCCCCACGCTCTCGATCACCGAGCGGATGCCGCGGTGTCCTCCGTGCCCTCCGGCCTTCCGCAGGCGAAGCTTGCCCGCGGGGATGTCCATCTCATCGAAGACCACGATCAGATCGGAGGGCTCGGCGGGCAGATAGCGCAGCGCCTGGGCCACGCAGCGGCCCGACAGATTCATGAAGGTCTCGGGCTTGAGAACCCCGACGTCTTCTCCTTCGATTCGTCCCCTCCGAAACAATCCCTCGAATTTTCGGACCTCGCCGCCGAGTCGGTTGCGCTCGGCGAAGCGGTCGCACACCCGAAAACCGGCGTTGTGCAGCGTGGCGCGGTAGCGCCTGCCCGGGTTGCCGAGCCCGACGATCAGTCTCATCGCCCTTCAGCCGGTCTAGCCCGCGTCGCCTCCGCCGTCGGCCTCGGGCGAAGCCTCCTCGGCGGAATCTCCCTCTTCCGTATCGAGCGGCTCGCCCTCTGCTTCCTCTTCTTCCTCGATCACGCGCGCGGCGATCACGTGAGCCACCGAGCGCTCGGGCTCAGCGGTGGTCGAGACGCCCTCCGGCAGATCGAGATCGCTGACGCGAATCGCATCCCCGATATCGAGCGAGCTGACGTCGACGTCGATCGAGTCCGGAATCCCCAACGGCAGGCAGCTGATTTCGAGGTCGCGCAGCTGCGGTTCGAGCACCCCCCCGAGTTCGACCCCCACGGGCCTGCCCTGCAGGTGGATCTGCACGTAGACGGTGATCTCCTTCTTCGGATCGATCACGTAGAAGTCGCAGTGCAGCGGCACGCGCTTGACCGGATCGCGCTGCAGGTCCTTGAGCAGCACGATCTTGCCGGCCACGGCCTCGGGACCGGAGAGATCGAGCAGGGCGTTGGTTCCGCCCTGTTCGATCTTGTCGAGTTCCTGGGCATTGACGGCGAGCGGCAGGGTGGGGACGCCCGAGCCGTACATCACCGCCGGGATCCGGCCCTCGGCGCGCAGCTTGCGCGCGACGCCCTTGCCGCGCTGCGTTCGCTCGCTCACGTCCAGACGGACTCTCTGCATCGAAAATCTCCCTCCGCTCCGCTCAGTCGAAAAGCGAGCTCACCGATTCTTCGTTGTGGATGCGGCGGATGGCCTCGCCCAGCAGGTGGGAGACCGTGGTCACGCCGATCTTGTCGGTCGGCCCGGCGCTGGCGCGCAGCGGGATCGTGTCCGTGGTCAGCAGCCGCTCGAGCGACGATTCTTCGATGCGCTTGAGCGCCGGGCCGGAAAGGACGGGGTGGGTCACCGCGGCCAGCACCCGGCGCGCGCCCATCGCGGTGACCGCGTCGGCGGTCTGGGTGAGCGATCCCGCCGTGTCGACGATGTCGTCCACGATGATCGCGGTGCGCTCGGAGACCTCTCCCACGATGTGCACCACTTCCGAGACGTTGGCCTTCTCGCGCCGCTTGTCCGCGATCGCCAGCCCGGCATCGAGTCGCTTGGCGAACGCCCGGGCGCGCTCCACGCCGCCCGCGTCGGGCGAGACGACCACCAGATCCTCACCGCGGTCCACCCACTCGCTCACGCCCTGCAGCAGCACGGGCATCGCGAACAGGTTGTCGACCGGAATGTCGAAGAAGCCCTGGATCTGGCCGGCCTGCAGCTCCACGCAAAGTACCCGCTGGGCGCCCGCGACCGAGAGCAGGTCGGCGATCAGCTTGGCGCTGATGGGCGAGCGGGGCCGCACCTTGCGGTCCTGGCGGCTGTAGCCGTAGTACGGCGTGACCACCGTGATGCGCTTGGCCGACGCGCGCTTGATGGCGTCGAGCAGGATCAGCAGATCCATCACGTTGGCGTTGGCGGGGGCGCAGGTGGGCTGGATCAGGAACACGTCCATGCCGCGCACGTTCTCGCCCAACTCGACCAGGGTCTCGCCGTCGGAGAACTGGCGCACCTCGGCGCGGCCCAGGTCGAGGTCGAGGTAGTCGCAGATGGCCTGAGCCAGCGTCGGGTTGGCGCCTCCCGTGAAGATCTTGATCACGTTGTTGTTCATTTGCGAAAGCTCCCGTGACACGCGCCGGCCTTCATCCCGCTCCCGCCGCACTGGCTGGGGCGGCAGGATTCGAACCTGCGATCCACGGGTTCAAAGCCCGTTGCCTTACCACTTGGCCACGCCCCAATCCCAATCCGCCGCGTCGCTGGCAGGAGAGCTGGTGACCAGGGCCCGGGCGCCCGACGAGAGATCCATCCTGCTCGCGGCTGTTCGCGCCTCTCCCTCGCTTGCAAACCGGCCGTAGACCGTCGGCCCGCTGCCGCTCATCCCCGTGATCGCGGCCCCCGCACGCTCCAGAGCCCGTCGCGTCCGGCGAATCTCGGGATGGAGCCGCCCGACCGCGGGTTCCAGATCGTTCCGGGGGGGCGTCGAGACTCCCGCCGGCCCCAGGAGCGCCGCGATACTAGACCCCTCCCGGGGGAGCGTCAATTCGGCGGAGGCCCGGCGATACGCCCAGGGAGTCGAGACTCCGAAGGGGAACGCGATCAGCACCCAGTGCATGGCGGGCACGCCGTCGAGCTTCTCGAGTCGATCGCCGATCCCCCGTCCCACGGCGGGCACGGGCTCCAGGAAGAAGGGGACGTCGGCGCCCAGCTCCGCCGCCAGCGCCGCGCGGCGGGGCCCGCCCAGACGCCCGCCCGAGAGCCGGTCGATGCCCAGCAGGACGGCGGCGGCGTCCGACGAGCCTCCCCCGAGCCCGGCGGCGACGGGAATGTTCTTCTGCAGGCGCACGCTCAGGTCGCAGGGGGCCGCCAGGGCGCGGCACGCGGCGCGGGCCGCGCGCGCGATCAGGTTGTCCTCTCCTTCGGGCAGGTCGCTGTCGCCCACGTCGAGCCGAAATCCGCCCGTTCGCGGCTCGATCTCGATCCGATCGTAGAGGCGCAACGGCAGGAACACGGTCTGGATGTCGTGGTAGCCGTCAGACCGCCGCTCCAGGACCTCCAGCCCCAGGTTCAGCTTGGCGGGCGCCAGCAGCTGCAGCGCCGGCATCAGCCGGAGCCGGCGGCCACGTACTTCAGATGCAGGTCGTGCAGGGCGTCGCGCAGCAGCTCTTCTTCTGCGGGCTCCAGATTGCCGCGCGTCTTCTCCTGCAGCAGCTCCAGAATGTCGATGGTCTGCCTGGCGAGCGGCAGATCCTTCTCGGGCGCGGGCGCCCCCGGCTCCGGCGCGACGCCCAGGTGCGCGACCGCCGAGGCCGAGAGCGACAGGATCAACGTGGCGAAGTCCATCTTCGGCAACGCGACCGGCGGCTCCCCCGAGTCCTGCATCTGAAAGCCTCTCGGTCCACTCTGTTCTTTACTCAAAGCCCCGCTCCCCGATCCGACCGGCACCCTCAAGCTTAGCGATTTCGCGGCGCGCCGGGCTCGGAATCCGCCTTTTCCGGACCCTCCCGGGGAGATCGGGGATCGGGCCCGAGCGTCGGATCCCGGCCCGTCCGCTCCAGGCTCTCGAGCTGCCGCCAGCCCGTCCACACCCTCCGGCCCGCGGTCCAGGTCCCGCCCAGGCCGATCGCCAGCAGCGCGATTTCGACCCGGCCCGTCAGGCCCCCGGCGATCAGGATCAGACAGCGCCAGCCGCGGTCCATCCAGCCGACGTCCAGGCGCGAGAGGTGAAGCTCGGCACGGGCCCGGCTGTAGCTGGTCAGGACGGCGACCGTCGCCGCCCACAGGGCCAGCAGCGCCAGGCCCGTCTCGGCGCGCCGCGTCGCGCCCAGCGCGATCCCCCCGAAAAGCAGCAGATCGCTGAGCCGGTCCAGCGTGGAGTCCAGGAAGGCCCCGCGCAGCGAGGCGCGTCCCTGGTGGCGGGCCACCACGCCGTCGACCATGTCGCACCAGCCCGCGCCGATCAGGATCGCGCCGGCCCAGACGGGGCGGTCCAGATAGAACGCCGTGCCGGAAGCCAGCGACAGCGCGACCCCGGCCAGGGTCAGGAAGGTCGGGTCGATCCAGCGCGCGCGCAGGAACGGATGGACCCGCAGCACGAAGGCGTCCTTGTCGCCCCACCCGACCACTTCCGGGCTCCGGTTCAGGTCAGAGTTCGGATTCGGGAATCGGCGCGAAGGGGATCTCGGGGAGGTTGAGAACGGACTTGTCCTCGGCCATCTGGCGCTCGATTCGCTCGCCGCGGATGGCCTGCTCGGCGGCGAACTCCTCGCGGAAACGCTCCAGCTCCTCGTCGCTCGGCGCGCGGACTTGGTCCTGCAGGTCCGGCAGGTCCGAGTCCGAGGCTTCCCCTTCCCCGTCGAAACGTCGCTTCGACCGCTCGATCAGGCGTTTGTCGACACCTCGCTCCATGCAAGCTCCTCCTGCGGGGGGCGGATTCTAACAACGCCCCCCTGTCCGTGCCCGCGTTGACACCGGACGGGGCCGCGGATAGTGTCCGAAAACTTTGTCGGTGAGAGGTTTCGGGACGGGTGCGCCGCTTGCGGCTCGCGGCGCGGGCGCGGCTCTGCTGAGCCTCGCGCTCACGGGTTGCTTCTTCTGGGGCTCGGGCCCCGAGCCGCCGCCGGTCGAACCCGAGATGATGGCCTCGGACTACTTCGAGCTCGCCGAGAAAGAGCTCGAGGGCCGGCGCTCGATGATCTTCCTCCACGACGTCGATCACGCCAAGGCGATCTCGTACTTCCAGGAAGTGATCGACAACTTCCCCTACAGCGACCTGGCCACCGAAGCCGAGCTGCGCATCGCGGACACCTACTTCGCGCAGGAGAAGTACGAAGAATCCAAGAGCTACTACCAGGACTTCGTCGAGCTGCACCCCAGCCACGAGCGCGTGCCCTACGCCATCTACCGCAATGGTCTGTGCAGCTTCGAGCGCATCCGCGACGCCGACCGCGACCAGGGACCCACCCGCGAGGCGGTCGTCCAGTTCCAGGCTCTACTCCAGAACTACCCGAACTCGGAACACGCGGACGACGCCCAGCGGCGTCTGGACCAGGCTCTCGGCGTGCTCGCGTCTCGGGACCTGCAGGTCGGCGACTACTACTTCGAACAGGCCCAGTATCACGCGGCGATCCGACGCTACCAGCGCGCCCTCGACTCGCACCCGGAGCACGCGGGCAACGACCGGACGATCGCCCGCATGGGCCTCGCGCTCGCGCGCTTGAAGCGCCCCTCGGAGGCCGCCGCCGTACTCGGTCAAGTCCAGAGTCGGCCACTGGACGAGGAACTGGCCGCGCAGGTCCAACAGGCTCTGGTTTCTCTGGCCGGTTCGCCCCGGGCCCCCACGCGGCGCGCGGCCCGCTCCTGCTGGGGGGACCCGAACCCCGCCTGCGAACCGCCGCCCCAAGTCGAGGTCGAGGCCGGAACGGAACCCTGAGCGGCCTCAGTCCCGCGCGGGGCTCGCAGCGTAGACGACCAGCCGCAGTGTGTCGCGCTCGGTCGGCCGCAGATCGCCGCCCGTCGCCGGGTCGATGTCTCCCGGGTGGGGAGCGACGTAGGCACCGATCACGCCCCGGGCGTTGAGCGCGCCCACGACCTGCTCGGCCAGCTCCCGGATGCCGCGGGCGTAGATCGGCACGGGGCTCTGATCCTCTCCCATTCGCAGCCGGAACCACACGTTCCGCCCGCCCCGCCGCGGTCCGACGTAGCCGTCCCGCCCCATGCCGAGCGCAAACTCGCGCTCGCGGAGTTCGTCCAGCACCGCTGTCAGCCCCGGTCCGGCGGATTCCAGCTCGAAGCCGCTCACCCAGTAGCGGGTCCCCTCGGTCTGCAGGTGCAGGCCGCCGTCGTGCGGCTGGAGCTCGGCGGATTGCGCGGCGCCCGTCGCCGGCGCGAGAGCCCAGGCCAGGCACACCAGCAAGAGCGGCGTGCTCAGGCGATCTCTCGAATGTCGCTGCGGACGGCTCGGCCCTGCAGTCACGTCCCGACCCCCCCTCGGAGTGGACCCGACGTCGCGAGACTCTAGCACGCGAGCGCTCACTCCCCGCGGAGCAGCTCTTCCAGCGACTCGAGGGCCTCGGGGAGCCGATCGACCTGCGTGCCGCCGGCCTGAGCGAAATCCGGCCGTCCGCCCCCCGATCCTCCCACGCGCCCGGAGATCCGGCGGATCAGCGATCCGGCGTCGAAGCGCTGCGTCAGGTCCTCGGTCACACCGAGCGCCAGGGCCACTTTCCCGTCCCCGCGGGCACCGAGCAGCACGACTCCGGAGCCGAGCCGCTGCTTGAGCTGGTCGACCAGACCGCGAAGCTGCCTGGGTTCGGCCTGGGAGACCTCGGCCGAAACCACCCGAACGCCCTCGACGTCGCGGGCCTGGGAGAGCAGGTCGCCGGAACCTCCCCGCCGCGGCTCCTCGCGCGCCTTGCGCAGTTCGCGGTCGAGTTCGCGTTGCCGGTCCAGCAGTTTCCGCACCCGCTCCGAGAGCTCGGCGGGCGCGGCACGCAGCAGCTGCGAAACCTCGCGCAGCCGGGCGCTCTCGCGGCGCGCGTGCTGGACCGCTCCCAGCCCCGTCTGCGCCTCGAGCCGGCGCACTCCCGCTCCGAGCGCCGACTGGCCCACGATCCGCAGGCTGCCGATCTCGCCCGTAGACGCGGCGTGCGTGCCGCCGCAAAGCTCGAGCGACGGACCCATCCGAACCACCCGAACCCGGTCGGAGTACTTCTCCGAGAACATCGCGATCGCGCCGTCGGCGAGCGCCTCGGCGTAGGGACGTTCGTCCACCTCGGAGGAGACATTGGCCAGGATCAGCGCGTTGACTTCGTCTTCGATGCGCTCGATCTCCTCGTCGCTCAGCGGCGCGTCGTGGGTGATGTCGAAGCGCAGGCGGTCCGGTCCCACCAGCGAACCCGCCTGGTTGACCTGCGGCCCGAGCACGCGGCGCAGGGCGTGGTGCAGCAGGTGGGTGCCGGAGTGGTTGCGGACCGTGGCGGCGCGAAGCTCGGGATCCACGCGCAGCTCGACCTCTTCCCCGACGGCCAGGCTGCCGATGGCGACCCGCCCCTGATGCACGATCAGGCCCTCGACCGGCGCCTGGGTGTCCTCCACCTCGACGCGTCCCGCGGGCGCCTCGATCACGCCGGAGTCGCCGACCTGGCCGCCGCTCTCGGCGTAGAACGGCGTGGCCTCGACGACCACCTCCACGCGGTCGCCCTCTTCCGCCCGCTCGACCTCCGCCCCGTCGCGGACCAGCGCGGCGACCGCGGATTTCGCCGCCAGCGCCGCGTAGCCGACGAACTCGCTCCCGGCGCGGGCGCCGATCCCCCCGTACACCTCCGCGGGCGCCGCCTCGCCGGATCCCCTCCAGGCGGCCCGCGCGCGTTCGCTCTGCTCGCGCATGCACTCGTCGAAGGCCGCCCGGTCGTACTCCAGGCCGCTCCCGCGCAGGATGTCCTCGGTCAGATCGGTGGGGAAGCCGTAGGTGTCGTAGAGCTGGAAGACCACCTCGCCGGGCAGCCGTTCGCGGCCGGCCTCGCGCGCGGCCTCGATTTCGTGGTCGAGCAGGCCGAGTCCTCGCTCCAGCGTGCGGCCGAAGCGCTCCTCCTCGCGGCGGATCGTGTCCTGGATCGCCGCGCGGCGGTCGACCAGCTCGGGGTACGCGCCGCTCATCTCCTCGACCACCCGGCCGGCGACCTCGAACAGGAACGGCCGTTCCATCCCCAGCAGCACTCCGTGCCGAGCTGCCCGCCGCAGCACGCGGCGCATCACGTAGCCGCGCCCGTCATTGCTGGGGCGCACGCCGTCGCCCGCCAGGAAGGCGCAGGCCCGCACGTGGTCGGCGACCACGCGGGTGGAGACGTCCCGCTCCGCGTCGCTGCCGTAGACGTGACCGGTGCGCTCGCCGATCGCCTGCAGGATCGGCTGAAACAGATCGGTGTCGTACGTGCTGCTCGCGCCCTGCAGCACGCAGGCGATGCGCTCCAGGCCCATGCCGGTGTCGACGCTGGGCCGGGGCAGCGGCCGCCGCTCGCCGCCCGGGAGCTGCTCGAACTGCATGAACACCAGGTTGTAAAGCTCCAGGTAGCCCTCCTGGGACGGGTCCGCCCCGGACTCGAAGCGCTCCGGGTCGGTGATCAGATGGATCTCCGAGCAGGGGCCGCACGGGCCCGTGTCGCCCATCTGCCAGAAGTTCTCCTTGTTTCCCAGGCGGAAGACGCGCTTCGGCTCCAGGCCGATGCGGTCGCGCCAGATCGACTCGGCCTCCTCGTCCTCTTCGTGGACGGAGACCACCAGGCGCCCGGCGTCCAGTCCGTAGACCCGCGTGAGCAGATCCCAGCCGTAGTCGATGGCTTCGCGCTTGAAGTAGTCGCCGAACGAGAAGTTGCCCAGCATCTCGAAGAAGGTGTGGTGGCGCGGCGAGCGCCCGACCTCTTCGAGGTCGTTGTGCTTGCCGGAGACGCGCATGCACTTCTGGGAGGACGTGGCCCGCGAGTAGTCGCGCTTCTCCTCGCCGGTGAAGACGCGCTTGAAGGGCACCATCCCCGCGTTGACGAACATCAGCGTGGCGTCGCCCTGGGGAACCAGCGGCGCCGACGCGACGGTCCTGTGTCCGTGCGAGGCGAAGTAGTCCAGGAAAGCCTGCCGGATCTCGAAACCCTTCATGGCGGCGGAAGGATACCACCGGGTCGGACCGGGCTCCCGCGGCAGGGTCCCCGAGCGGCGGAACGCCGCTCCGCCCGCCCGTCACGGGCGCGGCTCCGGATCAGCGCTCGGGCGTGAAGCCGACGCGCATCTCCTTGACGCCGTTGATGAAGTTGGAGCGCAGCCGGCGCGGCTCCGTCAGCATCTCGGGCTCGCGCAGACGCCGGACGATCTCCTCGAAGATCACCTGCAGTTCCAGGCGCGCCAGATTGGCGCCCAGGCAGTAGTGCTCGCCGATGCCGAACGAGAGCTGCGGATTGTTCCGGCGCGTGATGTCGAAGCGGTCCGGATCCTCGAACACCTCCTCGTCGCGGTTCGCGGAGGGATACCAGAGGATGACCTTGTCGCCCTTGCGGATCCGCTTGCCCCGGACCTCGGCGTCGGCGACGGCCGTGCGCCGGAAGTGGATGACCGCCGGCTCGTAGCGCAGGATCTCCTCGATCGCCGAGGGGATCAGAGAGGGGTCGTCGACCAGCATCCGCAGCTGTTCCGGATGCTCCATCAGCGCGCGGAAGCCGTTGACCGTCACGGTGCGCGTGGTCTCGTTGCCGGCGACCAGAAGCAGCAGAAAGAAGGAGCAGTAGTCGAGATCGCTCAGCGCCTCGCCGTCCACGTCCGCGTGCAGCAACCGGCTGGTCAGGTTGTCCTCGGGCTTTTCCTTGTAGCGCTGCGCCAGCCGGTGGGCGAAGCCGAAGATCTCCGCCGACGCCTTCTCGCCCTCGGCGCGCGTGGTGGCGAAGTCGGGATCGTCCGCCCCGATCATCACGTTGGTCAGGTGGAAGATCTGGTGGCGCTCTGCCTGCGGCACGCCCATCATTTCGCAGATCACTTGCAGGGGAAGCTCGCAGGCCAGCTCCTCGACGAACTCGCACTCCCCGCGGGGCGCGACCGCGTCGACGATGTTCCGGGCCAGGCCGCGCAGGTACTCCTCCTGCTCGCCGATCCGACGCGGCGTGAACCCGCGCTGCACCAGCCGCCGGTACTTGACGTGCTTGGGCGGGTCCATGTTGAGCATGATCGCGCGCGAGCGCGCCAGCGCGTTCTCGTCCTCCGGATCGCGCATGCTCACCCCGCTCTCGCAGTTGGAGAACACGCCCGGCATGCGCGAAACCTGGCGCAGGTCCTCGTGCTTGGTGATGCACCAGTAGCCGCCCAACTCGGCGTCGGGGTGGAAGTAGACCGGATCCTCGCGGCGCAGTTCCCGAAACCACTCGTGCGGGACGCCGCCTAGAAAGCGGTCCGGGTCCGAAAGTTCGATGTGATCGCGATGCATACAGCCCCCAGAAGGTCGCGGCGGCGGCCAAGCTACCACGTTCCGCGCAGCGGCCCTGCCCGGGCGAGTCCGGTCTCGTGCCAAGCCCTCAGGCGTCCGCGGCGATCCCCTCCGCGCTCTCCCCGGCCGGCTCGCCGGACGGCTCCGCGACCGGCACCTTGCGCTTGATGCCGGCGTGGGCGTAGACCATCTCGGCGATGCGGTCGTAGACGTCGGCGTTCTCGCCCAGGAAACGCTTGGCGTTCTCGCGGCCCTGGCCGATGCGCGTCTTCTCGAAGCTGTACCAGGTGCCGCTCTTCTCCACGATGCCGGCGTCGGCGGCCATGTCCAGGATGTCGCCCTCGCGCGAGATCCCGCTGTTGAACATCAGGTCGAACTCCGCCTGCCGGAACGGCGGGGCGCACTTGTTCTTGACCACCTTGACGCGCGTGCGGTTGCCGATGGCCACCGTCCCGTCCTTGATCTGGCCGATCCGCCGCACGTCCATCCGCACCGACGCGTAGAACTTGAGCGCGTTGCCGCCCGAGGTGGTCTCGGGGTTGCCGAACATCACGCCGATCTTCATGCGCACCTGGTTGATGAAGATCAGCACCGCGTTGGAGCGCGACAGATTTCCGGTCAGCTTGCGCAGCGCCTGACTCATCAGGCGCGCCTGCAGACCGACGTGCTGGTCGCCCATTTCGCCTTCGATCTCGGCGCGCGGCACCAGCGCCGCCACCGAGTCGATCACGATGATGTCGACCGCGCCGGAGCGGACCAGCATGTCCGCGATCTCGAGCGCCTGCTCGCCCGTGTCGGGCTGCGAAACCAGCAGCTCCTCCACGTTGACGCCCAGCTTGGCGGCGTAGGACACGTCGAGCGCGTGCTCCGCGTCGATGAAGGCGGCGACGCCTCCCTGCCTCTGCGCCTCGCCCACCGCGTGCAGCGAAAGCGTGGTCTTGCCGGACGACTCCGGGCCGTAGATCTCGACCACGCGGCCGCGGGGCAGGCCCCCCACGCCCAGCGCGATGTCCAGACTCGGCGATCCCGAGGACACCACGGGAATCTCCTGGTCGAGGTGCTCCGCGCCCATGACCATGATCGCGCCCTTGCCGATCTGCTTTTCGATCGAGGCGACCGCCAGATCGACGGCCTTCTGCTTCTGTTCGAGGGGCTCCTGAGACGCGCGTGCCATTGCTTCTCTCCTAAAATTCCGGGGCGAAATCGATCGATTCGCCCGCCTCGGGCGCGTCCAGCGCCAGGCGGGCCAGGGGAATGTGCCGAGCGCCCCGGGGGGAGAGGCGACTCTCGTAGAATACGACGTCTCCGGCGCGGAAGGCGATGCCTTTCGGGCCCTCCAGACGCTCCACCGCCAGGGGCGCGGGTGTCGGCAGGCGCCCCAGCGTCAGATGCGCCCGGTACGGCCGCCGCTCGCGTTCCACGCCCAGCCGGGCCGCGGCGGCGTCGAGCCTGCGCGCGGCGCGGGCCAGCTCGCGCGTGCCGCTCCGCACCCCGAGCCAGAGCACGCGCGCCCGCTTCGCGTCCGGGAACACGCCCAGGCCCGCCAGCTCCACGTCGATCTCGCCCAGGCCGGCGACCCGCGCGCGACAGCGCTCGATCAGCGGATCGACCCGCGAGTCGTCGATCTCGCCCAGAAACTTCAGCGTGAGGTGGGCGGTCTGCGGGTCGGCCCAGCGCACGTCGGCCGGCAGGGCCCCGCGCAGGCGATCCTGCAGGGTCGCCAGGCTTTCGCGGGCGGCGGACGGCAGCTCGACGGCCACGAACGCGCGCACTCAGCGCCCCTGTTCCCCGCGCAGCCGCGGGAACGTCTCGGAGGTGATCTCCAGGCCGAGCAGGCGGCGGCGCAGCCAGTCGAGCGCCACGTGGGCGCTCATCTGCTTGTTGCGGCCGCGCTCGTTCATCAGCGTGTAGCGATAGGCGATCGAGCCCTGCGCGTCGTCGAGGGCGACGCAGACCGTGCCGACGGGTTTGGCGTCCGTGCCCCCGCCGGGTCCCGCCACGCCCGTCGTGGCGATGCCGATGTCCGCGCCGGAGCGCTCCCGCGCGCCGCGCGCCATCGCCAGCGCCACCGGCTCGGAGACCGCGCCGTGCTCCTCGATGTCCGCGGCGGGCACGCCCAGGTCGCGGATCTTGGCCTGGTTGGAATAGGCGACGTAGCCGGCCACCAGGTAGCGGGAGCTGCCGGGCACGTCGGTCAGTCGGTCGGCGAGCAGGCCGCCGCTGCAGGACTCCGCCGTGGCCAGCGTCAGGCCGCGCCCGCTCAGCAGCTCGCCCACGGTCTGCTCGAGCGAACTCTCGCCTTCGCCGATCACGAGATCCCCCAGACGCTCGCGCAACTGGCCCACCAGCGCCGCGAGCCTGGCGTCGGCCTCGGCCTCGCCGGGGGCGCGCACGACCACGCGCAGCAGGTTGTCGGGAAAGCTGGTGCGGAAGCCGAGCTGGGCGTCGGGGTCGTCGCGCACCAGGTCGTCGAGCAGGGCGTCGAGATTCGACTCGCCGATGCCGAACGTGCGCAGCAGCGCCGCGCGCACGACGCCGGGCCCGCCCAGCTTCGCGCGGATGCGCGGCACGACCTCCTCGTCCATCATCCGGTACAGCTCGCGCGGGACTCCCGGCATGAAGAAGAGCAGCGCTCCGTCCTGCTCCAGCATGAACCCGGGCGCCGTGCCGAGCGGGTTGCGCAGCACGTCCGCGCCCTCGGGAAAGTCCGCCTGCTTGGCGTTGTTGGGCGCCATCTCGCGGCCGAAGCGGGCGAAGAAGGCGCGCATGTCGGCGATCGCCCGGGCGTCGCGGACCAGCGGGCGCCCGAAGGTCTCGGCCGCGACCTCGCTGGTGATGTCGTCGCGCGTCGGGCCCAGCCCGCCGGAAACCAGCACCACCTGCGCGCGGCGCGCGGCCTCGCGCAGCGCCTCGGCGATCGCCCCGGCCTCGTCGGCGACGGTCAGATGGCGGCTCGACTCGATCTCGAGCGGCAGCAGGCGCTCGGACAGGAACGATTTGTTGGAGTCGACGATTTCGCCGCGCAGCAGCTCGTCGCCGATCGTCACGATCCAGGCTTCGGGACGGCTCATCCCAGCCCCTCGGAAAGCGCGACGCGCCACAGCAACTGCCCGGCCAGATTGGCGTAGACCCCCGCCATCAGGTCGTCCGCCACCACTCCCAGCCCGCCCGGGAGCCGCTCGAGCCTGCGGCAAGGCGGCGGCTTGGCAATGTCGAAAAGCCGGAACAGGGCGAATCCGACCAGGGCCGTCTCCCAGCTCAACGGCAGGGCGAGCAACGCCAGCAGGCTGCCCGCCACCTCGTCGATCACGATGCGCGGATCGTCCCTGCGGCCCAGCTCCGCCTCGGCCCGGCCCGCCGCCCAGACGGACAGGACCAGCAGCGCTCCGCCTCCGATCCACACCGCCGGGGCCGGGCCCAGCCCGGCCAGAGCTGCCCAGATTCCGACTCCGACCACCGAACCGGCTGTGCCTGGCGCCCCCGGCAGGTAGCCGACACCCCCCGCGGTGGCGCTGATGAGAACGAATTTTCTCATTAGATATCAGGCACTTCCCAAGTTTCTCCAGACTAGTCGCGAGCCGGAGAGCATGCAAGTTTAGCGAATAAAAAACGAAACTCAACAACACGCCCGCTCCTAAGCCGATCCCGTGCCGTGGCGCCGGAGAACCCCGCGGATGCGGCTGCGTCCGGCGCCGCGTCGAACTCGGAATGACGACTCGGGAGGCCGCGCCTGCTACCGTCCCCGCGTGCGGACCATGGCGCTGGACTATGGAGAAGCGCGGATCGGCGTGGCGGTGAGCGACCCGACGGGAGTGTTCGCGCGGCCGCTCGAGACCATCGCCGCGCGTGGCCGGGGCGCCGCACCGGTCAACCGCATCGCCACCTTGGTGCGCGAGTACGACGTGGGGCGGATCGTCGTCGGCCTGCCGCTGCGCTTCGACGGGTCGAGCGGTTCCCAGGCGGAGCGCAGCCGGGCCTTCGGGGCCCGCGTCGCGCGCCGCACCGGCCTGCCGGTCGACTTCTTCGACGAGCGCTGGTCGTCCGAGCAGGCGCGCCGCGCGCTGCGGGACACGGGCGTCCCCGCCCGGAAACAGAAAGGCCGCGTGGATCCGATCGCCGCGTCGTTGATCCTGCAGGCCTGGATGGACCGGGAGGCCATGTGATCCGGGGGGCGGTCTGGGGCGCGGCGGCGGTCGCCCTCGCCGGTCTGGCGCTGCTGGCGTGGGCGGCGCAGGGACTCCACGCGCCCGCCGCCGCGGCCGAATCCGCGCAGAGTTTCACGGTCGAAGCGGGCGACACCCCGGGCCGGGTCGCGAGCCGGCTCGAGCGCAGCGGGCTGCTTCCGCCGCACCCGATCTTCGGTCCGCGCGCGTTCGCGCTCTACGCGCGCCTGGCGGGCGCGGACCGCGCCATCAAGGCGGGCGAATACGAGCTGGACGCGCGCATGACGCCGGCCGAGATCCTGGACAAGCTGGTCTCGGGGGAGGTCAAGACCCACCCGGTGACGCTCCCCGAGGGCCTGCGCCTGGACGAGATCGCGGGCCGCCTGGAGGCGGCCGGCATCGTGAGCGCCGAAAGCTTCATCGCCCACGCGCGCGATCCCGCCCGCGCGCGCGGGCGCGGCATCGCCGGAGACTCGTTCGAGGGGTATCTGTATCCCGAGACCTACCGCTTCCGGCGCGGCAGCACCCCCGAAGAAGTCATCGGGCGCATGCACGACGAGTTCGGGCGGCGCTGGACGGAAGCCGACCGCGAGGCCCTCGCCGCGTCCGGCCACAGCCTGCACGAGATCGTCACGCTGGCCTCGATCGTCGAAAAGGAGTCCGCGCTGCCCGCCGAGCGGACGCTGGTCTCGGCCGTGTTCGCAAACCGCCTGGCCCGCGGCATGCTCCTGCAGACCGACCCCACGGTGATCTACGGGATCATCGCCACGCGCGGCGAGTTCGACGGCAACCTGCGCCGCAGCGACCTGGAGCGCGACACCCCGTACAACACCTACGTGCGCGCCGGCCTGCCCCCCGGCCCGATCGCGAGCGCCAGCATCGAGTCGATCCGCGCCGCGCTTTCCCCCGCCGACGTTCCCTACCTCTACTTCGTGTCGCGCAACGACGGCACGCACGTCTTCTCCCGCACCCTGCGCGAGCACACCCAGGCGGTCGACCGCTACCAGCGCCGGCGCGGCCGGCGCTCCTAGTTCACCCAGAGGCGGGCGAGGGAGCCGGAGCGGCGCCGGGAATCGGCGGGATTGACGCGCACCGCGGCGGCGTCTACACCCTCGCCCGCGCCCCGCGGCGGAGGTATCGCTTGGATCTGCGCCACACTCCCGAAGACGAGCGGTTCCGCGAAGAGCTGCGCCATTGGCTGGACGAAACCATTCCCCGGCAGGGAGACTCCCCTCCGCCCGAGGCCGGCTACAAGGCCCAGCGCGAGTACGACGCCCGCTGGCAGCGCCGGCTCTTCGACGCGGGCTACGCGGGGCTGCACTGGCCGAGCGAATACGGCGGGCGCGACGCGTCCCTGGCCCAGCAGCTGATCTTCGCCGAGGAATGCGCGCGGGCGCAGGCGCCGTTCAACCCCACCAACTTCGTCGGACTCCTGCACGCGGGCCCGACCCTGATGGTCGAGGGCACGCCGGAGCAGAAAGCGGCGCACCTGCCGCCCATCCTGCGGGGCGAGCAGACCTGGTGCCAGTGCTTCTCGGAGCCTTCGGCCGGCTCAGACCTGGCGAATCTGCGTACCTCCGC
Organism: Pseudomonadota bacterium; assembly: GCA_021295775.1. Lineage (GTDB taxonomy): Bacteria > Myxococcota_A > UBA9160 > SZUA-336 > SZUA-336 > JAGWBS01. Next base: position 12,226 of record JAGWBS010000025.1, on the reverse strand, counting down.
CGTGCGCGACGGGGACGACTACGTGGTCAACGGCCACAAGATCTGGACCAGCATGGCGACCATGGCGGACTACGCGGAGCTGCTGGTGCGCACCGACCCGCGAGCCTCCAAGCACCGCGGCCTGAGCTGGCTGATCCTGCCCATGGACGCCCCCGGCATCGAGATCCGGCGCATCAAGACCCTCGCCGGCAGCCTGGAGTTCTGCGAGGTCTTTCTGGAAGACGTGCGCGTGCCGGCGAGCCACTTGGTCGGCGCCGAGAACGACGGCTGGCGCGTCAGCAACGTCACGCTGCGCTTCGAGCGCGGGACCGCCTTCGCCCGGCAGATCTACTCGATGCAACAGCTGCTGCATTCCATGCTGCTGGCCGCACGCCGGGTCGAGCGCGGGGGCCGGCCGGCCGCGGACGATGCCGGGCTGCGGCGCCGGATCGGCCGACTGCAGGCGGAGCTGGACGCGCTGCGATCCATGCTGCGCCTTTCGCTGTCTCAGGCGGCCCGCACCGGCGTGCCCGGGCTGGGCGCCTCGGCGCTCAAGCTGAAGTACAGCGAACTCTGGCAGCGCGCCGCCGAGGCCGCCCGCGAACTGATCGGGCGGGGCGTGCTGGCGCGGGACGACGTCGCCGACCTGCCCACTCGGCAGTTCGGGTGGGCGGCCCTCGGCTCGCTGCAGAGCACCATCTCGGCGGGCACCTCCCAGATCCAGCGCAACATCATCGCCGAGCGCATCCTGGGCCAGCCCAAGGACCGCTGAGCGGAACCGCGGGAGTAAGATCGGGCCGGGAGGTCTCCATGGCCATCGCCGGCTTTGACCACATCGCCCTGCCGACCGCGAACACCGAGCGCTTCCTGAGCTTCTACAAGGCGCTGGGCTTCGGCACCGAGCACGAACAGGAGTGGAGGCGCGGCGACTATCCGATCGTCTCGATCACCTTCGGCGACAACAAGATCAACGTCCACACCGAGGCGCTGGTGCCGCTGCGCGGCTCCCCGCAGTACCTGCGCGGCCCCACCGCGGAGCCGGGCTGCGGCGATCTCTGCTTCGTCTGGGAGGGCGGCATCGACGCGCTGCTGAGGCGCCTGCAGGAGACCGGGACCGAGCCCATCGAGGGTCCCGTCGAGCGCATCGGCGGGCGCGGCGCGGGCTCCGGCCGCGGCGTCAGCGTCTATCTGCGCGACCCCGACCAGAACCTGCTCGAGTTCATCTCCTACGATCCCGCCGACCTCGAGCGCTACGCCGCCGGCGACTCCCGCGGCCTGGGCTCGAGCCGGTCCTAGCGGCCGGCCTCGATCAGGCTGCGCAGACGCTCGCGGGTCTCGCTCCACTCGCTTTCCAGGATGCTGTAGTAGACCGTGTCGCGGTAGCGCCCGTCGTGCATGAGCGTATGCGAGCGCAGCGTCCCCTCGGGTATAGCGCCGATCTTTTCCAGCGCGCCCCGCGCCCGGTCGTTCATCGCGTCGGTCTTGAACTCGACGCGCTGCGCGCCCAGCGACTCGAAGCAGTGTTCGAGCAGCAGAGACTTGACGCGGGTGTTGATCCCGCGGCCCTGCGCCCGGCCGGAGAGCCAGGTCCAGCCGATCTCGATCCGCCGGTCCCCCGCCGAGGCGTTACCAAGGCTGGAGTTCCCGGCCAACTCTCCCCGCCCCCGGTCCACGACCGCGAACGACAACAGCCGGCCCGCGGTCTGCTCGTCGAGCAGCCACTCGATGTAGCGCCGGGCGTCGGCCTGGTTCTCCAAGCGGCTCACCGTGTTCCGCCAGATCTGCGGATCCAGACCGACCTCGACCAGTGCGTCGAGGTCCCGGTAGGTCCACGGCCGCAGCAGAACCCGCTCGTCCGCCAGGGAAACGCTCTGTGTCAGGTCCACCCCGAGCCTCCGGGCCATTGGTTCGCACATACCTCGGGGTCCGTCCAGAAAGCGGCTACAGGCGTCCCGCCAGCGTTAACCTGCTGGGACGACAGCGACAGAGCTTGCACCCGGCGTGTGGGGTCGCGCATGCTGGCCTGGATCAGAGAGCCCAGCAACAGGGGGAAACCATCCGATGCTCCGAGCGATCTTGACCGTCGGAATTCTCGTCGCCGCCGGCACGGCCACGGCCCAGGACGGCGAAGGATTCATCGACTACCGGCAGAACCTGATGCGCGCCATTGGCGCGAACATGGCCGCCATCGGAGACGTGCTCAAGCACGGCCTGCCGGTGCAGGACAACCTGGCGGGGCACGCCGGCAACCTGGCGGCGCACGCCGACCAGCTCGCCGTGGCGTTCGGGCAGCGCGTGACCGAGGGCGCGACCGACGCGAAGCCCGGGATCTGGGACGATCCCGACGGATTCGCCCAGGCCATCGAGAGCTTCCGGGCCGAGGCCGTCCGGCTGTCCGAGGCCGCCGAAAGCGGCGACCTGGCCGCCTTCGGCGGGCAGGTCCGCGAACTCGGGCTGTCCTGCGGCGGCTGCCACGACAACTACCGCAAGCCCAAGGAAGAGTCGTACAAGCGGCGTTGATGCGCGTGCGCCCGCTCGCCTGGCTCCTGCTGCTGGCCGCCGCCGCGCCGGGGGCAGCCCCGGCCATGGAGGAAGACCCGGGCCTGGCCGGGGCCGTCGAGCGCGGCGAGTACCTCTTCCAGGCATCCGGCGGCTGCAGCTGCCACACCCCCAGCGGCGGCCCTCTGCTGGCGGGCGGACGCGCGCTGGAGACGCCCTTCGGGGTGTTCTACTCGACCAACATCACCCCGGACGTGGAGACCGGCATCGGCGGCTGGAGCGAAGCCGACTTCTTCCGCGCCATGCGCCTGGGCGAGGCGCCCGACGGCTCGCACTTCTACCCCGTGTTCCCGTACGCCGCGTTCACGCGCATGAGCGACGCGGACCTGCGCGACCTGCAGGCCTATCTGTTCTCGCTGCCGGCGGTAGAAAAGCCCAACCGCCCGCACGAGGTCTCGCCGCCGATCTCCTGGCGCTGGAGCGCCGCAATCTGGAACGCCCTGTTCCTGGAGGTCGGCGCCTACCAACCCGACCCGGAGCGCTCCGAAGAGTGGAACCGGGGCGCCTACCTGAGCGTCGCGCTGGCGCACTGCGGCGAGTGCCACACGCCGCGGACGCTGCTGCTGGGTCTCGATCCCTCCATGCACCTGGCCGGCTCCGCCGAGGCTCCCGAGGGCGAACTCGCGCCCAACATCACCCCCGACGACGAGACCGGGATCGGAGAGTGGAGCCGCGCGGACCTGCGCTGGTTCCTGCAGACCGGCTTCAAGCCCGACGGCGACGACGCCCAGGGGCTGATGCGCGAGCTGATCGATCAGGGATACCGCCACCTGACGACCGCCGACCTGAACGCCATCGCCACCTATCTGGGCTCCCTGCCCGCGATCCACAACCGCGTGCAGGCGCCCGCGAACGCGGAATAGCTGCCCCCGTGGCCGTCCTTCCCCCGGGCTACAGCCGGTAGATCGGCGGCTCTCCCGAGATCCGCACGCGGCGGCCGACCAGCGAGACGCCCGCCAGATCCGGCAACAGGGCCGGGTCGGCCTGCGCGACCACGCGGCGGCCATCGTCCAGGTCGGCGATCACGGGCGCCCTGGCGACGGAGCCGTCCCGATCGTAGACGACCGTTCCGCCCGCGACGCCCGCTTCGCCCTCGGCCTGCAGGGCGACCGGCCGCGCCTCGGACTCGATGCGCTGCTGTTGTTCGCGGGTGTCGGCAAGGCGGAACCCCTCGGCGGGCGGGCGGGCGCCGTAGATGCCCACGGAATGCTTCGACAGGTAGCCGCCGTTGGCGTTGACCAGCCCCAGGCCTCCCGACTCGCGCAGGCGCTCGACCAGCGCGGCGATGCCATGGCTGGAGTAGTTGTTGCCGGGGCCGCCGAAGAACGGCATGCCTCCGGTGAGCGTGAGGCCGCGCGGATCGTCGAGTTCCACGGCGTGCGCCCGGGCCGCCGCTTCGACGGCGATCGGGAAGCACGAATAGCATTCCAGGAACGCCAGATCGTCGCCGCCGATTCCCGCAGCTTCGCGCGCGGCGCGGCTGGCGGCGCGCAGCGCCGGCGATCCTCCCAGCTCCGCGCGTGCGGCCGGGGCGGGTTCGGCGTTGGTCGCTCCCGACCAGACGAAGACGCAGCCGTCCGCGACTCCCGCCTCGCGGGCTTGCGCCAGCGTGGTCACCAAGATGGCGGACCCCTGGTCTACGTTCGGAAAGGAGTTCATGCGCTTGGTGTAGGGCTCCGCCGTGAGGCGGTTCTCGGGCGTGATCCCGGCGATCTCCCCGGCCGTGCGGCGCTGCCGGAACCAGGCGTAGGGGTTGTCCGCCGCCACCTCGGTGAAGCGCGCCATCACGTCCGCAAGGTGCCGCCGCTGCTGCTCGAAGCTGCGTCCCTCGCGCCGGGCCAGGGCGCTCTCGAGGATCGGGTAGATCTCGGCCGGCGCGCGCAGGCCCGCGGCGGTCTCGGCCGGTCCCAGCATGCCGGACAGCGACGGGCCAATGGTCTCGTCGCGCTCTTCGTCGTCGTCCGGCCGGCGGGCGTCCAGGAAGCTGGCCCCGGGGTCCGCGGCGCGCATCGAGCGCGTGGCCTCGGCCCCTGCGATCAGGGTGGTCTCGAGTTGGCCCTGGGAGATCTCGTGCGCGGCGCGGTTGACCGCCCACTGAGGCATGTTGCCCCCCGCGCGGGTGACCTCGCAGCGCGCGGGAGACAGGCCCAGGCGCCGCGCCAGGGCGCTGGCGGGAGCCCGGCCGACCGGCGAGAAGGAGACGCCGATCACGCTCAGCCTCTGGATGCGCTCCGCCAACGCCGGGGCTTCGGCACCGGCCGCGCGCGCGGCCCGCTCCATCAGGTCGACGGCATCGACGGTCTGCTCCCGCTCGATCGCCTGCCCCACGGCGGCGATCACCGGAACTCGCTGCGGATCGGTCTCGGACATGCGGACTAGGATACGCGGCCGGCCGCGCTGCCGGGCAAGCCGGGGAGCCGCAACCCGACGCCTGACAAGCCGCGCCGGCGCGCCTCATCCAGCAAATCCACCAGCTCCAGCGCGGCCCGCTCGGGATGCAGTCCCTGCGCGCGGATGTTCGAAACGCAGTTGCGCCGCTCGTCGGTGTTTCCGACCCGCGGGGTGTGGACCAGATACGCGCCCAGCGAGTCCGCGCAGCCCAGCCCGGGACGCTCGCCGATCAGGATCAGCGCCAGCGTGGCGCACAGGAGCTGTCCGATCTCGTCCTGAACCGCGACCCGCCCGTGGCGGACCGTGCAGACCGGGCCCAGGCGCCATGCGCGGCGCGCGAGCTCGGGCAGCAGGACCGCCAGCAACGTCGGCGCCTGCACGGCCACAGCGCGCGCGGAAAGCCCGTCGGCCACGCACAGGGCCAGTTCGGGCGGGGGCTCCGGCACGGCCCCCGACAGCGCGGCGCGGGAGTCCCGAGACAGACGCCTTCCCTGGTCGGGGCGCCGCAGATAGGTCTCGATGTCCCCGGCCCGGCTGGCGAGATCCAGGCTCTCGAACCCCAGCGCCCGGACCTGTTCCAGGATCGGTTCGGGCTCGAAGACGGCCTGCACCGCGTCCCGGGCCCGGGCGTGGGCAAGGCGGAAATCGAGCCAGTGGGGGGTGGGCAGGCTGCCGCCGGAGCGGCCGAGTCCGATGCGAGCCGGGGTCAGGCCGCGCAGCCGCTCCCACACCTCCGGCTCGCGCGAGGGCGCATCCCCGGACGAGTCCCGCTCAGTCTTCCGTGCCACCCTGGATCTCCGGCGCCGCCAGCAGTCGGTGGCGAGTCTCCGACGGGCGCAGCCGGTGACCCTCGTCGACGATCCCCATCTCCCGGAGCCAGCGTTCGAACTCCGGCGCCGGGCGCAGCCCCAGTACCTGCCTCAGGTAGTGACTGTCGTGAAACGAGGTCGACTGGTAGCTGAGCATCACGTCGTCGGCTCCCGGCACGCCCATGAAGTAGTTGCAGCCCGCCACGCCCAGCAGGGTCAGCAGGTTGTCCATGTCGTCCTGGTCGGCTTCGGCGTGGTTGGTGTAGCAGACGTCGCAGCCCATCGGAACGCCGAGCAGCTTGCCGCAGAAGTGATCCTCGAGACCGGCGCGCGTGATCTGCTTGCCGTCGTACAGGTACTCGGGGCCGATGAAGCCGACCACGGTGTTGACCAGCAGCGGAGAGAAGGCGCGCGCCACCGCATACGCGCGCGCCTCGAGCGTCTGCTGGTCGCAGCCGTGGTGCGCCTCGGCCGACAGGCACGAGCCCTGGCCGGTCTCGAAGTACATCAGGTCCTGGCCCAGGCTCCCGCGTCCCAGTTCCAGGGCCGCTTCGCGCGCCCGGCGCAGCAGGGCCAGGTCGAAGCCGAAGGCCGCGTTGGCCGCCTCGGTCCCGGCGATCGACTGGAACACCAGGTCGACGGGAGCGCCGCGCTCGATCGCCTCGAGCTGGGCGGTCACGTGGCCCAGGACGCAGCCCTGCGTCGGAATCCGGTAGCGCTCGATCAGCTCGGCCAGCAGCCGCGTGAGCTCGATCAGGCGCTCCACGGAGTCGGTCGCGGGGTTGATCCCGATCACGGCGTCGCCGCAGCCATAGAGCAGCCCGTCCACGATCGACGCCGTGATTCCCGCCGGGTCGTCGGCGGGGTGGTTGGGCTGCAGCCGGATCGAAACCCGCCCGGGCAGGCCGAGCGTGTTGCGGAAGCGCGTCACCACCCGGCGCTTGCGCGCGGCCAGGATGAGGTCCTGGTTGCGCATCAGCTTGCTGACCGCCGCCACCATCTCGGGGGTCAGGCCGGGGGCGAGCCTCTGCAGCGCCTCCGCGTCTGTCCCGTAGTCGAGCAGCCAGTCGCGGAATTCTCCCACGCTCCGGTTCGCCAGCGGCGCGAAGGCCGGGGCGTCGTGGCCGTCGACGATCAGACGGGTCACCTCGTCCTGCTCGTAGGGCACGACGAGATCCTCGAGGAATTCCCCCAGGCCGACGTCGGCGAGCAGAAGCTGGGCGGCGACGCGCTCGCTTTCGTCCCGCGCGGCGACGCCCGCCAGTTCGTCGCCGCTTCGAGCCGGACTGGCCCGGGCGAGCAGCTCGCGCAGGCCCTGGAACTCGAACGTCTCGCCCGCGACGCGGGTGCGGTAGCGGCGCTGCACGCCTCAAGCTTAGCCGGAAGGACCGGCCGCTTCCGTCGCTTTCGGAGACGGGCGGCGGCGCGGTCTCAGGGGTACGACGGTCCGGCCAGCATGCCGCCGTCGATCACGAACTCGGCGCCGGTGGCGTAGGCGGACTCGTCCGAGGCCAGAAAAAGCGCCGCGTTGGCGATGTCTTCCACCTCGGCGGCCCGGCCGAGCGGCAGCGCCTGCCCGAGCGAGTCGTAGTCCGGGTCCTGGACGGGCTGGCCGGGGCGCGGCTTGCGGACCCGTACGATGCCCGGGTGGATCGAGTTGACCCGGATCCCGTGCCCCCCGAGCTCGAGCGCGGCGGCCTTGGTCATGCCGCGGATCGCGAACTTGCTGGCGGTGTAGGCGATCAGCCCCGGGGCGCCCACGATTCCCTGGACCGAGGAGACGTTGATGATCGAGCCTCCGCCGCGCGTCTTCATCGCCTCGGCCGCGGCCTGCATGCCCAGGAACGTGCCGGTGGCGTTGACGCGCATGCAGTTCTCGTAGTCTTCGAGCGAAACCTGCGCCAGCGGCGAGATCGGCACCACGCCGGCGTTCTGGAGCAGCACGTCCAGGCCTCCGAAGCGCTCCACCGCCTCGCCCACCGCCGTCTTCCACTGCTCCGGGTCCGTCACGTCGAGGCGGCGGTAGCCCGCCGCGGGCCCGATCTCCGCCGCCAGTTCCGCGCCCCGCTCGTCGAGCACGTCGGTCACCAGAACCCGGGCGCCCTCTCGCGCGAAGAGCCGGGCCTCCGCGGCGCCCATGTTGCGGGCCGCCCCGCTGATCAGCGCCACCTTGCCCTCCAGCCGTCCCATGCTCTCCTCCGCGCGCTAGAGGCGCAGGCCCGCCCGGACGTCCCGGCCCGAATAGAGTGACTCCGCCGCGTCGGCCAGCCGCTCGATGTCTTCGTCGGGCGCGTCGGGCCAGTGCAGAGTCAGATGGACATACAAGTCGCCGCGCCTCTCCGGTTCGCGAGTCACGCAGCCCTTGCCGCGCACCCGCAGCACCGAGCCGGGCCGGGAGTGGCTCGGCAGGGTCATGCCGACCGGACCGTCCGGGGTCGGCACGCGGATCTTCGCGCCGCGCACCAGTTCCGGCAGGGTGACCGGCACGTCGAGGTGCAGATCGTCACCGTCGCGGCGGAGAAGCGGGTGCGGCCTCACCCTCAGCTCAAGAAAGAGATCGCCGCGCGGTCCTCCGCCGGGCGCGGGGTCGCCCTGGCCCGCCAGCCGGATGCGCGTCCCGTCCCCGGACCCCGGAGGCAGGCGAACTTTGAGGCCGGGGCGGTGGGCGAACTCCACCGAAACTTCCGCTGCGCGGACCACGTCGAGAAGGTCGACGGCGAGGGCGGCCTCGACGTCCCGGCCGGCGCCCGAACGGGGCCTGCCGAACAGGTCGCCGAACAGATCTTCGAGGGAAAAGCCACCGGGGGCGCCGGAGCGCGGGCCGCCGGAGCCGCCCCAGCGCCGGTACATTCGCGCGCGGTCCGCGTCGAAGCCCTCGGCCAGGCCGTCGACGCCGAACTCGTCGTAGCGCGCGCGCTTGTCGGCGTCGGAGAGCACTTCGTAGGCGAAGGAGAGGCGCTTGAAGCGCTCCTCCGCGGCGGCGTCCTCGGGGTTGACGTCCGGGTGGTTCTCGCGCGCCCCCTTTCGGTACGCGCGCCGGATCTCGTCTTCGCCAGCGTTCCGGGGGACGCCCAGCTCCGTGTACAGGTCTGTGTAGGGCTGAGTAATGAGTCGTCCCTCCGCAAGCGGTCCCGCGGGCGAAACGCGGTTCGCCGGCCGCGGAGATCATAGCAGTCCCTAAGCACTCGCGAGCCGATGTCAAACGCGACGGCCCCCCTCGGAGAGATCTCACACGACACTTGACAAGAATGGTTTCGGTTCGAGATTTCCGCGCGTGGTTCGGGACCGAGTCAGTCGCTTCCGGGTCACCGATACGAAGGAGAGAAATCATGCAAGACACTCGCGCAGCCAAAGTGACTCACTGGGATCCCTTCCGGGGCTTCGGAGCGTGGAGTTCGCCCTGCGAGTTCGGCGAAACCTCGGTGATGTCGAGAGTGTTCGACGATGTCTTCGGAACCCGGCCCGCCGCCGGGGGCGCGCGCGTTCCGGCGATCGACGTCACCGAGTCCGAAGACCGCTACTCGATCGCCGCCGAGCTGCCCGGCGTCAAGAAAGAGGACCTCTCGATCGAGCTGCACGAAGGCGTGCTGAACATCCGCGGCGAGAAGCGCAGCGCCCGCGACGAGGAGAAGGAACGCGGGCGCTGGCTCGAGCGCTCCTTCGGCGCCTTCCACCGCGCGATCACGCTGCCCAAGGACGCCGATGCCGACCAGGTCGATGCCGGCTTCGCCGACGGCGTGCTCACGGTCGTGGTCCACAAGCGCGCCGAGGCCAAGCCGCGCACGGTGCCCATCGCGAGCTAGCCGCGCGCCGAGCCTCACCCCGGTCCGGACCTCCGGGCCGGGGTTTTGCCCCTCCGTCCGGCGGCCGGGTATGCTGCCGCGCATGTTCCTGAAGCGCGAACTCAGAGGGCGCGTCGAGGTCCTGACCATCGAACGGCCCGAGGTCCGCAACGCCATCAACGCCGGACTCGCCGAAGAACTCTGGGACGCTTTCGAGCAGATCGAGGCGTCGCCCGAAGTGACCGCCGCGATCCTCACCGGCAGCGGCGAGCAGTCGTTCAGCGCGGGTGCGGACCTGAAGGCGATGGCCTACGGGGACGACTCCGGGACCGGGCGGGGCCTGAACGTGGTGCAGGTGTGCGAGCGCGGGCTCGCCAAGCCGCTGATCGCCGCCGTCAACGGATCCTGCCTGGCCGGGGGGCTTGAGCTCGCGCTCACCTGCGACCTGATCGTGGCGGCCGAGCACGCGACCTTCGGTCTGCCGGAACCCAAGCGCGGCCTGGTCGCGGGAGCGGGCGGAGTGACCCGGCTGGCGCCCCGGATCGGGCTCGCGGCCGCGCTGGAGCTGGTGCTGACGGGCGATGCGGTCGATGCACAGCGCGCCCTCGAGCTGGGGCTGATCAATCGCGTCGTGCCGGCCTCCGAGGTCATGGCCGCCGCCGTCGAACTCGCCTCTCGCATCGGCGAGAACGCGCCCGTCTCGGTGAAGATCGGCAAGCGACTGGTCCGGCAATCCCTCGGTCGGCCCGAAGAGGAAGTCTGGCGCCTGAACCACGCCGCGCTGCGGGAGATCCTGGCCACCGAGGACGCAAAGGAAGGACCGCTCGCTTTCTCCCAGAAGCGCAAACCCCGCTGGCAGGGCCGCTGAGCGGACGCAGCGGAAACCCGCCGGTCGGCTCAGCCCGACTCGGGGAGGCGCGGTTCTGAAGCCGAGCCGCTCGCGCCCGCCGGCCCGCTCCCGGCGGCTGGGGTATGCTCCGCGGTCGAGATGCCGACCCCCCTCGCGATCGCCTCGGTCGCCGCCGGCGCGGCGCTGGGAGCGCTGCTGCGCTGGGGGCTGGCGGCTCAACTCAACCCGGCCTGGGCCGGAATGCCGCTGGGAACCCTGGCCGCCAACCTGCTGGGCGGATTCGGGATCGGCTGGCTGATCGCCGCGCCCGTGATGGCCCCGCTCGCCCCCGAGCTGCGCCTGGCGCTCGCCACCGGCTTCCTGGGAGCGCTCACCACTTTCTCCACCTTCTCCCTCGAAGCCTTCCAGATGCTGCTGGAGGGGCACGTCTGGCGAATGGCGGGGCTGGCCGGCTCCCACTTCTTCGGCTCACTCGGGATGACGGCGCTGGGCTACTGGACCGGCGGCGGCTTCTCCGACTAGCGGCCGCGACCCGCCGGAGTGTCCCGGGACACCGTGACTGACGCGCCGGCACGCTCCCGGCGGCGTGTTACTTTGCCGGCGTGATGAAGCTCGAACTCCACTGGCAGATCCTGATCGCCATGGCCCTGGGCCTGCTCTTCGCCACGACTTTCGGCGAGGTGGGCTGGGTGGCCTGGGTGGCCGACACCTTCATGCGTCTGCTGCGGATGGTGATCGTGCCGCTGATCTTCACTTCGATCGTCCACGGCGTGGCCGGCATCGGCGACGGCAAGGCCCTCGGCCGGCTGGGGGTCAAGACGCTGCTCTGGTACACCCTGACCAGCCTGATGGCGATCCTGGTCGGCCTGACGCTGGCCAACGCCATCCGGCCCGGCGCCGGTCTCGAGATGCCGGAGGGCGTGCAGGCGCTCCAGCCCGAGAATCTGCAGATGCCGGACTCCCTGGCCGGGATCGTCACCCGGCTGATTCCGAGCAACCCGGTCGAGGCCGCGGCCACGTTCGACATCCTGGGACTGATCTTCTTCTCGATCTGCCTGGGCGCCGCCGTGGGCCTCACGCGCGGCGAGCCGGGCGACCTGCTGCGGCGCTTCTTCGAGGCCGCCTTCGGCGTGATGATGAAGCTCACCCGCGGCGTGATCCGTCTGCTGCCGATCGGCGTGTTCGCGCTGCTGGCGCGCGCGGTCGGCCAGATGGGCCTGGACGTGTTCGAGCAGGTCGGCCAGTACATGCTGACGATCGCGCTCGGTCTCAGCGTGCACTGGCTGGTCGGTCTGCCGCTGCTGTTCTTCCTGCTCACCCGCAAGAACCCGCTGCACCACTACCGGGCGATGGGCTCGGCCCTGGCGATGGCGTTCTCCACCAGCTCGTCGGGGGCCACGCTGCCGATGACCATCCACTGCGTGCGGGAAAACGTGGGCGCGTCGGACAAGGTCACCAGCTTCGTGCTGCCGATGGGCGCCACGATCAACATGGACGGCACTGCGCTGTTCGAGTGCGTCGGGGCGCTCTTCATCGCCCAGGCGCTGGGCTTCGAGCTTTCGCTGGCCACCCAGGGGGTGATCGTGCTGACGGCCCTGCTGGCCTCGATCGGCGCCGCCGCGATCCCGTCCGCGGGCCTGGTGATGATCTTCATCGTGCTGCAGGCGATCGGCCTGAACACGCCCGAGGCCTACGCCCTGGCCGGCCTGATGCTGGGCGTCGACCGCCCGCTGGACATGTTCCGCACGATGGTCAACGTCACCTCCGACTCGGTCGGGGCGGCGGTCATCGCGCACAGCGAGGGCGAGCCGCTGAACTACTGAGACCGGCCGGGCCGGGTCACGAAGCGGGCGGCT
>JAGWBS010000024.1:9195-39989 GCA_021295775.1 Pseudomonadota bacterium | reverse complement strand
GGGGCCGCCGCGGGATCGCTGGCGGCGGAGTTCAGTCCAGCTCGGCCTGGCGGCGGTCGGGGTAGAGAGTGACCGCCGGGGCGTGCAGCCACTCGTCCCGGTAGGCCTTGCGCGCCAGCGTGCAAATCACGGCCGCGTCGTCCAGGCGCTGCTCCCGGATCGCGGCGTCGAACTCGGCCAGGCCCTCGGCGAGCGAAGCCGGCCGGCGGCCCAGCAGCTCGCCCAGATCGTCGAGTTCGGCGGCGGCCAGCGTCTCGCCGTAGCGCCGCCGGCGGTCCATGCAGGCGATCAGGATCTGGACGTCTTTGGCGCGCTGGGCGCCGAAGCCGTCTTCGAGCCGGGGCGCGACGTCGTGCTCCTGGGCGTAGACCGCGGCCTCGGCGAGCACGTCGGGGTCGCCGGAGTCCTCCGGCATCTCGGGGCGCTCGATCGCCACGTCCATCGCCTGCGCCAGCATCTCGACGGTCGAGCGGTCGCCGACGTAGCGGTAGCACAGGTACCAGGCCAGCGATTCGAGCGGGTGCGCGTTCTCGCATATGTAGTGGATGGGGATCATGCCGCGCACGTTCTGGTGCACGGTGTAGTACTGCGCGCGGAAGCGATCGTAGGGGATGCCCGACTCGCGCTCGTACAACTCGAACATGCCCTTCAGGCCGCCGCACGGGTTCCAGAACTCGCGCACCACGATGTTGCCCAGGTCTTCTAGCGGGTCGCCGTAGTGGCCCAGCTCCCAGTCGACCATCGAACTCACGCGCTCCCCCTGGAACATGAAGTTCACCGGACCGGTGTCGCCCTGGACCAGCGAGATCCGGGCGACCTCGTCGGGCGCGAAGCGCCGCAGCCAGTCGAGGCCGTAGGTGGTGAGCGGGTCGGTGCGCCCGTCGAGGAAGGAGCGCCACTGCGAGACGATCAGATCGACCTCGTTGAGCGCGCACTCCCGTGGGGTCGTCGGCTTGTACTGCATCACGTCGTCGAGCCCGAGTTCGTCGAGGTCGAGCGTGTTCAGGCGCGCCACGACGCGCATGAAGTCGAGCATGATCGCGCGCTGCTGCGCCGGGTCCTCGAGCTTGTCGATGTCCGAGCGGCCGGGGTCGCGCGCGAGCAGCGCCGCCTTCAGCTCGGGGTTCCAGCCGAAGACCTCCGGCACGGGCAGTCCGGCCCGGCCCAGCGCCTGGTAGATGCGGGTCTCGCGCTCCAGACGGCGCGGGTCGACCGAGTCGACTTCGCGCTGCAGGCGCAGGAAGCCTTCGAGCCGCGACCCGTCCGTCCTTTCCACGTCGACCACCCAGGCCTCGCGGCGCGAGACGTGGCGGTGCAGGTGCACGACCTCGCCGCCCGCCACCTGGGCGACCCATTCGATCATGCCGTCGGGGAGGTCGTGTTTGAGTTCGCTCATTGAAGAAATCGCTCCTTCAGCCCACCGCTGGTCGGGATCCAGGGGGGGACAGTCGCCTTTTCCGCGGGGGCGCGCTACGCACGTTGAAGGCCGGGTGCTTGCGTGGCCACGCGCCGGTCAGATCTCGCCGGCCAGGAACGCCAGCAGCAACTCCGTGGTCCGCTGCGGGTCTTCCTCGGGGATGAAGTGCCCGCACTGGGCGCCGCGCGTGCGCAGGTCGGGGAAGTGGTGCCCGAACGACTCGGCGTACAGGTTGCCCGCGGGGATGTAGTCGTCGGGCGGCAGGCCGTTTTCGAACGCCTGCGGCACCAGGAAGGGGCTGAACAGATAGAAGGCCCGGCCGGGGTACTGTCGGTGGCGGTCCTCCGGAGCGAACACCATGTAGTGTTGAAAGTCCGGGTGCTGGAAGATGCCCCCGGGATGGTTCCACATCTCGGCCACGCGCGGGTTGGACAGGAACTCGAAGCGCCGCCCGCCGCTGGCCTGCGGGTCGGTGCGCTCGATGTGGAACGGCAGGCAGTGCCGGTAGTACTCGATGGCGTGGAACCACACGTCCGGGTGGGCGAACTTCTCCTCGTAGTGCGCCACGTCCTCGGGCGTCCAGTGCCGGCCGGGATCGACCTGCCGCACCGCGCGGGACTGGGTGGTGTCGTCCGGCATCCCCGCCCAGGGCGATTCCGGCGGCCCCCCGTAGGCGGGCGCTTCGCCGCCGAAGACCGAGCGGATGAAGTCGCGGTGGTGCTTCTCCCAGAAGCGCTCCGCTTCGGGCTCGCACTTGAACCAGTAGCCGTGGATGCCCCAGGGGATCCAGACCGACACCAGCGTGTCGATCAGGGCCAGGCTCGTCACGCGCTCGGGGAAGTGCAGCGCGGCGGCGGAGGCGATGATGCCGCCCCAGTCGTGTCCGACCAGCGCCGCGCGCTCGAAGCCGAGCGCGTCGATCAGCTCGATCACGTCCCGCGCCAGGATGTCGCGCGACAGCCGGACGCGCGGCTTCTCGGTGTCGCCGAAGCCTCGGGTGTCGGGCGCGTAGACGTCGTAGCGCTCGGCCAGGGCCGGGATCTGGTGACGCCACATGTGCGAGGTCTGCGGGAAGCCGTGCAGCAGGATGACGGGCTCGGCACCCTGCCGGCCCGCGTGCAGCAGGTGCACCTTCAGGCTCGCGGTCTGGACGAATTCGGAACGCATGCGCGGGATCGTTTCACCCGCGCCCCCGCGGCGCAAGCGCGGGCCGAGGCGTCCGGTCCGCGCGCTCGCCCGCGGCCGGGCGGCGTGCTACAAGGGCGCCCAACCGCCAGGAGGGAGCGATGAGCGAGTTGGCGCTGGCCGGCAAGACGGCCCTGATCACCGGAGGGGGGACGGGCATCGGCCTGGGCTGCGCCCGGGCGCTGCTGCGCGACGGAGCCACGGTCACCCTGGTCGGCCGGCGCGAAGACGTACTGGCGCAGGCCGCGGACGCGCTGAGCGGGGATGCGCCCGAGGGCGCGGAGGTCCGCTACCAGACCTGCGACGTGACCCAGGAAGAGGACGTCAACCAGGCGGTGGAGCGCGCGGCCGGCGCGGACGGCCGGTTGGACATCGCCGTCGCCAACGCGGGCACCGGATTCGGAAGCTTCATCCTGATCACCGACGCGGACACCTTCCGCCAGGCGCTCGACCTGAACGTGGTCGGCACCTACAACACCATCCGCGCCGCAGCCATGCGCATGAAGGACTCGGGCGGGGGCGCGATCGTGGGCATGTCCTCGATCGCCGGCAGCGTGACCCACCAGTCCATGCCCGCCTACTGCACCGCCAAGGCGGGGCTCGAGATGCTGGTCAAGTGCGCCGCCGACGAGCTGGGCTGCTTCGGCATCCGCGTCAACGCCGTCGCCCCCGGCATCGTGGCGACCGAGATCATGCAGGAGCACGTGATCCCCAACCCCCAGGTCCTCCAGACCTACACCGAGAACATGCCGATCTCGCGCATCGGCTCGGTCGAGGACGTGGGCACGCTGGTGCGCTTCCTGGCCGGCCCCGAGTCTTCCTGGATCACCGGCCAGATCGTGGCGGTCGACGGCGGCCACAACCTGCGCCGCGGCCCGAGCTACGAGGGCATGCTGCGCGGAGCGATGGGCGAAGACGTCTGGAAGTTCCTGCGCGGGCCGGAGGCCTAGCGCCCTCCCCGCCCCCGCCTGAGGGCTCAGCCGAAGCTCAGGCCGCGGGCGGTGGTGCTGCCGCCGCTGACCGGCAGGTCGATGCCGGTGATCACCTCGGACTCGCGGCTGGCCAGGAAGACGCAGGCCCAGGTCACGTCCTCGGCGGTCGCCAGACGCGTCAGGTGCTGGCCCTCCACGCGGGCACGCTTGGCGGCGTCCATGTCGCGGTCGCGCGTCTCGTGCAGGATGTAGCCGGGGGTGATCGAGTTGCAGCGGATGCCGCGGTCGGCGTAGTCGATCGCGATCGAGCGCGTCAAAGCGTTCAGCCCGCCCTTGCTGGCCGTGTAGGCTGCCAGGCCGGGCGTGCCGCGCTCCGCCGCGCGCGACGAGACGTTGACGATCGAGCCGCCGCCGCGCTCGATCATCGGCGGCAGGGCGGCGCGGCACAGCCAGGCCGCGGCCGTCAGGTTGACGCGCAGCTTCTGCTCCCAGGAGTCGATCTCCACTTCCAGCAGCGGCCCGTCGCGGCTTGCGTCCACCGCGTTGTTCACCAGCACCGACAGCGTCCCGAAGCGCTCCACGACCTGCCGCACCAGCTCTTCGCAGTCTTCGGGCCGGCTCAGATCGGCGGGCAGGAAAACGGCCTCGCCCCCCGCCTCCCCGATCTGCGCGACCATCGCCGCGCCGCGCTCGCGGTTGCGGCCGGTGACCGCGACACGGGCGCCCTCGGCCGCGAAGCCGAGCGCGATCTGCTTGCCCAGGCCGGAGGTCGAGCCGGTGACGATGGCGGTCTCGCCGGCCAGCCGGCCGCCGGTCTCAGCCACCGTCGGCTCCGGGCAGGGAACCCAGGTAGGTGCCGCAGGAGTGCCCGCCGTCAACCGGATAGTCGCCGCCGGTGCAGAAGCTGCTCTCGTCGGAGGCCAGGAAGAGGATCAGCGCAGCCACCTCCTCGACGCGCCCGCGGCGGGGGATCGGGCGGCCTTCGGCGTAGTCGGAAGTGCTCTGCGCGCCGGCGGGCACCCAGGGGGCGGCCATCTCGTCGCTGCCGCCCGCCGGGCAGACGGTGTTGACGCGGATGCCGTCGCGCCCCAGCTCCAGCGCCGCGCAACGCGTCAGCCCGCGCAGCGCCCACTTGGTCGAGGCGTAGGCGCCCACGTAGTTCATCCCCTCCAGCCCGTCGATCGAAGACACGTTGACGATCGAGCCGCCGCCCGCGCGGCGCATGGGCGCGATCGCGGCGCGCACGCCCAGGAAGACGCCGGTCTGGTTGACGGCCACCAGCCGATCCCAGTCTTTCAGGCTGGTTTTCTCGATCGTCGCCAGGTGAAGCACGGCCGCGTTGTTGACCAGCACGTCCAGGCGTCCGAACTCCCGCTCCACCTCTTCGACCGCGCGTTCCCAGTCCGACTCGCTGGAGACGTCCAGATGCTGATAGCGCGCCGACTCGCCGATCTCGGCGGCGGTCTTGCCGCCGCGCTCGTCGAGCACGTCCGCCAGCACCACTCGGGCGCCCTCGGCGGCGAACAGCCGCGCGGTGGCGGCGCCCGTCCCTCGCGCGGCTCCGGTCACCAGGGCAACCTTGTCCTTCAGGCGGTCCATCGCGGCTCCTTGTGGGTGGGCGGCGCGCGCATTGGAACAGAGGCCCCGGAGCGACGTCAACGCGCGGCCTGACGTAAGATCGCCCGCCATGCTGGAAATCCGCGGGAACTGCGAGCCGGGATTCGAAGCCGTCCGGGACGTCTTCGCGGGCAACTTCGAGCGCCCGCAGGGCGTCTCCGACGTGGGCGCCGCGGTCGCGCTGTACGCCGGGAGACGGCCGGTGGTCGACCTCTGGGCCGGTCACCTCGACGCCGCACGCGCCCGCCCCTGGGGGCGCGACACGATCGCCTGCGTCTTCTCCTGTACCAAGGGCATGGCGGCGCTTTGCGCGCACATGCTGGCCGACCGGGGCTCGCTCGACTACGAGGCGCCGGTCGCGCGCTACTGGAGCGAGTTCGCCCAGGCTGGAAAAGAGTCCGTCAGCGTGCGGCAGCTGATGAGCCACCAGGCGGGGCTGCCCGCGCTGCGCGAGCCGCTGGCGCCGGGCGGGATCTACGACTGGGACGCGGTCGTGACCGCGCTGGCCGCCGAGCGCCCGCACTGGGAACCCGGCAGCGCCCACGGCTACCACACGCTCTCGTTCGGCCACCTGGTCGGCGAACTGGTGCTGCGGATCGACGGGCGCGACCTGGGTCGATTCTTCCGCGAGGAGGTCGCGGGCCCGCTGGGACTCGACTTTCACATCGGCTTGGGACCGGAGCACGACGCGCGCACCGCGGAACTTCTGCTGCCGCCGGAGGACTCGACCCTGGGCGGGATCTCGCGCCAGGCGCTGGGCGTGGAAGCCGAATCGATCGAACGTTACGACGACCCGCACCTGCTGACCGCGCCCGTGGCCAGCTCGCGCGCCTGGCGCGCGGCCCAGATCCCCGGGGCCAACGGCCACTCCGACGCCCGCAGCCTGGCGCGGGTATACGCCCTGTTGGCGGGCGGGGGAGAGCTGGACGGCGTGCGCCTGCTGGGCACCGAAACAATCGCGCGCGCGACCGAGAACCAGGTCCGGGGCCGGGACCGCACCATCGGCATCGCGACCCGCTTTGGACTCGGCTTCATGCTGCCCGGCGCGGATGCGCCGATGTCGATCGGCCCGAGCGAGAGCGCGTTCGGGCACAACGGCGCGTACGGATCGATCGGCCTGGCCGATACGCGGGCCGGGATCGGTTTCGGCTACGTGATGAACCAGTTCGGTGAGCCGCTCGGAGACCGCCGCGGGCTGGACCTGCTCGACGCCGCCTATGCCTGTCTCTAGTTCGCCCGCCCGGCCCGCGGCCACCCGCTCCCGAGGTTGACCGCCGTCCCGAGCCGGCGAACAATGCCCGGGCCGATTTCGGCCCAGCAAGGAGGCGCCCTTGGCCAGCGCACTCGATACCCGCGGCACCCCGATGCACAAGTTCCCCGAGCCCGAGCTCGGCGACGCTCCGATCCCGAAGGAGCGCTACACCTCGCCCGAGTTCATGGCGCGCGAGTGGGATCGGATGTGGACGCGCACCTGGGTGATCGCCGGACCTCTGTCCGACATCCCGGAGGTGGGCGACTACTTCACCTTCGAGCTGGGTCACGAGTCGATCCTCGTGGTGCGCTCGGCCCCCGACCGCATCGACGCCCTCTACAACGTCTGCCAGCACCGCGCCAGCCAGGTGGTCCCCAAGCGCGGCTGCGGCCACGCGCGCGCCTTCGTCTGTCCCTACCACCTGTGGACCTACGACCTGCAGGGCAACCTGCGCGGGCTGCCGGACCGCGACGATTTCCGGCAGGGTACCGAGGGCATCCGCCTGCCGTCGCTCCAGGTCGACACCTGGGGCGGCTGGGTATTCGTCAACATGGCCCCCGACGCCGAGCCCCTGCCGGAATTCCTGGGCCTGGTCGCCGATCACCTGGCGCCCTACGACTTCGGAGGCAGCTTTGCGCTCACCGAGGACTACGTCTTCGAGTGGGACTGCAACTGGAAGGTCGCGGTCGACTCCTTCAACGAGGCCTACCACATCCAGGGCATCCACCCCGAGCTGCTGCCCTTCACCGACGACGTGGACTGCCCGGTCGACCTGCTGGGCAAGCACAGCCGCTTCCTGTTCCACGTGGGCCGGCCGAGTCCGCGCTGGTCGGACCGGATGGCCCGGCAGGCCGGCTACGAGGACCGAAACGCGCTGAGCAAGGAAATGCGCGGGATGCTGGAGATGAACGGCCTCGACCCGGAGCCGTTCGCCGGTCGCCAGGGCGAAGTGCGGCCGGTGCTGATGTCGGCGGCTCGCGAGACGGCGCGCCGCAGGGGCTACGACGTCGAGGCCCTCAACGACGAGCAGCTGATGATGGACGTGCACTACCAGATCTTCCCCAACATCACGCTCAACATCAGTCCCAACCATTTCTGGTTCTTCCGCGCCCGGCCACACCCCGACGACCCCAACCGCTGTTACTGGGACTACCAGAACTACGACCGCATGCCGGTCGGCTCCGAGCGCCCGCCGCGGCCCGAGACCGTGCACACCCGCTGGGGCGAGGGGCACGAGAGCAAGCTGCACTTGGCGCTGCGTCAGGACGGCGAACAGGCGGCCCCGCAGCAGCGCGGCCTGCGCTCGCGCGGATTCAAAGGCCTGCACCTGGCCTATCAGGAAAGGCGCATTCGCCACTTCCACGACATCCTCGACGGCTACCTCGAGAGCTGACGATGCGCGCCGTTCGCTGCGATCGCGGAGAGGTCCGGGTGGTCGACGCCCCGCCTCCGAGCGGCGAAGGGGTGAGCGTGCGGGTGCGATCCTGCGGGATCTGCGGCTCGGACCTGCACATGCTCGACGCCGGCTTCCCGCTGCCGAGCATCCCCGGCCACGAGATCGCGGGCGAGGTCGATGGCGTCCCGGTGGCGATCGAGCCGCTGGCCCCCTGCGAAGCCTGCGAGTTCTGCGCCGCGGGCGACTATCAACTCTGCCGCGTCGGGCCGTCCATGGTGTACGGCGTCGGCCGCGACGGCGGCATGGCCGAAGAGGTTCGGGTTCCCGAGCGCGCGCTGGTCCCGCTGGCGGCGGGAGTTTCGCCGGCGGACGCCTGCCTGGTCGAGCCGCTCGCGGTCGCGATCCACGGCCTGCGACGCGCCCGCGTCGGGGGCGGCGAGCGCCTGGCGATCGTCGGCGGGGGCGCGCTCGGCCAGTGTGCCCTGGCCGCTACGGTCGACGCCGGCTGCGAAGTGGCCCTGGTCGCCCGCCACGACGCCCAGCGCGAGGCCGGCGCCCGGCTCGGAGCGGTCGAGCCGGACGGGGAGTACGAGATCGTGATCGACGCCGCCGGCACCGAGAGTTCGGCCGCGGCGGCCGTCGAACTGGCTCGACCGGGCGGCCGGCTGCTGCTGATCGGCTCCTTCTGGGACGGCATGGTCCTGCCGGGCGATACGGTCTGCATGAAGGAGCTGGACCTGGTGCCGGCTTCCATCTACGGGCGCGACGCCGGGGGACGCGACATCGACCAGGCCGCCGCGCTGCTGGCCAGACAGCCGCAGGTCGCGGATGTCATCATCACCCATCGTCTTCCTCTCGAGGCCGCGGCGGAAGCCTACGCCGTGGCCCGGGATCGGAGTACCGGCTCGATCAAAGTGGTGCTCGAGCCTTGAAACGCGAATCGGAGGCCCCAGCATGATCCACGGCATCGACCACACCGCGATCTCCGTGCCCAGCCTGGAGCGGGCGCTGGACTTCTACGGCAACCTGTTCGGCTTCGAAGTGGAGTTCAACGCCGGCTGGCCCCAGGGCTCCCAGCCGCTCGACGACCTGGTTGGCCTCCGGGACTCGGAGTCCAAGGTCGCGATGATCCGGCTCGGCGACACCAAGATCGAAGTCTTCGAGTACCAGAGCCCCGAGCCCCAGCTCCAGAACCCCGAGCGCCCGGTCAACGACCACGGCATCACGCACATCTGCCTGCGCGTGAGCGGCCTGCAGCAGGAGTATGAACGCCTGCGCGACGCCGGCGTCAGCTTCAACAGCGAGCCCGTCGACTTGGGCACCAGCCTCTGCGTCTACGGCCGCGACCCCTTCGGCAACACCTTCGAACTCATCGAAGACATCGAACCCGCGACCTGATCCGCCGAGCCTATCCGCTTGTCCGGTAGACGGCGCGGCGGGGGCGGACGACCAGGAAGGTGAGGGGCTGGTCGTCGCCGGCCCTGAGGGCGTATTCCTCGTCCGCGTCGATGATCAGCACGGAGCCGGCTTCGCAGACCTGGCCGCCGAGCCGGACCGAGCCGGACAGGATCACCGTGACCTCGGTCTCCGAGTGGCTGTGGGGACGGATCTCGAAGCCCGGGGGCACCTGGGTCATGTGGACGTAGGGGTCGTCGTCGGACAGGTACTGCATCAGCAGTCCGCTGTCCTTCGCCTGGGCGAGGGGCTCGAGTCTGCGGTCCTGGGGGCGGATCACGGTCGCCATCGCCTGCCTCCCTGGGGCGCGAGTATAGGCCGCGTGTCGCGCCGCGAGCGTGCGGGTGGGCCCCGGCCTCAGTCGCCTTCGGCGGGGGCCAGGGGATAGGAGCAGTCGCCCTCCAGCCCCGCCGCCCAGACCAGCGCGCCCTCGATCATGCGGGCGTAGCGCGGGTCCGAGTAGGCCTCGGCGCGGTGGCCCAGCGCCGAGAAGAAGGCCCGCCCTTCGCCCAGACAGTGGCTCCAGACGATCGGATGATCGGGACCCATGGAGAGGTCGTCGTCCCGGCCCAGCATCTTCATGCGCGGGCTGTAGGTGCTCTCGTCCAGGGTGACCAGCACGTTCGCGCCCCGCGCGCGCGGGTTGCTCAAGAAGCTGTACCACTCGTCCGTGAACTCCCACTCCGGCTCCAGGTGCCGCGTGGCGGGATGGTCGGGGTTCTCGACGCGTAGCGTGGCCCGCTGGAACTGCGGGCCCATCGGGTGACCGAGATAGCCCGCCCCGATCAGCGTCTTCTGGTACCAGTCCCAGTAGGCGTGGCGAGTGCCGCCGGCCCCGTGGACGCCGACGAAGGCCCCGCCGCCTTCCACCCAACGCCGGAATGCCTGCTTCTGCGCCGGCGACCAGTTGTCCCCGGTGCAGTTGTTGCCGACCACCACGTCGACCTGCGCGAGTCTTCCTTCCTCGAAGACCGCCCCGTTCTCGGTTGCGAACACGCGCCAGCCCCGGCGCGCCGCGATCTCGCGCACCCGCTCCTCCGCCGCGGGGATGGCCTCGGCGTGCCGGAAGCCGTTGGTCTTCGAGAACACCAGCACCGAGACCGAATCCGGCTCCCCGAATCCGGCCGGCCACTCCGGCGCCTCGGTGTCGTAGACCGGCTCGATCAGCCCCATCGCCCCTCGCAACGACCGGCCGAACGGCGACGCCCAAAGGGCGACCCCGGCCACGACCAGGACCGCGAGCGCGACCGCCAAAAACTTTGCGACCTTCATTCGACGCCTTCCATCGAGGGGACGGGCCGAGTCCGAACCCGGTGTCAGGAATCTTCAGCAGGGCCGTCGAAGACCTCGGCCGCGACCTCCATGGCGCGCACCGCCGAGGGGAAGCCGGCGTAGATCGCGCACTGCAGGATGGCCTCGCAGATCTCCGTCTGGCTCAGCCCGTTGGCCTGGCCGATCTCGATGTGCTCGCGCAGCGGACCCAGGTGACGCAGAGCGACCAGCACGCTGATGGTCGCCAGGCTGCGTTGGGCCGGCTCAAGCCCAGGCCGCGACCACACCAGCGAGCCTCCCTTCTGGATCAGCTCGGTCATCTCCTGCCGGATCGACGCCGGTGCGCGAAAGCGCTCGATGTGTCGCCGGCCGTCCTCCTCGCGCGGCGAGGCCGTCCGCGTATCACTCATCCCGATCCTCCGTCCCGCCGCGATTCCGGCGCGGCTGACCGCAGCCTATCACCTCCCCGCCGCCTCAACGGCCCACCCGCATCCGCGAGACCGACAAGCGCCGCGTCCGTCGCATCTGGGCCCTGGCTTGCCTTACACTGCGGTCCCCTACGCAGGGAAGTCGTCATGAAGGCACGCCGTCCGACGTTCTCCTTCGAGGACGCCCAGGCATTCTGGGTGCCCGAGATGCCGGCCTATGGCCACAACCTGAACGGCGGTTCGCTCACGCTGCCCTACCTGGAGCCGTACCTGATCCAGGTGCTCAAGCAGGCTCGGGACCGGTTGCAGGAATCAAACCCCGACCTGGTGCGCGACATCGACGTCTTCAGCCGGCAGGAAGCCAACCACTTCCGGGCGCACGCCGCCTACAACCGGGTGCTGCGCCGGCAGTACGAAGGCATCGAGGAGTTCGAGGCCGAGATCCGGGCCGACTTCGAGTCCTTTCTGGAGGATCGCTCGCTGGAGTGGAATCTCGCCTACTGCGACGGCTTCGAGAGCATCGGGCTGATCTCGGGCGAGCTCTTCTTCGGACCGATGGCGGGCGTGCTCGAGACCGCCGACCCGCAGGTCCGGGGCCTTTGGGAATGGCACCTGGCCGAGGAGATCGAGCACCGCAACGTCTGCCACGATGTGCTCAAGGCGCTGTATCCCGGCTGGCGGACGCGCATCTCGGGTTTCCGTTACGCCAGACACCATCTGCAGGGCTTCGGCAACCGCGTGATGCGCCACCTGCTCGCCCAGGACGAGGCGGCCGGACGGCTGCCCAAGGACCGGCGCTCGCGCCTGCGTCGTCGGCTCGTGGCCGCGCGGGCCGCCGCCTTCGCGCTGCCCCGCAACCTCTGGGTGCTGGCCCCCGGCTACGGCCCGGCCCGGCGGGTCGAGGGCCCGACCGTCGAGGCGGGTCTGGCCCGCTCCGAGGTCTGACGCTCCATGCACTACGACTGGCTGGCCGCGCTGGCCTTCTTTGCGACCCTGACCGCGCTGACCTTGGCCGGGAGTTTCCTGGCCTTCCGGGTGCCGGCCCTGCAGCGGATGCGGGAGCTGAACCGCGAGGCCGACGAGCGCAAGCTGGCCCGGGAGCGCTTTCGCGAGGCGGTGAAGTCCAACAACCGGGCGGGGCTGATCCTGAACTGGGCTTTCTACATCGCGGTGCTGCCGTTCTGCGTGAGCTTCGAAGCCCGCCCGCTCTGGCGGCACGCGGTCGACGCCGCCGCGGTCCTGCTGGTCTTCGACTTCTTCTATTACTGGACGCACCGCTACGTTTTTCATGGCAAGCCGATGCGCAAGCAGCACGCTCTGCACCACCAGGCGCGCACGCCGACCTACGTCGACGCGCTCTATGTCCACCCGCTGGAAACGATCATCGGTCTGGGCCTGTTCCTGTTTTCGATCCCGCTGGTCGCCTGGATCGGCGGGGGCCCGCTGAACGTGTTCTCCGCGGCCTTCGCCACGCTGGTCTTCACGCAGGTCAATACCATCAACCACACCTACGTGAACCTGCCCCGCTTTCCCTTCAAGACGCTCGACTACGTCACTTCGGTGCATGCGGCGCATCACGTCGACATGAACCAGGGCAACTTCGCCACGCTGACGATGATCTACGACTGGATGTTCGGGTCGCTGGAAAAGCCCGTCAGCCGCCCCGTTCCCTAGCCGGGCACGCCCCGGGAACAGGATCGCTTCGGAATCCCGTGGCGCCGTTCTTGGGCCTCCGTCCGGCTGCTACAATCGCCTCTTTCCGACACCGGAAGGAGGCCGCATGCAGGCCGCCGCGAGTGCCGAGATCCCCATCATCGACATCGATTCCCACTACACCGAGCCCGCCGACCTGTGGACGTCGCGCGCTCCGTCGCAGCTCGGCGACAGCGTCCCGAAGCTGATCGACGACCCGGACAACGAGGGCGGCCAGTGCTGGGTCGCCGGAGACGTCCGGCTCTCGCCTCCCGGCCTGTGCGTGATCCGCCGCGACCGCAGCAAGGCCCTGGGGATCTTCACCCTGAACCACATGGACGAGATGACGCCCGCCAGCACCGACGTCGAAGCGCGTCTGGAGGCGATGGACGAGCTGGGCATCGCGGTCCAGGTGGTGTTCCCGAACGTGCTGGGGTTCGCGGGGGCGACCATCCTCAGGATCGAGGATCCGGCGCTGCGGCACTTCTGCGTCAGCGCCTACAACGACGCCGCCTCCGAGCTTCAGCGGGCCAGCGGCGGGCGCCTGTTCGCCCAGGCGCTGCTGCCCTTCTGGGACGTCGAGGCGGCCGCCCGGGAGCTGGAGCGCGCCCACGACGAGCTGGGCCTGACCGGCTTCAACATGATCGACAACGCCAGCCAGTGGGACCTCCCGTCGCTCCACGAAACCCACTGGGATCCGCTGTGGGCGCGCGCCGAAGAGCGCGGCATGCCGTGCAACTTCCACATCGGCGCCGGCGGCGTGGACATCGGCGCGGTCTGGCCCGGGATCAATCCCAAGCACTATCTCGCCACCCTGTCCTGCACCTTCTTCCTCAACAATTGCCGCACCATCTCGAACCTGATCTTCAGCGGCCTGCTCGACCGCTTCCCGACCCAGAAGTTCGTGTCGGTCGAGAGCGGCATCGGCTGGCTGCCCTTCATGCTGCAGGCGATCGAGTACCAGATGGACGAGAGCATCCCCGACGGCGGCGACATGAAGATGCGCCCCACGGACTACTTCCGCCGCCAGTTCTACGCCTCCTTCTGGTTCGAGAAGGACGCGGCCCGCGCGGTCTCCGAGGTGGGCGAGGACAACGTGCTGTTCGAGACCGACTTCCCGCACCCGACCTGCCTGTACCCGAACGTGCGGGAGCACGTCGAGGCCTCGTTGGAGGGCCTGTCCGAAAAGGCGCAGCGCAAGGTCATGTACGAGAACGCGGCCCGCGTGTACCAGATCTCCCTGCCGGACTGATCCCGACCGGGCCGGGACCGGACCCGGGGACGCCGGGGCGAACCCCGCGCCGGCTCTGGCCTCGGGTTTTGGCGCTCTCAGTCGGGGTCGGCTTCCGCCAGCGCCTCGCGCAGGGTGGTGCTGGTGAGTTCGATATGACGCTCGACCAGGTCGTCGGGCATGCCGGCGACCGAGGCCCAGAGGTAGACGTGCTCGGCCGGCAGACCCGCGGTGAGTTCGCGGATGCGGCGGGCCGCGTCCTCGGCGGTCAGAACCTCGAGCGGCTGGATGGGACCCGAGGCTCTCCGCGCCGAGCGCAGCTCGTCCAGGCTCAGCAGGCGCGCCTCGCGCCCGGAGCCGGCGTAGTTGCCCTGGCGGTAGGTGTTCAACTGGTGCTGCAGGTGGGGCAGGACGCGCTCGAACGCCTCCTCCGGATCGTCCGCGCACAGGAGACTGAGAACCCCTCCCATCCGGGCGCTCCTCGGGTCGTGCCCACCCTCGGCCAGGCCCTGGCGGTAGGGTTCGAGGAAGTCGGGATTGAGGTTGAGCAGGCCCGTTCCCAGCCGGCCCGCGCGGCGGGCGCCGCGGGGACCCAGATAGCCCGCCCAGAGGGGGAACGGGTTCTGCACCGGCGGCGGGGTGACGCCGCCCTCTTCCAGCAGGTCCCGCACCTCGAGGATGCGCGCGTCGCAGGTGGCGAAGCGCTTTGAGCGGTCCGCGCCGTAGGCTTCGAACTCGGGCCGCACGTAGCCCGCGCCGAGTCCCAGCTCCAGGCGCCCCCCGCTGATCAGGTCGACCAGGGCCGCGTCCTCCGCGATGCTAACGGCGGGGTACAGCGGGGCCAGCAGGACAGCCGTGCCGATGCGCACGCGCCGGGTGCGGGCGGCGATGGCGGCGGCCAGTGTCAGCGGCTGCGGCAGGTAGCCGTCCTCGAAGAAATGGTGCTCCGTGACCCAGATCGATTCGGCGCCCAGGTTCTCGGCGCCCTGCATCCACTCCAGGGTCTGTGCGTAGTGATCCGCCCAGGGACGGCGCCAAGCCTCGGGATTGCGCAGATCGAAGTACAGCCCCAGCTTCATCGGCTCCCTCCCCGGCGCGGACGCCGGCGCCGGCTTCGAACGCTCGGTCGGTGCTCGCGGCCGCCCTTCCCGCCCCTCGCGACGGTCCCGGATTCTCGCACACCCCCGTCCGTGGACGCCGGGGCGGGCGCTTGACCGCGTGACGGGCGCGTTGCACCCTGCCGGCTCCGCAAGAAGGGGCCCTGCCGCGACGACCCCACCCCCGGAAGAGTTGCTGCCCGACGCCGAGGCGCTGGCGAAGGACCTCGAGCGCGTCGGATATCTGGCGGACGAAGGGCTGGCGACGGCTCTCCACCTGAGCGTGCGGCTGGGCCGGCCGCTGCTGCTCGAGGGCGAGGCGGGGGTGGGCAAGACCGAGTCCGCGCGGGCGCTCTCCGAAGCGCTCGACACTCCGCTGGTCCGGTTGCAGTGCTACGAGGGGATCGACGCCGGCGAGGCGCTCTACGAGTGGAACTACGCCCGCCAGCTGCTCGAGATCCGGCTGGCGGAGGCCCGCGGGGAGGCGCGAGAGGACGTCGATCTGTTCGCCGAGCCTTTCCTGATCGAGCGTCCGCTGCTGCGGGCGCTGCGCCACCCCGGGCCGCGGCCCGCGGTGCTGCTGCTCGACGAGGTCGACCGCGCCGACCCCGACTTCGAGGCCTTCCTTCTCGAGCTGCTGGCCGACGCGGCGGTCAGCATTCCCGAACTGGGCACGGTCCGCGCCGAGTTCCCGCCGATCGCGATCCTGACGTCGAACCGGACGCGCGAGCTGCACGACGCTCTGAAGCGGCGCTGCCTGTACCACTGGATCGAGTATCCCGGCGCCGAGCGCGTGATCGAGATCGTGGCGCGGCGAGTGCCCGGCAGCGGCGAACCGCTGGCGCGGGACGTAGCGCTGGCCGTGGACCGGATCCGCGCGCTGGACGTCGAGAAGGCCCCGGGGGTCGCCGAGGCGATCGACTGGACCGCGGCGCTGGGCGAGTTGGGAGCGGAGCGGTTGAGTCCCGGGGCGGCCGAACTCAGCCTGGGCGCGGCGGTCAAGTCGCCCGACGACCGCGCCGCCGTGCTCGGCTTCGGCCTGGAGCGCCTGACGGAACATGCGGACTGAGACGGCGACCCGCGCCGCGTGGGCGGTGGGCGTGGCCGAGACGCTGCGCGCCGGCGGACTTTCGGTGACTCCGGAGCGCTGCGTGTGGTTCGCGCGCGCGCTCGAAATGCCCGGAGGCACCGATCCCGGGCGGCTGTACTGGTCGGCCCGGATCAGCTTCGCGAGTTCTCCCGAGGACGTCCGCCGTTTCGACGAAATCTGGTCGGGTCAGAGCCCGAGGCAACCCTCCCCTCGCGAGTCCCCCGTCCCGCCGGAGGCGGGGATCGAGTCCGCGCCGCGGGATACCGCCGAGCGCGCGCAGCCGCGCGACTTCGCGCTGCGCATGCGCCGCGCCCAGGCCGGCGAGCGCGCCGAGACGCCGCCGGACGGGAACGCGCGGCGAGCCGACGCCAGCCCGGCCGAAGTTCTGGCGGAGCGCGACCTGGCGCGACTCACTTCGGAGGAGTTGGCGCGCGTGCGGCGCTGGCTGGCGCGTCTGCTGCAGACGCCGCCGGCGAGAGTCGGCCGCCGCACCCGGCGCGCGAGCCGGGGCACGCTCGTCGACGGCCGCCGGACGCTGAGGCGCAGCCGCGGCAGCGGCGGGGAGCCGATCCGTCTGGCGCGGAGGCGCCGCAGGCTGCGCCCCCGGACGCTGGTGTTCCTGTGCGACGTCTCCGGCTCGATGGAGGTCTACGCGCGCGCCTACTTCGCCCTGCTGCAGTCGGCGGTGCGGGGCGGCGCCGAGGCGTTCGCGTTCGCGACCCGGCTGACGCGCGTGACCCGGGCGCTGCGCCGGGGAAGCGCGGAGGGAGCCCTGCAGCGCGCGGCCCGCGCCGCGCCCGACTGGTCCGGAGGAACGCGCATCGGGGAGGCACTGCGGCGCTTCAACCGCGACCACGGCCGCCGCGGTCTGGCGCACGGCGCGGTCGTGGTCATCTTCTCGGACGGCTGGGAGAGACACGATCCGGAACTGGTCGAGTCAGAGATGCGGACTCTCTCCCGGCTGGCCCACCGCATCGTCTGGGTGAATCCCCACAAGTCCGGACCGGGCTTCCAACCGCGGGCCGCGGGAATGGCGGCGGCGCTGCCCTACTGCGACTCACTCGTCGGCGGGCACAGTTACCAAGCCCTGGAGCGCCTGGTCCGTCAGCTGGCGGAAATTGGAACGGGGCGAGTGGCATGGAACTGAAGAACAGCTTCGAGGTGGAGGCGCCGGTCGAGGAAGTCTGGCGGGCGCTCACCGACTTCGAGAGGGTGGTGCCCTGCGTTCCGGGGGCGGAACTGCTCGAGCCGCCGACGGAGGCCCGCTGCAGCGCGCGGATGACGATCAAGCTCGGGCCGATGACGCTCAAGTACCAGGGCGACATCGACGTGCTCGAAAAGGATGCGGCGGCGCATCGCGCCGTTCTGCAGGGCAAGGCCCGGGCCGCCGGAGGTCAGGGCAACGTACGCGCGAAGGTGACCCTGCAGCTCGCCGGCGACGGGACGCGGACGCGCGCCGAGGTCGACAGCGACGTTCAGATCGGCGGCCGGGCAGCGGCGCTCGGACAGGGCGTGATCAAGGACGTGGCGGCCAAACTCACAAACCAGTTCGCCGACAACCTGGCCGGACTGTTCTCCTCCGTCCAGACGAGTGAGTCGGAGAAGTCCGCTCCGCCGCGGACCGAAGCTCTGCGCGCCGGATCGCTGGCCGGCGCGATCCTGCGCGAGCGAGTGACTCGTCCCTGGGCGATCGGGGCCGCTCTCCTGACGCTTCTGGCCGTCGTGTACACTTGCGCCTGAGATGAGAGAGATCCTGGACGACCTCGACCGCTGGCGCGAAGCGGGCAAGCGGATCGCCCTCGCGCGGGTGGTCGAAGTCGAGGGTTCGGGCCCGCGCGACCCGGGCGCGGCGATGGCCGTCAACGAGGACGGCGAGGTCGTCGGCTCGGTTTCGGGAGGCTGCGTCGAGGGGGCGGTGGTCGAAGTGGCCCAGGAAGTCCTGCGCGGGGAGAAGGGCCCGCACCGGGTCAGCTTCGGCTACAGCGACGACGACGCCTTCGCGGTCGGCCTGACCTGCGGGGGAACGATCCATCTCTACGTCGAGCTCTTCGACTGGTAGCTCTCCCGGAGCGATGAGCCGTCTCTACCCGCTGCTGAACGAGGCGATCCGCTCGGGGGAGCCCGCCGCGCTGGCCACGCTGATCGAGGGCGGCCCGGTCGGCTCCAAGCTGCTGGTCCGCTCCGGGGCCGATCCCGAGGGGGATCTGGGCCACCCCGGACTCAATCGGGTGGTCGCGCGCGCCGCGCGCGCGGAGCTGGAGCAGGGCCTCACCGGCATCCGCCACTACGGACCGGAAGGCCAGGCGCGGCAGGACGAAGTTGCGGTCTTCATCGAGGCCTTCGCCCCGCCCCCGCGCATGCTCATCTTCGGCGCGGTCGACTTCACCGCCGCGCTGGTGCGGGTGGCGAAGGTGCTGGGCTACCACGTCAGCGTGTGCGACGCGCGCCGGGTCTTCGCGACCCGCAACCGCTTCCCCAGCGCGGACGAAGTCCTCAACGAGTGGCCCGACGAGCTGCTGGCCCGGGTCGGCCCGACGCTCGGCCCGCGCGACGCGGTCTGCGTGCTAACCCACGACCACAAGTTCGACGTGCCGGCCGTGACCGGCGCGCTGGCGACCCGGGTCGGCTACCTGGGCTGCATGGGCTCGCGCCGCACCCACGCCAAGCGCGTGGAGCTTCTGCGCAGCGAGGGCGTGACGGAAGCCGACCTGGGACGCGTGATGGCCCCGATCGGCCTGGACATCGGCTCGCGCACGCCCGAAGAGACCGCGGTCGCGATCTGCGCCGAGATCATCGCCCTTCGCACCGGCCGCAAGGCCCCGTCACTCCGCGACGGCGACGGCCCCATCCACGACTGAGTCGCCGAGCGCCCTAGCAGCCTAAACGAGGGAGCGACCGCAAGCGGCGCCGCCAAGCGCAGCGAGCCGTAGGCGAGCGGAGATGGGTGGCGCGGGGCTCGGCCCGGGCCGGAGCCCGCAAGACTCTCTCAGCGCTGGAGAATCACGCAGGAGCCGTGGCCGAAAAGGCCGTAGTTGATGCACAGGCCGGCGCGGGCGCCCTGCACCTGGCGGGGGCCGGACTGGCCGCGGAGCTGCCATGTGAGTTCGCAGATCTGGGACAGCGCTTGGGCGGGCACCGCCTCGCCGAAGGCGCCGAGTCCGCCGCTGGCGTTGACCGGGACGCGGCCGCCGAGCGAGGTCTCGCCGTCGTTGAGCAGCTTCTCGGCGTCGCCGGGCTTGCACAGCCCGAGGTGCTCGTACCAGTCGAGCTCGAAGGCGGAAGACAGGTCGTAGACTTCCGCCATGTCGAGGTCCTCGGGACCGAGTCCCGACTCGGCGTAGGCGCGCTTGGGGATGGTGTCGCGAAAGCCGCCGTCGGGCCAGCCGGTGCCGGCCGCCGAGTCGGTCGCCAAGTAGGGCATCTCGATGATCTGCTCCGGGTAGCGCGGCAGCACGGTGGAGATGCCGGCGATCTTGACCGGGTTGGCGATCCCGTGCCGGCGTGCGTAGTCGACGCTCGACACGACCACGGCCGCCCCGCCGTCGCTGGTGGCGCAGATCTCGAGCAGCCGCAGCGGGGAGGCGACGACCGGCGAGGCCTCGATCTCCTCCAACGTGAAGGCCTTGCGGTAGCGCGCGTTGGGATTGTTCACGCCCGCCTGCGAGTTCTTGACCTTCACCTTGGCGAAGTCCCGCGCCGTCGCGCCGTACAGCTCCATGCGGCGCCGGGCGTAGAGCGCGAAGTAGGTCGGGTTGGTGACGCCCATCAGTTTGAAGCGCAGCCAGTCCGGGTCGTCCCAGCGCTCGCCCTGGTTGGGGGCCAGGAAGCCCTTGGGCGTGGTGTCCGCCCCCACGACCAGCGCGACTTCGCAGCTCCCCGACAGGATTTGCGCGCGGGCCGTCGCCAGCGCGGTCGTGCCCGAGGCGCAGGCGGAGTAGGAGCTGGCCACCTGGGCGCCCGTGAAGCCCAGCGCGTGGGCGAAGGTCGAGCCCGAGACGTAGCCGGGATAGCCGCAGCGCACGGTGTTGGCGCCCGACACGAACTGGACCTCGTTCCAGTCCAGCTCCGCGTCCTGCAGGGCGTCCCGTGCGGCCTTCACGCCGTAGTCGACGAAGTTCCGGCCCCACTTGCCCCAGGGGTGCATGCCCACGCCCAGAACCGCGATCTCGTCCATGCTGGCTCCTCGGCGCCGCGCGGCCGCCGTCAGGCGGCGACGGGCCTCCAGTTCCACATCAGGTACTCGCTCTGCTCGTCTTCATACAGAGTCCCGATCGTCAGTTCGACCTCGGTGCCGACCTCCAGCGCCTCGACGTCGACGTCCGGCGAGACCTGGCCGAGCACCACCATCTTCTCGCGCTCCAGCTCGACCGCGGCCACCGTGTACGGCACGAAGGGATCGGGCGAGACGTAGGGCGCGGGCGGCGAGTAACAGTTCTGCGTATAGGACCAGATGCGGCCGGTGCGGCTCAGCTCCACTTCTTCGAACTCGCCCCCGCCGCAGGTCGGGTTGATGCAGCTCGCCTGCGTCTTGGGAAAGAAGTAGGAGCCGCAGCCGCCGCAGCGCAGTCCGATCAGACTCGGCTGCGGTTCGAGCGTGAACCAGCCTTCGATCACGGGGACTTTCGGTTTTTCGGCCATCCGCTCCCTCGCTCCTTCCGGGCGCGCCAAGTTACCACGCCGGCAGGGGCGGCGCGCAGCAGCCCAGCGCTAGTAGTCCCCGCGTAGCTCGAAGCCCAACACCCGACCCTCTTTGAGGGGCGAGTAGGTCGAACCCGCCAGACCGAACAGGTCGAAGTCGCTGCGCCTCAGGACTTCGTCCAGCAGGTTCCGGCCGTACAGCTCGAAGCGCAGCCCCGACCCGGAAGGCGAGAAAGAGTCTCCCGCGTCCAGCAGGTGCCCGCCGTCCAGTGTTCCGCGGTTGTCGTAGGTGATCTCGGAATCGTCCCGGTAGGCGTAGCCGAGGCGCAGGCCGAGCTTGGGCGTGAAGTTGCTCCAGGAGTCGCGGTCCTCGAAGTCAAAGGCGCAGGCGAACGAGTCGGCAGCGCAGACCGGCCGGTCGGAGCGGCTCGCCGCGACCTTCACGTCCTTCTCTTCGTAGGTGTAGCGCGCCCCCAGGGTCAGGCTGAGGTCTTCGCGCAGCTCGACCTCGCGCCAGCCCAGGACGTTGGTGAGCTTGCCGCCGCCGAAAGAGACCCGCCGGTTCGCCTCCAGGATGGCGTGGTTCCATTCCAGGCCAGTGTCGCCGGGCTCGTAGATGGCGAAGTCGAAGCCGACGAAGCGGTAGCGGTTCTGGGAGGCGGGGCCGGTGGCGTCGCTGTCCCCGCGCTCGTAGATCAGGGTCAGGTCGAGATCCTCGGAGGGCGTGAACACGAACGCCGACCGCAGCAGCCGGGTCTCCTCCTCGCCGACGGCTCCGCCGCCGGGCGCATCGTTATCGAACCAGCCCTCGTCGTCGCGGCGCTGGAGCGAGAGCCTCGCGCTCAGCCGGCCTTCGATCAGGGGTCCTTCCAGGCTGGCCGCGAAGCGCCGGTCGGGGCCGGTCTCGACGCGCGCCTTGGCGCGGGCCGAAAACTCGTCCCCCGGGCGTCGGGAGCGCAGCAGGACCGCGCCGCCGGTGACGTTTCGCCCGAACAGCAGTCACTGCGGCCCGCGCAGCACCTCGACCGACTCCAGGTCGAAAAGATCGACCACCACGCCGTAGTTCACTCCCAGGTACATGCCGTCGACGAACACGCCGACCGTGGGATCGATGGACGGGATCGAGCCGGCGATGCCGAGCCCGCGGATCGAGAAATTGGCGATGCCCTTGCCCGTGCCGATGCTATCGAGGGCGACGTTGGGCAGCGAGTAGCTCAGGTCTTCGATGTCGGTCACCTGAAGGGCGTCGATGTTCACGCCGCTCAGCACGCTGATGGCCAGCGGAACGTCCTGGGCGATCTCGGCCTCGCTCTTCTTGGTGGCGGTGGTCGTGATCTGTTCCAGAGGACCGTCGGCGCCCCAGGGCCGGGCCGTGGCCGTCTCCTGGGCCGGAGCGCTCGAGGCCGTCCAGAACAGGAGCGCGGCGGCGAAGAGCACGGACGCCCGGCCGGCCGCCGAGGGGCCGGCCGCCGCCCGGCGCGAACTCATGGACGGTGAACCAGATTCACCCTCACCGCGTCCCGTCCCGGCAGGCGGCGTTCGACCAGCGCCAGCGCCTCGTCGTAGCGCTCCAGGGGGAAGGATTCGCCGCGCAGCTTCTCGGTCGGGAGGCGCCCGGCGTTCAGCCACTCGGCCCCGCGCCGCATGGTTTCGCGCGTGCCCCCCGCTCCCCCGCAAATCGTGAGCGACTTCATCACGATCTTGTCGCTGACGATCTCGACCGGGGCCTTGCTCTTCAGACCGGCCAGCAGAATGCGGCCGTTCTGCCCGGCCATTTCGATGGCCAATCGGACCGTGGCGGTCGCCTCCGCGGCCATGTCGAACACCGCTTCGGCCATGGAGCCGCCGGTGATCTCGCGCAGGCGCGCGACCGGGTCTTCTTTTTCGACGTCGATGGTGTGCTCGGCGCCCAGTTCCCGGGCGGCCTCCAGGCGCAGGCCGTCGGCCGAAGTCCCCGTGACCACGATCCGCCCCGCCCCCAAGGCCTTCGCCACCGCGACGCAGATCAGCCCCATGTGGCCCGGCCCCTGGACGACGACCGTGTCGCCCGGCTCGACCCGGGCCAGCTCGACCCAGTTCAGCATGCTGCCCAACGGCTCGAACAGCGTCAGCTCGTCGGCGGGCCGGTCCTCGGTCAGCTTGGAGAGCTGGGTCCCGGGGAGGATGCCCATGTACTCGCCGCACCCTCCCCACAGGCCGTGCCCCTCGTCGAGCCCCGGCGAGTAGCCGTTGGCCCCCCGGACTTCGAGCGCCCCGCTCTCGCCGGAAGCGGCCATGACGACCTGGTCGACGCCCACGCGGTCCCCGACCTGCACGCCCAGGTCGGCGCCGGGGCCCAGTTCGACCACGCGTCCGACGATCTCGTGTCCGGGCACCACCAGCGAGGCTTCCCCGGGCACGTGCTTGTAGCCGTGGAGCTGCGACACGTCGCTGCCGCACAGTCCGACCGCTTCGACCTTGAGCACGGCCTCGCCCGGGCGGGGGTGCGGGATGTCGAACTCCCGCAGCTCGTAGGTTCCGTCGCCGAGGAACACGATCGCCTGACACTTCGACATGGGCGCCTCTCT
Organism: Pseudomonadota bacterium; assembly: GCA_021295775.1. Classification (GTDB taxonomy): domain Bacteria; phylum Myxococcota_A; class UBA9160; order SZUA-336; family SZUA-336; genus JAGWBS01. The sequence continues at coordinate 16,720 of JAGWBS010000024.1, read as the reverse complement.
CCGAAGGCCCGGCACTGAGGCTGGACCATGAACTGAAAGCGCCCTTCGTTTCGGGCGCCGGGATCCACTCACTGCCCGCGGTTGCGTGCGCGCGGGCCGTTCGAAACTCCTCCAGCGAGTGCCGATCCTACACCGCACCCGTTCGCGGGGGCAGGCTGGGCCCCTGATATACTCCCGCCGTGCCGCGCCCTCCCTGGATTCCCACGATCCTGCAACGTCGCCACAGCGACGAGTTCGCTCCGCCCGCCTACAGCGCGCGCGACCGCCGGGTGATCGGCAGCGTCGTCCGGCGCGGAGAGATCGACGCGCCCAGACTGGCGCTGCCGCTCGGCGACTACTGGGCCGGCCGCCACGGCACCGCCGCCGGCCTGATCGCCCTGAACGATGCCTGCGGCGAGCGCTTCTACGAGGTTCCTCCCGAGGCGGCCCTCGACCGCGCGGCGGCCGAGGAGGCGCTGGGCGGCGACGAGCTGATCGTCGACGTGCAGACGCACTACATCGCCGACCGCTCGCTGCCCGACTGGAACGACGACATCTCCCGCATGTACCGCTCCATCACGCCCGACTGGTGGAAGGGCGTCGACGAGGTGGTCGCCTACGACATGAGCGAGTACCTGCGCTGCGTCTTCCTGGAGAGCGACACGGCTGTGGCGGTGCTCACCTCGGGGCCGGGCCTGGGCCCCGACCGCATGCTCTTCAACCGCGAGATCGCGGGCACCCGCGAGCTCTTCGAACGCCTCGGGGGCAGCGGGCGGCTGCTCAACCACGCCGTGATCCACGCCGACGTCCCCGGCGAGATCGAGGGCATGGAGCGCGAGCTGGAGCGCTACCGGGCGGTCGGCTGGAAGTGCTACACGATGGGCAGCGGCGGCGCCGCCCAGTTCGAGGGTTCGCGGGGCTGGTGGCTGGACGACGAGCGCACCGGCATCCCGTTCATCGAGCGGGCGATCGAACTGGAGGTGCCTCTGATCTGCGCCCACAAGGGCATCAGCGCGATGGTGCCCGCCGGCTCCCCGCGCGACGTCGGCCCGGTCGCCAAGGCCTACCCGCAGGTGGATTTCGTCATCTACCACTCCGGCTACGAGTTTCCCGAGAGTCTCGAGCCAGAGGAGGGGCCCTACACCGAAGAGACCGCGGACTTCGGCGTCAACCGCCTGGTCAAGACGCTCAAGGACTCGGGCGTACCGCCCGGCTCCAACGTCTACGCCGAACTCGGCACCACCTGGTTCGGTGTCATCCGCCGCCCCGAGGAGGCCGCCCACGTGCTCGGCAAGCTGCTTCTGGCCGTGGGCGAGGACAACGTCATCTGGGGCACGGACTCGATCTGGTACGGCCCCAGCCAGGTCTCGATCGACGCTTTCCGAGCCTTCCAGATCCCCGCCGCGTACCGCGAGCGCTACGGCTACCCGGAGCTCACCCCGGGCATCAAGCAGAAGATCCTGGGCCTGAACGCCGCCCGCGTCTACGGCATCGACCCCGCCCAGGCCCGCCAGACCGCCCGCGACGACGACCTCGCCTGGCTCAAGTCCGCCCTCGCCGAATACCGGGGCCAGGGAGTGCCGTCCGTCTCGTAGTCACAGAGAACACCGAGGCCCGAAGTTCCGGGCGAAGACAGGCCTGTCTTCGATTGGACGCGGCCCTCTGGGGAGCACGATAAAGGAGACACCATGCTTCGGCGGCTCGCGGGGTTTTGTTTCGCGCTGCTGCTCGCGGCGCCCGGCGGGGCGGCCGCCGGGGCGAGCAACGTCTATTTCGGGGATCTGCACCTGCATACTTCGTGGTCGCCGGATGCGGCGCTGTTCGGGAACCGCAGCGCCGGTCCGGACACGGCCTACCGCTACGCCAAGGGGCTGCCGGTGGCGCACCCGTTCCACGGCGCGCGGGTGCGGATCGGCACGCCGCTCGACTTCATGGCCGTCACGGACCACGCGGAGTTCATGGGCGTGATCCCGATGATCCTGGAAGGCGACCCGCGAGTCGCCCACACCGACACGGCCCGCCACGTCGCGAAGCTGGTCGCGGAGGGCCGGAGCCAGGAGGTCTTCAACCTGATCATCCAGCAGGTGTTTTCCGGGGACGTCGACCCGGGGCTGGTCTCCCCGGAGGTGAGCGGCTCGGTCTGGCGGGAGATCACGGCCGCCGCGGAGCGCCACTATCAACCGGGGCACTTCACGACTCTGCTCGCCTGGGAGTGGAGCTCGATGCCCCGGCAGGCCAACCTGCACCGCGTGGTCGTCGTGCGCGAGGGCGCCGAGGTGGGCGACCGCTTCGTGCCGTATTCGAGCCTGACGAGCAACCGGCCCGAGGACCTCTGGAAGTTTTTCGAGAGCACCTCGGAGCGGACCGGCGCTCACTTCGTCGCGATTCCGCACAACTCGAACATCAGCCGGGGTCTGATGTTCCGGGACGTGGACCTGGACGAAGAGCCGTTCGACGCCGAATACGCGCGCCTGCGCGCGCGCTGGGAACCGATCGTCGAGGTGACGCAGGTCAAAGGCGATTCGGAGACGCACCCGATCCTGTCGCCGAACGACGAGTTCGCCGACTACGAACCCTTCGGGGAGAACATGCCAGGCCCCCCTGGCGTGGATGCGCCCCCGGCCGAAGAGTCGCGATCCGGCAGCTACATCCGCAGCGCGCTGCGGCTGGGTCTCGAGGTGGAAGCAAGGATCGGCGTCAATCCGTACGCGTTCGGCCTGATCGGCTCGACCGACTCGCACACCGGCCTGGCCTCGGCCGAAGAGGACAACTACTACGGCAAGTGGGCGAGGCAGTCGACGCCGGCGGCGAAGCTGGGCGATGCGACGCAGGGGCAGTTGGACGGGTTCTCCATGGGCGCCGCCGGGCTGACCGCCGTGTGGGCGAACGAGAACACGCGCGAGGCGATCTTCGACGCCCTCCAGCGCCGCGAGGCGTACGCGACGACGGGCCCCCGCATCGGTGTGCGCTTCTTCGGCGGCTGGTCGTTCGGGCCCGGCGACGCGCAGGACCCGGACCCGGCCGGACCCGGCTACGCCAAGGGCGTGCCGATGGGCGGCGAACTGAGCGCCCCCGATGCCGACGGCCGGGCGCCGCGCTTCCTGGTCCACGCCGCCAAGGACCCGGTCGGCGCCAACCTCGACCGCATCCAGGTCGTCAAGGGCTGGCTCGACGCCGGCGGCTCGACGCACGAACGAGTCTACGACGTCGCGCTCTCGGGCGGACGCGAAGCCGGCCCGGACGGGAAAGTCCCGCCGGTCGGCAACACGGTCGACCTGGCGGCGGCGAGCTACGAGAATTCGATCGGGGCGGGCGAACTGGCGACGCTGTGGCAGGACCCGGACTTCGACGCTTCGCAGCCCGCCTTCTACTACGCCCGCGTGATCGAGATCCCGACGCCGCGCCACACGCTCTACGACGCCGTCGCGCTGGGCGTCGAGCATCCCCAACAGAATCCCCCCGTGATCCAGGAGCGCGCCTACACCTCCCCGATCTGGTACCGCCCCTCCGCGACCGAATAACGGCGGCGAAGAGCCGGAATCCCCGCGGTCCGGGGCCTGGGCGTCCTCGCGGCCCGGGCCGGGCGCCGGTACGGTTGTGGCGTGAAGCGCAGCATCGTCGGCTTTCGGCTCGATGAGGAAGACCACTGGGTCGCGGAGCTCGACTGCGGGCACGGATGGCACGTGCGGCATCAGCCGCCCTTCGTGGAACGGCCGTGGGTCGCCAGCGAGGACGGGCGCCGGTCGCGGCTCGGAAGCGAACTCGATTGCGTGCGCTGCGACCGGATGGAGTGGCCCGAGGGGCTGACGGAATACAACCGGACTCCGGAGTTCGACGAGACCACCATCCCGGCCGGGTTGCGCTCGGAGCACTCCACCAAGAAAGGGGTGTGGGGGCGGATCCGGGTGTTCTCGGGCGTACTTCACTACCACGTGAACGCACCCGTCGGACATACGTTCCGGCTCGACCCGGAGTCGAGCGGGGTGGTGGTTCCGGAGCTGGCGCACCGGGTCGAGCCCGAGGGTCCGGTCCGCTTCCGCGTCGAGTTCGCCCGAAAGCAGGAGCCCGCCTGACGGGACTCCCGGCCGGGCCGCTCAGCGGGTGTCGAAGCGGTACAGGCGCTGGGCGTTGCCGGCGAGCATCAGGTCGCGTTCCGCCGGGGGGATGCCGGAATAGTCGGCGGCGATGGTGCGCCAGGAGTGCGGCCAGTTCGAGCCGACGTGCGGATAGTCGCTCGACCACAGGATGCGATCCACGCCCACGGCGTGGCGATTGCGCACGCCGTAGTGGTCGGTGATGTAGGTGAAGCTGACGTTCCGGTCCAGGTAGTGGCTGGGCGGGGCCGGCAGATCCAGCCGTGCCCCGAGCGCCTGGCGGCGGTAGCGGTCGTCGATCTGCTCGCGCATGTAGGGGACCCAGCCGATGTCGACTTCGGCGACCACCAGCTCCAGCTCGGGGATGCGCTCGAACACGCCCCCCCAGATGAACTGCAGGATGCGCCGCGGAGCGTCGTAGAAGCGGATGTCGCCCGGGATGCGGTCGGTGTGAGTGCGCGGCATCTCGTCGACCATCGACACATGGATGTTCAGGGGAACGCCCGCGTCCGCGATCGCCCGCCACAGGCGGTCGTCCTCCGGCTTGATCTGCAGATCCCCGTGCGGGTAGCAGCCGACCAGCGCGCCGACCATCCCGGGCAGCGCGATGGCGCGTTCGAACTCCGCGATCGCCTGGTCGACCCCGCGGTTGGGCAGCAGCAGGATGCCGCCAAGCCGTCCGGGTGCGTGGCCCGCGTACTCAGAAAGCCAGTCGTTGTAGGCGCGCACCTGGGCCAGGTGGAAGTCCGGGTCCTTGGTCGCGATCAGGTAGTGCGACAGGCGCGGCGTGGGGTACAGGACGGCCGCGTCCAGCATGTCGCGGTCCATCTCCTGCAGGCGCGCGGCGGGATCGTAGCCGCCGGGCCGCACGTCCTCCCAGCGCACCCACGGCTGCATCCGGTCCGGGGCCATGCCGGCGGTCGAGTTGAGCCCGAAGTTGATCGGGTCCGCCACGCCCTCCAGCACCCAGGCGTCGCCCTCGTCGAAGCCGTGGATGCGCGGCGCCCGGTCGCGGTACCGGGCCGGCAGCCGCTCCAGCCACAAGTCCGGCGGCTCGTTGATGTGCGTGTCGGCGTCGATCAGCCTGTACTCGCGGCCGTCGGGCATCCCGCCTCCCCGATCCGATCCCTGAGCGAGCGAGTATACGGGCGCCGGCCTCCCGCGCCCGCCGGCGCGCGCCGGTCCGGCACTGGGTTGCGCAGCGCGAGTCAGAGTTCCGCCCGGCGCAGGCGCAGGGCGTTGCCGATCACGCACAGGGAGCTGAGGCTCATGGCGGCGGCGGCGAACATCGGATCCAGCCGCAGGCCGAACGCCGGGTAGAGCAGACCGGCCGCCAGGGGGATGCCCAGGGCGTTGTAGACGAAAGCGAACCAGAGGTTCTGGCGCATGTTGCGCACGGCGGCGCGGCTGGCGCGCAGGGCGCGCACGATCCCGCCCGGGTCTCCCTTGACCAGCACCACGTCGGCGCTCTCCACGGCCACGTCGGTCCCGTCGCCCATCGCGATCCCGACGTCCGCGCCGGCCAGGGCGGCCGCGTCGTTGATCCCGTCGCCCGCCATGGCCACGCGCCGGCCCTCCCGCCGCAGGGCTTCGACCGCGTCGGCTTTGGCGTCGGGCAGGCTGTCGGAGAGGACCTCGTCGATGCCCAGCTCGGCGGCGACGGGGCGCGCGCTGGCCCGCGCGTCGCCCGTCAGCAGGATCACGCGCAGGCCGGCCTCGCGCAGCGTCCGGACCGCCTGGGCCGCGCCGGGCCGGAGCGGGTCGGCCAGCGCGCACAGTCCGGCCAGGCGTCCGGCGTGGGCCAGGTAGGTCACCGTCCAGCCGCGCGTGCGCAGGGAGTCGACCCGCTCGCGGACGGTCTGTGTGTCCACTCCTCGGCGTTGCCCAGCGCGGCTCTCTCCCCCGCGAGTTCCGCCGTCACCCCGAGGCCCGGCCGGGCCTCGAAGTCGGCGGCGATGAGCAGGTCGAGACCGCGTTCGGCGGCGGCCGACAGCAGCGCGCGCGCCAGCGGGTGCTCGCTGGGCGCCTCCAGGCTGGCGGCCAGGCGCAGCACCTCGGCTTCGGTGTATCCGGGGAGGGCGACCAGTTCGGCGACGGCCGGCCGGCCCTCGGTGAGCGTGCCGGTCTTGTCGACGACCAGGGTGTCGGCGCCGCTCAGGCGCTGGAGGGCCGCCGCGTGGCCGAAGAGCACCCCTGCCCGCGCCGCGCGCCCGGTGGCGACCATGACCGACATCGGCGTGGCCAGCCCCAGCGCGCAGGGGCAGGCGATGATCAGCACCGCGACGGCGGACAGCAGCGCGTGCGCCAGGCGGGGCTCCGGACCCCAGGCGGCCCACAGGCCGAAGCTCGCCAGGGCGACCGCCACCACCGCGGGCACGAACCAGGCCGAGACCGCGTCGGCCAGGTCCTGGACCGGAGCGCGGCTGCGCTGGGCCTCCGAGACGCGCTCGACGATCCGCGCCAGCAGGGTCTCCGCTCCTACGCACTCGGCCCGGACGACCAACGTGCCGGTGCCGTTGAGGGTGCCGCCGGTCACGCGGTCGCCTCTCAGCTTCTCCACCGGAATGGGTTCGCCGGTCAGGGCGGACTCGTCGACGCTGCTGTGTCCCTCGATCACGGTCGCGTCGAGCGGAATACGCTCGCCGGGTCTGACTCGCAGGCGGGCACCGACCTCGACCGCGTCGACGGACACGTCCCGCTCGCCGCCGTCGGCGCCGACCAGGCGCACCTGGTCTGGCGCGAGCTCGAGGAGTCGGCGCACCGCCGCCCCGGTGCGCTCGCGCGCCCGGATCTCGAGCACCTGCCCGAGCAGCACCAGGGTCACGATCACCGCCGCCGACTCGAAGTAGAGCGCCACCTCGCCCGAGCTTCCCCGGAAGGCGTCCGGAAAGGCCCCGGGCCAAGCCACGGCGGCCAGGCTGTAGGCGTAGGCAGCCCCCGTGCCCAGGGCGACCAGGGTGAACATGTTCGGACGCAGGCGGCGAACGCCCTGCCAGCCGCGCGCGAAGAACGGCGCTCCGGCCCAGAGCACGACCGGACTGGCCAGGACGAGCTGGATCGAGCCCGGCAAGTGGCCCGACATGCCCAGCGTCAGCAGCGGCAGACTCAGCGCCAGGCCGACCGCGAACCTGCGCCGCATGTCGCGCAGCTCCGGGTTCGGCCCAGCGGCCTCCGGAACCCGCGGCTCCAGGGCCATGCCGCACTCCGGGCAGCCGCCGGGCCCGTCGCGGACCACCTCCGGGTGCATGGGGCAGGTCCAGGTCGTCGCGGCCGTGGCGGACACACGCCCAGCCTGGGCTCCGAAAGTGCCTCTGGCAAGCCGCGCCCGCGCCGGTCCTGCCCGGACCTTCTCGAGTCCGCTTCGCCTCCGGACGCTCGAAGCCTCCCGCGATCCCGACCGGCCTCGAACGGACCGGCATCACTTCAAGTTCGACCCTGCACTGCGTAGCGGT
>JAGWBS010000024.1:0-9137 GCA_021295775.1 Pseudomonadota bacterium | reverse complement strand
CGGCCCACGTCCTCGACCGGTCTTGAACTTCCGCCCTAGGACACCGGCTCGAACGCGATCGGAAAGCGCGAGTAGCCCTGCACGAACTCCGTGGGCGGCTTGACCAGCTCGTCTTCCAGGACCTCGTAGTCCGGGAAGCGAGTCAGGATCTCCTCCAGCAGGACCTTGCCCTCCATGGTGGCCATGAACGCGCCCAGGCAGCGGTGGATGCCGTGGCCGAAGGTCAGGTGCCGCTCGGGGTTGCGGTGGATGTCGAATACGTCGGGCCGGTCGAACTCGCGCTCGTCGCGATTGCCCGACGGGTAGAGGAACATCACCGGCTGGCCCACACGCAGCTTGTGCGCGCGGATCTCCGTCTCTTTGATCACCGTACGGCCCAGCCACTGGGTCGGCATGTCGTAGCGGAAGATCTCCTTGAGCGCGGTGGGGATCAGGCTCAGGTCGTTGGCCAGCTCCCGGCGCTGGTCGGGGTGCTGCCACAGGCGCAGCAGCGCGCTGGCGAACGTCTTGGGGAAGGTCTCGGTGGCGCCGACCATCAGCAGGGTCAGGTGCTCGGCCGCCTTCTGCAGCGTCTGTTCGCCCCACTCGCCGGTCTCACCCAGCAGCACGCTCATCGCGTCCGGAGGGCGCTCGCCGGAATCCCGGCGCTCGCGGACGATCCGCGCCAGGTATTCCCACATCTCCTGCTGCGCGGCGTGCCCGCCCTCGCTCATGCCCTCGCTGGCCTCGTCGCGCAGGAAGAAGCGCATCACGATGTCGACCAGGTAGTCGGCGTCGCGCATCGGGAAGCCGCTGATGGTGCAGGCGATGCGCACGGCGAGCTGCTGCGCCAGCTCGGAGACCGCGTCGATGCGGCCGCTAGGCTGGTGGCGCTCGATGCACTCGACGGCCCACTTCCGCATCATCGGTTCGAGCTCGCGCGCCGCCTTGGGCCCGAAGTAGGGAAACACCCGGGTGCGCAGCTCGTCGTGGCGCGGCGGGTCGATGCTGGCCAGCGTCTCCTGGGGCGAGGGCTTGCGCTGCAGGAACGACAGGTCGGCGGTGGAGTTGCCGGTCGAATAGTGCTCGCCGTCCTGCGACGCCTCCCAGATGTCCTCGAAAAGCGCCAGCGCCCAGGCGTCGAAGCGCTCCACGTAGTAGACCGGACTCTCCGCCCGCAGCCGCGCGTAGATCGGATACGGGTCTTGCTTGATCTCGGGCATGTAGGGGTCGTAATCGACCATTCGGCACTCCTCGCTCGGGCCTCCGGCATCGTAGCGCGTGCGCGCGGCCCGGTGTCCGTTTGCAGGGTGGTATCGTGCCGGCCGTGAGCGGCCCGAATACCCCGGATCCCGAGGCCGTCGCGCGCCAGATCGAGATTCTGGGGCGCGTGGCCCGCGCCACGCCCGAGCCGTCGGCGGAGCTGGCGCGCGCGGGCGAGTCTCTCAAGGCGCTGACCCGCTGGCTGTTGACGGTCGACTCGGGCGACCCCCGCCTGGCCGGGGCCGCGCGGGAGTTCGAACGGCTCGCCCGCGAACTCGACGCTGCCGGGGCGCCCACCACGCGCTACCTGGACGGCGCTCCCGAGCTGCCCGAGGAGCGGCTGCCGAACGCGCGCGGGACGCATCCGCTGCTGGGCTCGACCCACCCGCTGGCGCCCCCGATCGAGCTGCGCGTGGAGGGAGACCGTGTGTTGGGCGTCGTGACCTTCGACGTTCGCTTCGAGGGCAATATCGGCTGGGTGCACGGGGGCTTCGTGGCGGCGGGCTTCGACATCGTGGCCGTGCAGGCCTCGAGGCTCTCGGGGCGCGCCGGCCCCACGGGAACGCTCTCGGTGCGCTACCTGAAGCCGACGCCGACGGAGGTCGAGATGCTCTACGAGGGATGGTTCGAGCGCTCCGAGGGGCGCCGGCTGTACGTCGGAGGAAGGCTCGCCCCGCTCTCCGGCGGCCCCCCGACGGCGGAGGCCGAAGGGATCGTGGTCGCGTTCCCGGACGCCTGAGTCCGGGTCCGGCCCGCGCGGCCCCGCGCCGCCACGGCATGGGGAGCGCCGCGTTCGCGTAGCATCCCGGCATGCCGCCCGCGCCAGCGACCGCCCCCGTCCAAGCCGAACGGCAAGGCCCCTACTCGCCCGCCTACACCCGCTACGTGCTCTTCATCGCCCTGCTGGTGATGGTGTTCAACAACCTCGACCGCACCATCCTGGGAATCCTGGTCGAGCCGATCAAGCGCGACCTGAGCATGAGCGACACCCAGATGGGCGCCGCGATGGGCGTGGCGTTCACGCTGGTGTACTCGCTGCTGGCGCTGCCGGTCGCGCGCTGGGCCGACCACGGCGTGAGGCGCTCGATCGTGGCGATCGGTCTGCTGTGCTGGAGCGGCTTCACCGCCGCCACGGCCATGGTGCAGAGCTTCACCCAGCTATTCCTGATGCGCATGGGCGTCGGCATCGGCGAATCGGCCGGCACCGCCCCGACCCTCTCGCTGCTCTCCGACTACGTGCCGCCCCGGCAGCGCGGGCGCGGCCTGTCGGTCGTCTCCCTGGGAGCGATCACGGGCATGGGCCTGGGCATGATGATCGGCGGCTTGATCAACGAGGTGTGGGGGTGGCGGGCGGCGTTCGTCGTCGCCGGACTGCCGGGCATGGGTTTGGCGCTGCTGCTGAGGCTGACGGTCGCGGAGCCGCCGCGCGGGGCCAGCGAAACAGGCCGCTCGGCTGAGAGCGGCACCACCTGGGAGGCGGTCCGCTACCTGTTCGGCACGCCCACCTACCGCTTCATCCTGATCGCCAACTCGTTCTCGCTGTTCGCGGCCATGGGCCGGAATCTGTGGGAACCGAGCTTCATCATCCGCATCTACGACATGGGAACGTTCTGGGCGGGAAGCTGGTACTTCCTGACCAGCCCGCTGCCGTCGATGCTGGGCATATTCCTGGGCGGATACTTCGCCGACCGCCTGGCCCCCCGCGACCAGCGCTGGTACCTGTGGGTGGCGGCGATCGGCCAGGCGATCAGCGTTCCGATCCTGCTGGCGTTCCTGCTCTGGCCCGAGACGCACCGCGTGTCCCTGATCTTCTTCGACGTGCCGTTCGCCTTCGTGCTGAGCTTCGTCGGCTCGGTCTTCGGTTCGTGGTTCACGGCACCGTTCCTGGCGACCATCCAGGGCATCGCCAAGCTGCGCATGCGGGCGTTCGCCGCCGCCATCTCCACGCTGGTGACCAGCTTCGTCGGCCTGCTGGCGGGGCCGCTTCTGGTCGGGATGCTGAGCGACGCCTTCGCGGCCCGCTTCGCCGAGGAGGCGCTGCGCTACTCGCTGCTGGTTCCCACGGCCGCGCCGCTGCTCAGCGCCCTGGTCTGCCTGATCGGCGCGTCCTCCGTGCCCCGCGACCTCGCGCGCGCCCGCGAGCAGGATGCGTAGACCTCGGCCGCCTCTCAGACCGCCGTGTAGCCCCCGTCGACCAGCAGCAGCTGGCCGGTGATGTAGGAGGCTTCGTCCGAGGCCAGGAAGACCACCGCGTTGGCGACCTCGACCGGCTCGCCGCAACGCCCCAGCGGCACCTGTTTGGACCACTGCTCGTAGCGCTCGCGCGTCTGCTCGGGGGTGAAGCCTTCGCGCTGGCCCGACGACATGGGCGTCATCATCAGCCCCGGCCCCACCGCGTTGACGCGGATGCCGCGGCCGGCCAGCTCGATCGCCAGCGTTCGGGTCAGCATGTGCACTCCCCCCTTGGACGCCATGTAGTTCGCCGGCGCGCACACCACTTCGCTCGCGATCGAGGCCGTGTTGACGATCGCGCCGCCGCCGCGCGCGAGCAGCTCGGGGATCCCGAACTTGGAGCACAGGTACACGCCCTTCAGGTTCACGCCCAGCACCGCGTCCCAGTGCTCCTCGGAGGCGTCCCAGGTGTCCTGCTGCGGGCCGAGCGCGATGCCCGCGTTGTTGACCAGCACGTCGAGACCGCCGTGGCGCTCGACGGTCGCACGGACCGCGAGTTCGGCGCCCTCGGAGGTGGAGACGTCGGCGCGCGCGAACGACGCGTGGCCCCCCGCCTCGGCGATCGCCGAGGCGACGCGCTCTGCTCCTTCCGCGTCCAGGTCGGCGACGCAGACCTCCGCCCCTTCCTCGGCGAAGCGCTTCGCGATCGATTCGCCCATGCCCGACCCCCCGCCGGTGACCAGCGCGATCTTGCCCGCGAGTCTTGTTCCCATCCGCACCTCCGGCCGCACCCGCGGCGACGAATCGCCAAGCATACGGCGCGCGCGCCGATTCCCGCCCGGCCCCGGCACCGTTGTAGCCTGTCGCGGTTCGCCGCGACCGACGGGAGAGGAGATCGGGGATGGACCGGGATTCATTGCTGCGCCTGTTCGACCTGAGCGGCCGCGTTGCGATCGTCACCGGCGGCAGCCGCGGCATCGGGCGCTCCATCGCCGGAGGCTTCGCGGCCGCGGGAGCGACCGTGGTGATCGCCAGCCGCAAGGCCGACGCCTGCGAGGCCGCGGCGCGGGAGATCGAGGCCGAGGGCGGCCAGGCCCTGCCCGTCGCCTGCCACATGGGCCGGATCGAGGACACCGAGCGCCTGGTCGAGACGACCGCGCGCGAGTGCGGGGGCATCGACATCGTGGTCAACAACGCCGCCAACGCGCTGGCGCTCTACCTGGGGCAGGTGACGCCGGATGCCTGGCAGAAGTCGCTGGACGCGAACCTGCGCGGGCCGGTGTTCCTGGTCCAGCAGGCGTTGCCGCACTTGGTCGAGAGCGGCCACGCCTCGGTCATCAACGTGCTCAGCGGGGCGGCCTACCTGTTCGCGAGCTTCCAGATGATGTACGCCGCGGGCAAGGCGGGCCTGCTGGCGACCACCCGCTCGATGGCCGCCCAGCTCGCCGACCGGGGCGTGCGGGTCAACGCGCTCGTGCCGGGCACGATCGACACCGACATGGTGCGCAACAACCCGCCGGAAGTGCAGGAGGCGATGGCCAAGTCCTCGCTGATGGGCCGCGCCGCCCACCCCGACGAGCTGATCGGCGCGGCCCTGCTGCTGGCCAGCGACGCCGGCAGCTTCATCACCGGCCACAGCCTTTTCGTGGACGGCGGGCAGACGCCCCACTAGGCCGCCCGCGGAGTCTGGAGCGCTCAGCTGGCGAAGACGATCGGCAGGGCGTCGTAGCCGCGAAAGAATTCGGAGCGGATCGGGACGATGCGGTCCTCGTCGATCGCGTAGTCCGGCGCGGCCGCCAGCAGTTCCTCGAAGAGCACGCGGCCTTCGAGCTGGGCCACGTTCGCCCCCAGGCAGCGGTGGCGGGCGTGGTTGAACGTCAGGATGCGCGGCGCGCGCCGGTGGATGTCGAAGCGGTCGGGATCGGGGAACTCGCGCTCGTCGCGGTTCGCCGACACCCACAGGTGCATCACCTTCTGTCCGGCCCGCACCGGCGTGCCGCCGCAGATCTCGGTGTCGACCTCGGCGGAGGCGCCCAGCATCAGCGTCGGCATCTCGTAGCGCAGGATCTCCCAGAAAGCGTCGGGCACCAGCCCCGGATCGGCGACCAGCTCCGCGCGCTGGTCGGGGTGCCGCCAGAGCTGGCAGGCGCCGCCGGCGAAGACCTTGGGCAGGGTCTCGGTGCCGCCCACGACCAGCAGGTTCAGGTTCGAGACGATCTGCTCGTCGGGCAGCGGCCGGCCGTCGATCTCGCAGGCGAGCAGGCGGTCGAGCAGGTCTCCGGGGCCGGGCCGCCGGCGGCGCTCGGCGACGGCCTCGCCGAGATAGCCGTGCAGCGATGCCTGGGCGCGCATGGCGGCGTCGGTCGCTCCCTTGACGCCCGCGGCGCGGTCGAAGCCCGACGCGACCAGGGACGCCGCCCGCTCGGCGTCCTCCTGCGGCAGGCCGAGGATCCGGAACGCCACCCGCGAGCTGACGCGCCGCGCCAGCTCGGTGTTCGCGTCCATCTCGCCTCGCTCCAGGCCTTCGCGCAGGAATCCACGCACTAGCTCGCGCACGAACGGCTCCAGCGCGCGCGTGCTCGAAGGCGAGAAGTGCGGGTACAGCAGCTTGCGCAGCGCCGTGTGCTGCGGAGGCACCATCGAAGACAGCGCCCGATGGGGAAGCTTGCCGATCAGCAGGTCCCCGCTGGTGGTTCCCAGGCGGTGCGAGAAATGGCCGCTGCTCACCGCCCGCCAGATGTCCTCGAAGCGCGACAGGAAGAAGCAGTCGAGTTCCGGGTGGTAGAAGTCCGGCGCCTCGTCGCGCAGCCGCCGGTAGACCGCGAAGGGGTCGTCGAAGTAGTCCTCGGCGTAGGGATCGAACTCGAGCATGGTCTCCCGGAGCTCCGCGGGCGGCACCCGACGGTCCGTATACTAGTCCGGACCATGGCCCGTTTCGCGACCGACCGTCTGAGATCCGCCGACCAGATCGAGCGCTGGGACGCCGCAGCCGACGTGGTCGTGGCCGGACTGGGCTCGGCCGGCGCCTGCGCCGCGATCGAGGCCCACCGCGCGGGCGCGCGGGTGGTCGCCCTGGAAGGGGAGTCCGAGCCCGGCGGCACCTCCGCCACGTCCGCCGGCCAGCTCTATCTCGGTGGCGGCACCGGCCTGCAGAAGGCCTGCGGCTTCGAAGACACGCCCGAGGCGATGGCGAACTACATGAAGCTCGCCTGCGGACCCGGCGCCGACGAGGAGAAGATCGAGCTCTTCGCGCAGCGCAGCGTGGAGCACTACGAGTGGCTGGTCGACCTCGGCGTGCCCTTCAAGCCCAGCTTCGTGCCCACCACCGAAGCGACCAACCCGCCCGGGGACGACGGCCTGACCTACACCGGCAGCGAACTGGTCCACCCCTGGGTGGAGCACGCGCCGCCCGCGCCGCGGGGACACAACGTCCGCTGCGAAGGCAGCTCCGGCCACGTGCTGATGCGCGCGCTGCTGGCGGAGGTCGAGCGGCAGGGCGTCGAAGTCCGGACCGGGACGAAGGTCGAGCGCCTGGCGATCGACGGCGCCGGCCGCGTGGTCGGGGTCGGAGCGAGCCGGGCGGGGGCGGCGGAGCCGATCTGGATCCGGGCGGAAGGCGGCGTGGTGCTTTGTACCGGCGGCTTCGGATTCAATCGCGAGATGCTGGCCCGCCACGCCCCGCGCCTGCTGGAGTGCCTGCCCGTCGGCACCCCGGCCGAGGACGGCCTGGGCCTGCGCCTCGGTCTGGCCGCCGGCGGCGACGCCCTGCGCATGAGCGCCGGCTGCGTGATCCTGGGCTTCTCCAAGCCACGGTCGCTGGTGCGCGGCATCCTGGTCGACGCCCGCGGCCAGCGCTTCGTCAACGAAGACGTCTATCAGGCCGTCGCCGGCGACGCGGGGCTGTACCGCGCCGACGGCTGCGTCTACCTGATCCTCGACGCCAAGACCTGGGCCGAGCCCGTGGTCCCGTATCCGATCGCCGGCGAGGGCGACTCCCCCGCCGAGCTGGAGCGCGCCCTGGACCTGCCGCGGGGAAATCTGGCCCACACGCTCGAGCTGTACAACCGACACGCCGCGGACGGCGAAGACCCGATCTTCCGCAAGGGATCCGAGTGGCTCGTCCCCCTGGACGAGCCGCCGCTGCGCGCGCTCGACCTGCGCTGCGGCACCTCGCCCTATCCGTTCTTCACCCTGGGCGGCCTGCGCACCAGCCCCGCGGGCCAGGTTCTCACGCCCGAGGGCGAGGCGGTGGCGGGCCTGTACGCGGCCGGGCGCGCCGCCTCGGGCCTGCCCGCCCAGGGCTACAACAGCGGCATGTCCCTGTCGGACTGCACTTTCTTCGGCCGGCTGGCGGGCCGCAGCGCGGCCGGGGGATCGCGGAATCCGTAGGCCGAGAGGAGCGAACTTCATGCAGAACGCCGCCGAGCGGGGCAGCAGCGTCGGGGTCGCGGTGCGCGACCTCGAGCCCGTCCTGGAGCTGTACACCGAAGGCCTGGGTCTGGGCCCGTTCGAGATCGAAGAGATCGACGCGCGCGACGCCCGCTGGAACGGCAGCCCCGCCCCGGCGCGCCTGCGGGTGGCGAGCGCGCCGCTGGGCGAGTGCGAGATGGAGCTGATCGAAGTCGAAAAAGGCCGGCCGCCGCACGCCGACTTCCTGGACGAGCGCGGCGAGGGCATGAACCACTTCAACCTCGACAAGCGGACTGCCGAGGAGTACCTGGCGACGCTCGGCCGGCTCTACGGCCGGGCCATCGAGCCGTTCTGGGGCCTGCCGTACAACTCGTTCTGCTACGTGGAAAGCGAGTCCGTCGGCGGCGTGACCTTCGAAGTCATGGTCGGCAGCGGCCACGCCGGCAAGAAGGGCTACAACCACCTGGGCCTGGTGGTCGCGGACACCGAGCGCACGATCGACTTCTACACCCGGACCCTGGGCCTGGGCCCGTTCCGGACCGGCGTCTTCCCCACGCCGCGCGGGCTGTACCGCGAAAAGCGCATCGAGTGCGTGTTCAAGGCCAGCTTCTGCGACATCGGCGAGACCCGCCTGCGGCTGATCCAGGTGCTAGAGGGCCACACGCCGCTGACCGAGCAGCTCGAAGCGCAGGGCGAGGGCATGCACCACCTGTGCGTGAACGTGGGCGACCTGGACGCCTGCCTTTCCGAACTGGCTGAGGCGGGCGTGGAGGCGACCTGGAGCTGTCCGGAGACCCGCACGGCGTACCTCGACACGCGCGCGGTCGGCGGGATGACGTTCGCCCTCTCCGAGTCGCTCTAGGTCCGCCTCCCGTTGAGCGTTCCGCTTTCCATCCCCTCCTGCGGCGCCGGGATCGCGCGGCGCCGTGAGTTTAAGGAGTTCGGCCGTTGATCCTCGACCTGTTTTCCGAGCTGCAGTACCCCGGCGCCAAAACCCCGGACGATTTTCGGAACGCCTACACCGAGGCCCTCGCCCAGGCCGAACTCGCCGACGAACTCGGCTTCGGTTGCTGGTGGGCGGTCGAACACCATGGGACCCCTGCCTTCAGTCTCAGCTCGACGCCCGAGATGATGCTGCTGGCCATCGCCCAGAAGACCCGGCGCATCCGCTTGGGCCACGCTGCGGTCCTGGCGCCGTTTCACATCAACCATCCGCTCCGGGTGGCGGAGCGCGCGGCGTTTCTCGATCTCATGTCCGGCGGCCGGCTCCAGCGCGGACTCGCCCGCGCGGGCGGGGCCGAATGGGAGACCTT
>JAGWBS010000092.1:12583-20238 GCA_021295775.1 Pseudomonadota bacterium | reverse complement strand
TGCAGAGCGCGGTGGGCGCCAAGGCGATGTGCAAGGCCTACAACGAGTGGGCCTACGAGTACTGCCAGGAAGATCCCGAGCGGATCTACTTCGCCGCCCTGCTGCCGATGCAGGATCCCGTCTTCGCCACCCAGGAGCTGTACCGGGTGGCGGCCAAGGGCTGCCGCGTGGCGCTGATCCGTCCGATCGACGCCATGGGCGGCTATCCGATCCAGCCCAAGTACGACCCGCTGTGGAAGGCCATGGAAGAGACCGGGCTGGTCTACGGCATGCACCCGTTCCCGGCGATGGGCGCGCCCAAGCCGGCGGGCTACAGCGAGCAGTACTCGGGCGCGGAGCTGATCCACAAGACGGCCTCGACTTCGGGCCTGCCGCACTTCTTCCTGACCAACGTGCAGAACTTCCAGGCCGAGGCAGCGCTGTGGGTCACGATGGTGCTGATGTCGGGCTTCTTCGAACGCTACCCCAAGCTGCGCGCGGCGGTCTTCGAGGCCTCCTCGACCTGGCTGAGCTTCCTGCTCGACGAGTGCGACAAGCACTACAAACTGCACCGCAACGAGCGCCGTCTGCCGGAGCTGAAGCGGCTGCCCAGCGAGACCTTCTTCGCGCACTGCGTGACCGGCTTCGAAGGCGACGAGGCGCCGCCGTCGCGCCTGCCGGAGTTCTACGAGAACATCCTGGCCTGGTCGTCCGACGTCTACCACCACGACGGCGACGACGTCTGGCGCGCGCTGGAGACCATGCATGCCTGCGACCTGCCCGAGTCCTACCAGCAGCGCTTCCTGGGCGAGAACGCGCGCAAGCTGTACAACATCAAGCCGCCCCAGAAGTTCATCCGCGAGCGCGTGACCGAGATCGAGCGGCCCGACTGGTGGCCGACGGACGCGGAGATCAAGCGCTCGCTCAAGCCCGAAGCGGCCCTGCCCCGCTGAGCGCACGCCGATGCCCCCCACCAAGAGCTTCGCGGTCTTCGACTCCGACTCCCACGCGGTCGAGCCGCGCGACGTCTGGGAGAAATACCTCGACCCGGAATACCGGACACTCGGCCGGCACGCGCTTTGGCGCGAGGACGGCGAGCACGGCCGCTACCTGAAGGTCAACGGCCGGACCTTCCGGGACAGCGGCAACTCGAACATCCCCCGGCACGCGATCTGGCGTCCCGGCCTGAGCTGGGACGAGATCGGCGCCCTCGACGCCGACACACGGCACGAGCCCAATCCGGGGGCCTCCGACCCCAAGGCGCGGCTGTCCGACATGGACGCGATGGGCGTCGACCAGGCGTTCCTGTACCCGACCTGGTTCGCCGAGGGCTTCCAGCTGGTCGAAGACCCGGACGTCGCCTACGCGCTGGCGCGCGCCTACAACGACTGGATGGCGGACTTCTGCTCGGCCGCCCCCGAGCGTCTCTTCGCCGCCGCCATGCTGCCGCTGCAGAACCTGGACTTCGCGGTCGAGGAGCTGCGCCGGGCGGCGGGCCGGCCGTGTTTCCGCGGCGCGTTCCTGCGGCCCATGTTCATCGAGGACCGCTATTTCACCCACCCCTACTACGACCCGCTCTGGGCCGAATTGGAACGCCTGGGAATGACCGCGGCCGTGCACCCGACGCCCGGCCTGTGGAACCCGGAGTGGACGTCGCACGGCCCGTTCGCCGAGAAGGTCAAGGACCGACTGCACCAGCGCCCGGCGATGGGCAGCCACGGTGGCGGCCCCTTCGCGGGCGGCGGAGCCGGAACCAACTTCGGCTTCACCAACTACCACTCACTCGGCCATCCCGTGGCACCGATCCTCTCCTACTGGCTCGACAACCACATGTTCGTATCCTCGTCCCTGATCGCCTTCACCGTCATGCAGCGCTTCCCCGAGCTGCGCGTGGTGATGGCGCACGGCAAGGCCTCCTGGATGGAGGAAGTGCTGGAGAAGATGGAGGCGTCCACCCGCACGCTGCCCCTGTCCCAGTACTACGCCGTGCGCACCGATCCCGAGGAGATGTGGGAGGAGGGCCACGTCCTGCTGGGCTTCGACGCGGAAGAGCGGCTGGTCCAGAAGCTGCCGCAGACCTTCGAAAAGAAGGTCGTCTGGGGCTCCCGCTACCCCCACCACGACACCACCTCGGCCTGGGACGCCATCGCCCAGCTCGAAGCGGCCGGAGTCCCCGAGGCGAGCCTCGAACGCATGCTGGGCGCCAACGCCGCCGAGCAGTTCGGGGTAGAGCTGAAGAGGACGGACTGACGCGGCTCGACGTCCGGCCTGCGCCTCGGACGGGCGTCGCGCCGCGGGCCGGGAACCGGCGGAGGGGCCGCCCTGGCAGCCCTCGGCCGTGCCCCGCCCTCGGCTCAGCCGCCCAGGAAGGCGACCGCCGCCAGCTTGTTGCCCTCGAGGTCGCGGAAGTAGCCGATGTAGAGCGCTCCGCCGGCGCGCTCGCCGGGCGCGCCTTCGTCGGTGGCGCCCAGCTCGAGCGCCTTGGCGTGCACGGTGTCGACGACTTCCGGGGAGGCCGCCTGGAACGCGGGCATCATGCCGTTGCCGACCGTGGCGGGCTGTTCGTCGAAGGGGGTGCACACGCCGACCATCGGCTGGCCGCGTCCCGCGCTCCACAGGCACATGCGGTCGCCGGTCGAAACGCGCTTGCCGCCCAGCTCGCCGAGCACGGCGTCGTAGAACGCGATGGAGCGCTCGAGGTTGTTCGTACCGATCGTCACGTATGCCAGCATTGGGTTCTCCTTGAGTGGGTCTAGCCGGGAAGGGGCACGGACGCGATCAGACCGCCGTCGGCGGTGAACTCCGAGCCGGTGCAGTAGCTGCTCTCGTCCGAGGCCAGGAAGAGCGCCAGCCGGGCGATCTCCTCGGGCTGGCCGATGCGGGCCAGCGGGACGTCGCGCTCGCAGTATTCCTGCATGCGCCGGGCCGCCTCGTCGGTGCCGCCGGGATTGTTCATGGGCGTGGCGATGTGTCCCGGGTGGATCGAGTTGACGCGGATGCCGCGGTCGGCCAGCTCCACCGCGGCCGTCTTGGTCATGCCGCGCACGGCGAACTTGCTGGCGACGTACGGCAGCACGCGGGGCATGCCGACCAGGCCGTCGATCGAGGAGATGTTGACGATCGATCCGCCGCCCGCGGCCGTCATCGGAGCGATCGCGGCGCGGATGCCCAGGAACACGCCGGTCTGGTTGACCTCGGTGATCGCGCGATACTGCTCCAGACTGGTCTTCTCGATCCGGGCCACGCCCCCGACGCCGGCGTTGTTGACCAGCACGTCCAGGCGGCCGAAGGCCTCGAGGGTGCGCCGGACCGCCTCGTCCCAGTCGTCTTCGCGGGTCCCGTCGAGGCGCAACGGAACGGCCGCGTCGCCGATCTCCTCGGCGGTCTCGCGGGCGGCGTCGTCCAGCACGTCTCCGACCGCCACGCGCGCGCCCTCGCCCGCGAAAAGCAGGGCCTCGGCGGCGCCCATCCCGCGCGCGCCGCCCGAGATCAGGGCCACTTTTCCGTCGAGCCGACCCAATCCACCTCCGACAGGGGCGCGCATCATCCCACGGAAGCGGGCGACGTGTCAGTCGAGGGTCAGCGCAGCACCCCCGCGGGCCCCGGATCACATCCCGTCGGGTACCTCGCCGAAGAGCAGGATCGAAGTGTCGGGGGGCGGGGGAAGCG
This sequence comes from Pseudomonadota bacterium, assembly GCA_021295775.1. Lineage (GTDB taxonomy): Bacteria > Myxococcota_A > UBA9160 > SZUA-336 > SZUA-336 > JAGWBS01. The sequence continues at coordinate 16,590 of JAGWBS010000092.1, read as the reverse complement.
CGGCCCAGATGTCGCGCGCCACGCTGTCCGGGTCGACCGCGACGCCGGCTTCGAGGGCCTTGCGCAGGGCCGGTCCAGCGGGGTACTCGCGCTCGTCCCGCAGCGCGGCCGAACGGGTGGAGGGCGTGTCGACGAAGCCGGGGCGGACCGCGACCACCCACGGTCCCAGTCCCCGGGACTGGCGTTCGCGGCGCACCACGCGCACCCACTGCTCCAGCGCCGCCTTGGCCGCGCAATAGACCGACATCCCCTGCATGGGCACGCGCGCCGAGGCCGAGGTGAGCAGCACCAGTCCGGATTCGTAGCCGGGACGGCAGGCGCGCAGGAAACCGTCCGCGAGAACCAGCGGCGCGGCCACGTTGGCGGTCACGTCGGCGTGGATCCGGTCCAGGTCGACCTCGCCCGCGTAGCCCGAGGTGCCCGAGTCGTGGGCGTTCTGGACGAAGATCGCCCGCCGCCCCGAAAAGCCGCTCAGTTCGCGCTCGAAGTGCTGGACCACGGCGGGCCAGGTGGAAGGGTCCGTCAGGTCGAAGGGGACCGTCTCCAGCTCGGGATGCTGGCGCCGCGACAGGTTGATCACGCGCGCGTCCGGGTAGGGCACGTGGCGGGCCAGACCGGCCCCGATGCCCTCCGTCGCTCCGCTGATCCAGACGATGCTCTGCTCCGCCATCGGCTGCGCTCCTCTCCTCGTCAGTCGCCGCGGTCGCTCCGGGCCCCGGCCGCGGGACCGATCAGCGACCAGCTCTCGGGCCGATGCCGCCGGTGCTCGCTGGGAGTCAGGTCCGAGAGCGAGTGAGGAAAGCACAGCCAGCGGTCGGTGGTCTCCAGGTAGTAGTCGGGCTCCCGAGCGGTCTGGTTCCGGGCGGGCTTGTACCAGGGCACCGCCACGCGGATCTCCGCGGGAGTTTCTTCCCCGGCCCGCGCCGACAGCTCGGAGATCACCTCCTGGACGGTCCACCCGGTGTCGAAGATGTCGTCGACGATCAGCAGGCGGTCGCCGCGGCGCACCCTCCGGACCAGGGCGGACAGGCTCGAGACGCGCACCTCTTCGCGCTGGTCGATCCCGGTGTACGACTGGGCGCGGATGGGGATGGGGTCGGCCTCGATGCCGAAGAGCGCGAGAAGTTCCCCGACGGCCAGACCGACCGGAGCCCCGCCGCGCCAGATCGAGACGATCCGGTCGGGCCGGAAACCGGACTCCAGCACCTGCGCGCCCAGCCGGAAGGAGCACTCCAGGAGCCGGTCGGGGCTGACGATGTCCTTCTCGGGCATGCTCTCTCCGACCCGCCCGGGCGAGCTTCCAGGCTACCATGCGCGGCGGCGACCGGAGGCGCGGCGGTGCAGCGGAAATTCATCGGCGCTCGCGAGCTTCTGCTGGACTCCTACCGGCTGGCGCTGCGCGTTTTCCGCGGCGGTTTCCGCCCGACCTTCCTGGTCGGACTGTGGCCGGGCGGCAGCGCGGTGGGCATGGCCGTGCAGGAGTGCCTGGACTACCTGGGGGTCGCGACCGACCACGCCTGCGTGCGGATCTTCGACTCGGAGCCGAGAGACGACCCGGGGCGAGCGGTCGATTCCGGCGGCCAAACGCTGCATGGAGCCGAAGACCTGATCGAGAAGCTGGACCCTGCAGACTCACTGCTGGTCGTGGACGCCGTTTGCGGCTCGGGCTCCAGCGTCGCCGCTCTGCTGAGCCGACTGCGGGACCGACTGGGACCGGAATTCCTCGATCGGGCGCGGGTCGCCGCGATCTGGCACCGCCCCGCTCCGCGCGCTCCGCGCCCCCCGGACTACTTTCTGCACGAAACCTCGGACTCGATCGTCCTGCCCCACGAACTGGCCGGGCTGTCGCTGGAGGAGATCCGCGCCCACAAGCCCGGGCTGCGCGAAATCCTGGACGGACTGCGCCAGCTTCCGGAGACCGCGGCGCTCTTCGGAAGCCGGCCGCGACACTGATTCCCGTCGCCTCCGGGCCGGCCTGGATCGGAGCAGCGACCTCTTCGGGCCGCGTCCGCGCAATCCCGTGCGAGCGAGTATGATTCCCGCGCGCGAGGCCGGGCTGGGGGCCCCGCTCGCATCGCCGCGCGACGGCTGCCGGGGATCCCGATGGAACTCGACATCAGCGAAGACCAGGAACTGCTCCAGGAAACGACTGCCAGCTTTCTGCGTTCCGAGTGCCCGATCGAGCGCGTCCGCGAGCTGGCCGACACCTCCGCCGGATTCGAGCGCGACTGGTGGTCCAAGGGGGCGGATCTGGGCTGGACGTCGCTGTTGGTTCCCGAGTCCGAGGGCGGCGGCTCGATCGGTCCCAGCGGACTGGTCGATCTGACGCTCGTCGCCCGGGAGTTCGGGCGCGGCGTGGCGCCCGGGCCGCTGGTGCCGGTCAACGTGGTCGCGTCCGCCCTGGCGCGAGCCGGATCCGCGGATCAGAAACGCCGGCTGCTTCCGGACCTGCTCTCGGGAAACGCCATCGCCAGTTGGTGCTTCGCCGAGCCGGATCCGTACGCCGAACTGGGACGGATCGAGACTCGCGCCGCTCCCGACGGAGACGGCTGGAGGCTCACGGGTTCAAAGTTCCCCGTCGAAGCCGCGGCCGAAGCCGACTTCTTCCTGGGGACCTCCCTCGCCGACACCGGTCCGATGCAGTTTCTGGTACCCGCCGACAGCGCCGGGGTTCGGGTGGAGCCCGCCCGGGCGCTGGACCTGGTCCGGCGCTTCGCGGAAGTCCGCTTCGACTCCGTGCACCTGTCCGGGGATTGCGTTCTCGGCGGGACCGGGGACGTCGCGGACCAGATCGAGCACCAGCTCCAGACCGCGCTGATCGTGCAGCTCGCGGAGACCGTCGGCGCGGCCCGGCAGGTTTTCGACTTCAGCCTGGAGTGGGTCGGCGAGCGCTACTCGTTCGGGAGGCCGCTCTCCTCCTACCAGGAGATCAAGCACCGCTTCGCCGACATGAAGTTGTGGCTCGAGGCCTGCCACGCCATCGCGGACGAGGCCGCCCGGTCGGTCGCCGAGCAGGCGGACGACTCGGAGCGGGTCGTCAGCGCCGCCAAGGCCTACGTGGGCGAATTCGCCACCGAGCTGATCCAGGACTGCGTGCAGATGCACGGCGGCATCGGCGTCACTTCGGAGCACGACATCCACCTGTACCTGCGCCGCGCGGCCCAGAACCGCGCCCTTTACGGACATCCCCGGGAGCACCGCGCACGGATCGCGGCCCGGCTTGCCGCCGCGCGGCGGCGCTGAGGGAGACCAGCGGCATGGAAGACGTCGCCTCGTTCCGCCTGCGGGCCCGGGAATGGCTCGCCGCCCACATGCCTCCTGCCGAACCGGGGGAAGCCGGCTGGGGACTGGCCACCGACGAAGAGGAACTGCGAAGGGTCAACCGCGACCGCGAGCTGCAGCGGCGGCTCTTCGACGGCGGACTGGCCGGGATCTGCTTTCCGGTCGAGTACGGCGGCCTCGGATTGAGTCCCGCCCACCAGCGGGCGTTCGACGAAGAGGCCGAGGGCTACCAGATGCCCTTCTTTTTCCAGGTGCCGACCCTGGGGGTCTGCGCGGCCACCCTGCTGGACTTCGGTTCGGAGGAGCAGAAGCGCCGGCACATCCCCGCGATCCTGCGCGGCGAGGAACTCTGGATGCAGTTCCTGTCCGAGCCCACCGCCGGCTCGGATGTCGCGAGTTGCCTGACCACGGCGACCCGGGACGGCGACGAGTGGGTGCTCGACGGCTCCAAGGTCTGGACGACCGGCGCCTGGTGGGCCGACTACGCGCTCTGCCTGGCCCGAACCGACTGGGACGTGCCCAAGCACCGGGGCCTGACGGTCTTCATCGTCAAGATCCACCAGCCGGGCATCCACATCCACCGGATCGAGATGATCAACGGCTCGCGCGAGTTCTGTCAGGAGTACATTTCCGGGGTGCGGCTGTCCGACAGCGCGCGCGTCGGTCCCGTGGGCCAGGGCTGGAGCGTGACCACCGGCTGGCTCCACCGCGAGCGCGAGTCCGTC
>JAGWBS010000092.1:0-12263 GCA_021295775.1 Pseudomonadota bacterium | reverse complement strand
CTGGGAAAGCACGGCATGGACTACCTGATGCGCCAGTCGTCGTGCATCGCCGGCGGCACCACGGAGATGGCGCGCAACGTCATCGCCGACCGCCTGCTCGGCATGCCGCGCGAAGTCACTCCGGACCGCGACCGCCCGTTCCGGGACGTGCCCAAGAACGCCTCCCCGGCGTCGAAATAGCCCCTCCGACCCCGCCGGCCACCGATACCAGCCGCCCGGGATCTCGACCCGGCGGGGAATATCCCGAGGCGAGCCCTAGGAATCGTCCGCGGGCTCGGGCGGGCGGCCCGCCATCGCGGCTTCGAAGGCCGCGTCACCCACGCGCTTGCGCGCCATCCCGTCGAGCACGGGGGCACGGGTCAGCTCGTTGCCGCCTTCCATCCCGAAGCTCTGGCCGGTCATCCAGCCGGACTCGGGGCCCGCCAGGAAGCGCACGCCCGCGGCCACGTCCTCGGGCGAGCCCAGGCGGCCCAGCGGCTTCTGCTCCAGGAACTGCTGCAGCAGTTCGGGCTCTTCGAACAGGTACTCCGTCAGCTCGGTGCGCAGCAGGCCCGGCCGCACCGCGTTCACGCGCACCTGGAGCGGGGCCAGTTCGAGCGCGGCCACGCGCACCAGCGCCTCCAGGCCGGCCTTGGCGGTGGTGTAGCCCGCCAGGTAAGGAAAGGCCAGCCGCGCCGCGTCCGACGAGATGCAGACGATCGAGCCTCCCCCCGCCGCGGCGATCGGCGGAGCCGCCTGGCGGATCAGCAGGAACGCGGACACCAGGTTCAGGCGCAGGCGTTCGACGAAGGTCTGCTCGTCGAGCATCAGCAGCGGCGTGAACTCGCCCCCCTTGCCCACTACCGCGACGGCCATGTGCAGTCCGCCGGCGGGTTCGGCGGCGCAGCGCAGCGCGTCCGACAGGGATTCCGCGTCGGTGGCGTCGCCCACGAAGTACCGCAGCTCCGCCCCCTCGGCCGCGTCCTCCCGCAGGCGGGCGACGGCCTTCCGCAGCGTCTCCTCCGTGCGGCCCATCAGAGTCACCGACGCTCCGTCCCGGACCAGCAAGCGCGCCGAGGCGCTGCCGATCCCTCCTCCTCCCCCGGTGATCAGCGCTCCCCGGCCGGCCAGCGGCGCGTGCGTGCTCATGGCGCTCGTCCCTCCCGCTCGCAGCCGGGCGAATCCGCGCCCGCGCCGAGCTGTTAGGATTCTCGCGCAATCGGAGGGAGCGGCGGGGATGAAGGTCGGGCTGGTGACTCCGCTGCCGCCTCCCCCGCCGGCGCGTCCGGTCGACCCGGCCCCCCTGGCCCGGGCGGCGGAGCGGCTCGGGTTCGAGTCCTTCTGGGCTCAGGAACACACCATCGCACCGGTGCGCGTCGAGAGTCGCTCGCGCGTGTTCGGCGACGGGCAGGTGCCCGGTTTCGCCGATCCGATCGTGGTGCTCTCGCGCTGCTCCGGGGTCACCTCGCGCATCAAGCTCGGCACGGCCACGCTGCTTCCGGCCGAGCACAACCCGCTGATCCTGGCCAAGTCCCTGGCCACGCTCGACTGGTTCAGCGGCGGGCGGCTGCTGGTCGGGGTCGGCGCCGGCTGGCTGCGCGAAGAGGCGGAGATCATGGGCGTCGACTTCGACCGCCGCTGGACCCAGGTGCGCGAGGCCATGCAGGTCGTACAGCGGCTGTGGACCCGGGACGAGGCCGAGTTCCACGGCCGCTACTACGACTTCCCCGCGCTGCGCTCGCTGCCCAAGCCGCTGCAGACGCCCCACCCGCCCATCCTGCTGGGCGGCACCGCGCCGAACGTGCTGAAGCGCGTCGCGGCCTGGGGCGACGGCTGGATTCCCCACTGGGTCGACCTCGAACAGGTCGCCGAGGCGCGGCAGCGCCTCGACGAGCTGGCGTCGGCCGCCGGCCGCGACCCCGCGTCGCTCGGGATCACGGTCTACAGCGACGAACAGGACCTGGACACGGTCCGCGGCCTGCACCAGGCCGGGGCGGAGCGGGTGGTGGTGCGGCTGCCGGTGGTCGAATCGGTGCGGGCGGGCGAACAGGAGGCCGAGACGCTGGCGAAGCGGCTCTCGCTGGCGGACTTGGCGCGGAGCTGACCGGGCCTATTGGAACGCCGCTGCCCGGGAAGCCGCGGTGACGGGCGGTTCAGACCTCGACGTCGGGACGGGGACGGCACTCCGCCAGCTCGGCGATGTAGGCCATCTCCTCGTCCGTCACGGCCCGGATCGTCAGGCCGGTGGCGTCGCTGTCCGCCCAGCGGAAGAAGCGCTGCCGGATGCGCTGCCGGGAGCCGATCAACGCGCCGTCGTCGATGTACTCGTCGGGAACCGCCGCGGTGGCCTCCTCGCGCCGCCCGGCCATGAACAGCTCCTGGATGCGCTCGGCCGCCTCGCCGAAGCCGCGCCGCACCATGGCGTCGCGGTGGAAGTTGTACTCGCGGGTGCCGTAGCCCCCGACCAGGAAACTGACCTGCGGCTTGGCCCGCTCGATCGTGCCCTTGACGTCGTCGGTGATGCGCACGGTCGACCCGGCCTGGATCTCCAGGTCGGCCAGCGTCCGTCCCGAACGCGCCAGCCCCTTTTCCAGTTGCGGCCGGTAGATGTGGGCGCAGTCCGGCGTGTAGCCCAGCGGCAGCCAGCCGTCCGCGATCTCGGCCATCAGCGTGGTGTTGGCCGGGCCGCCCGTGGCCAGCCAGATGGGAATGTCGGGGTTCATGTGCAGGATCGACTTGAGCGGCTTGCCGATGCCCAACGCGCCTTCGCCGGAGAACGGCACCTGGATCTGAGGCCCCTCGTGAACCACGGGCCCCTCGCGGCGGAACACCTGCCGCACAATCGTCACGTAGTCGCGCAGGCGGGGGTTGGGCCGGCCCCAGGGCTGTCCGTACCAGCCCTCCACGATCTGCGGCCCCGACAGGCCGAGCCCGCAGATCACCCGGCCGCGGCCGGCCAGCTCCTCGACACTGCCGAACTGCATCGCCGTGGTGACGGGAGGCCGGGCGGCGACCTGCGCCACCGCGGTCCCCAGGCGCAGGTATTTCGTCTGCGAGGCCAGGTAGGCCAGGGGCGTGACGGCGTCGGTGCCGTAGATCTCTGCAGTGAAAAGCGAGTCGAAGCCGAGCCGCTCCGCCAGGCGGATGCGGCGCATCGGCAGCTCCAGCTTCGCTTGGGACCAGACGTCGATTCCGATTCCGAGCTTCAAGACTCTCCCTTTCGAGTCGAGCCCGGAATCCTCTCACATCCGCCGGCCCCGCACGGGCAGGGCCTGCCCCGGGCGCGGCCAGCTTGCGCCGCTCAGCCCGGGCGGCTGGCGAGGATCCGCACCAGGGCCAGCGCTTCTTCGGGATCCGTGCGGCCTACCGGAGAGCTCGAGTAGGTGGAGGACAGTACCCGGCCCGACTGCGTGATGATGAACTCGCTGGGCTGGATGTGGTCGCGCCGCTCCTCCCACCAGGCGCCGATCGCGTCCGCCATCCCGCGGTCCATGCCGTAGGCGACCGGGAACCCGAGATCGGCGGCCACCTTCGCCGTGTCCTCTTCGGAGTCCACCGATCCGGCGACGATGCTCGCTCCTGCCTCCGAGAACGCGGCACGGCGTTCTTCGTAGCCGGCCAGCAGCCGGCGGCAGAAGGGTCACCAGTGGCCGCGGTAGAACAGAACGACCGCGTAAGGGGTTTGGAGATCGTCGGGAAGGGTCAGGGAGCCGCCGCCGGCCAGCGCGAGCGTCAGCTTGGGAAAGCGGTCGAGCAGGTTCAGTTTGTCGGCCATGCAGGCTCCTCCCCCGCGGGCGGCGCCGCACGGCTGCGGCAGACCCGCTTCAGGCCCTACTCTATCCCGCGGGGCTGCGGCCCACACCCGAAAAGCAGGGAGAGGAAATGACCCGCTACCGATTCATCGAAGTCGAACCGGCCGCGCCCCAGGTGCAGCGCATCCGCCTGAACCGGCCGGAGAAACGCAACGCCATCCACAACGCCCTGCGCGGCGAGCTGCTGGAGGCGCTGCGGGAGGCCGACGGAGACCCGGACGTTCACGTCTCGATCGTGTGCGGCGCGGGCTCGTGCTTCTCGTCCGGCTACGACCTGAAATCGGACCTGGGTTCGGACCAGCCCTACTTCACCGCCCAGGTCGGGATGCAGTGGGCGCGGCACGTGAGCGAGGGCTGGATGTCGATCTGGGACCTGGCCAAGCCCGTGATCGCCCAGATCCACGGCTACGCCATGGCGGGCGGACTGGAGCTGGCCGGCGCCTGCGATCTGGCGTACGCGGCCCGCGACGCCCGGCTCAGTCACCCGGTGCTGCGCTTCGCCGGCCTGCCCGACTTCGCCTGGTTCCCGGCCTTCCTGGCGCCGCGCCACGCCATGGAGCTGCACCTCGCGGGCCGCGTCTACAGCGGCGAGGAGGCGGAGCGGGTGGGACTGATCAACCGGGCGTTCGAGTCCGAGGAGCTGGAAGAGAGCGTGCTCGAGATCGCCCGCACGATCGCCGAGACGCCGCCCGCCGTGGTCAGCGCCAACAAGCGCTACGTCCACGCCTGCGTCGAAGCGCGCGGGGGCCGCTCGATGATCCGCACCGCGGGCGACCTGCAGGCGGGGCGCGCGCTGCAGTCCATGGTCGTAGACCCGCTGGAGCTGACGGCCAAAGTCAAAGCCATCCAGCAGCGGGAATAACCGCGGGGCCGGGGCCGTCCCGCCCGGGAAAGCCGCGTTCGGATCGCGCTAAGATTCCCGCCTGCCCACCGACCCGAGGTTCGCGATGGAAGTTCCCTTGTTGATCGACGATTTCCTGCGGCGCCCCGCCCAGCTCTACCCCGCCAAGACCGCGATCGTCGACGGAGAGCGGCGCTACACCTACGCCGAGTTCCAGGCGCGCGTGAACCGCCTGTCGCACGCCCTGCTTGAGATGGACATCCAAAGGGGCGACCGGGTCTGCATCCTGAGCCCCAACTCGCACTTCTTCCTGGAGAGCTTCTACGCCACCAGCCAGATCGGCGTCATCCTGGTGCCGCTCAACTACCGGCTGGTCGCGGCCGATCACGAGTACATCCTGAACCACGCCGGCGTGAAGCTCGTGCTGGTCGACCACGAGTACACCCGGGTCGTCGACGGGATTCGACCCAACCTCTCCTCGGTGCGGCACTTCGTGGTCGCCCAGGACCAGGGCGAGGCGCCGGACGGCTGGAGCGACTGGGAGGCGCTGATCGCCGGCCAGCCCGAGACCGCCCCCGCTCCCGTCGAGCGCGGCGAGAACGACTTGGTGTCGATCAACTACACCTCGGGAACGACCGCGCGGCCGAAGGGCGTGATGCTCACGCACCGCAACTGCTACATCAACGCCTACAGTCTGATCGCCCACCTGCGGGTCTCGCACGATGACGTCGAGCTGTGGACGCTGCCGATGTTCCACTGCAACGGCTGGGGCGGCGTCTACGCACTGACCGGTATGGGCGGGACGCACGTGGTGCTGCGCGCCATCGACGCCGCCGAGATCTACCGGCTGATCGAGCGCGAGAAGGTCACGTTCGCCTGCATGGCCCCGACCGTGCTGCGCACCGTCCTGGACTACCCCAACAAGGACAAGCACGCGATGGAAAGCCGGCCGCGCTTCACCGTCGCGGGGGCGCCGCCGCCGGCGGCCTTCATCGAGCGCCTGGAGACGGAGCTGGGCTGGGAGTTCATCCAGATCTACGGACTGACCGAGACCGCGCCCGTGCTCACCGTCTCGCACCCCGACTTCGGCACCGAGACGCAGGACTACGCGCGGCGCTCGCGGGCGGGAGTGCCGGCGGTCGGCGTGGATCTGGTCCTGCTCGACGACGCCGACCGGCCGATCCCGCGGGACGGCACTTCGGTGGGCGAAGTCTGCGCGCGCTCCAACGTGGTCTTCAAAGGCTACTGGGAACAGCCGGAGGAGACCGGCAAGGCGATCCGGGACGGCTACTTCCACACCGGCGACCTGGCCGTCTGGGACGAGGTGGGAAACATCCACATCGTCGACCGCAAGAAGGACGTGATCATCTCGGGCGGCGAGAACATCAGCTCGCCCGACATCGAGGACGCGCTCTACAGGCACCCCGCGGTGATGGAGTGCGCGGTGATCGGCGTTCCGCACGAGAAGTGGGGCGAGACGCCCAAGGCCCTGGTCGTGCTGCGCGCCGGCGAGCAGGCGAGCGAGGAGCAGCTGATCGCTTTCTGCCGCGAGAACCTGGCGCACTTCAAGTGCCCCACCTCGATCGAGTTCCGCGACGAGCTGCCCCGCACGGCCACCGGCAAGCTGCAGAAGTTCAAGCTGCGCGAGCCCTACTGGAGCAAGCAGCGCCGCGTCGGCTGAACTCGATCAGAAGCGGTAGCTGAGGCGCGTGTAGAACAGTCGGCCGGCCAGGCCGTAGGGCGGCGCGTCGATCGGGTAGCGGATGCCCCACAGGGCATCCAGCGTGTGTCCGTCCAGCTCGTCCGGGAGTTCGTCGAAGACGTTGTCGACGCCGAGCGTCAGGCGCAGACCGCCGTCGAACTGGTAGCGGCCCTCCACGTCCACGGTGCCGGCGGCGTCGACGTCCCAGGGGCCGACCGCGAGCGGGTTCTGCTCGGTGCGTCCGTAGCGGTTCAGACGCAGGGTCGCGCCCAGTGACTCCCGCGACCAGTCGGCCGTCAGACCGAGCTGGTTGCGCGGCTGGCCGCGTTCGAGCATATCCGCGGGCCAGCCGCCGAAGTAATCCGAGAACTGCATGCCTTCCGGCGCGCCGGAAGGGAGAACTTCGTCCGTGATCTCGGTCTCGTTGAAGTGGGCTCCGGCCGAGACGCGAAGATCTCCCCCCGCCAGCGAGGTCTCCCACTGGGCGGTGACGTCCAGCCCCCGGGTACGGGTGTCGATGCCGTTGAAGAAGAAGGCGGCCGACGACGCGTTCTGCCGCATGCAGGCCGCGATGTCCGCACAACCGACCCCCAGAGAGCGGACGACGCGGTCGTCGACCTCGGTCCCGAAGGCGTCCACGCTCAGGCGGAAACTCTCGCTCGGGGTCCAGACGAAGCCCGCGCTCCAGTTTTCGGACGTCTCGTGTTCCAGCTTGTCGACGCCGTAGAAGCGCGCGATCTCGTGCCCCTCGGGCGCGAAGAAGGTCGTCGTCAGGCCGGTTTCGGCGCTGGCGCTGAAGACGATCGAGTTGAAGCGCCGCTGCGAGAGACTGGGCGCGCGGAATCCGGTCGAGAACGCTCCGCGCAGCGCGAACTGGTCGGTCAGTCGAATGCGGGTGGACAGCTTGCCGGTGGTCTCGCTGCCGGCGTCGCTGTAGTCCTCCCAGCGCAGCGCCGCGCCCAGCGTCCAGCGGTCGGTCGGCTCGAACTCCAGATCCAGATAGGCCGCCTGGCTGTCGCGGTCGTCGTCACTGAGCGCGGCGTTGGTGGGACTGTAGCCGGGGTAGCCCTGGAAGCCGCACGAGGCGACCGTGCCGTCGAGCGGCGCGCCGTCCGGACCCACGGCGAAGGCCCGGTAGGCCGGATTGTGGGGCAGCCCGCAGGACCACGAGGCTTCGTCGCCCGCGTTCTGCTGGTAGTTCTCGTCCCGGTGCTCGAGTCCCGCCGCCAGGTAGAGGGGCCGGCCGCCCAGGTCGAGCAGGCGCCGCAGGTCGAGGTTGAGCGTGAACTGGTCGAACTCGACTCCGCCGCTGTCGCCCGAGAGCGGACCGGCGTTGGCGACGATGGACGCGATGTCGGAACCGGGATTCATGGCCAGATAGTCCGCCCCGACCGAGGCGTTGATGCTGTTCGAAACGCCGAAGCGGGCCGTAGACAGCGCTCAGAACCACATCCCAGCCGGCGAGTTCGGAACGCCAGCCCAGGGCCACGGACAGGTCCTCGATCTCCGATTCCTCGTAGGGCAGGAAGCCCTGGGGATAGACCGGGTGGGTGTTGCGGCCCCGAAAGAAAGTGAAGACGCTGTCGAATCCGTACCGATACGCGCCGCTGGAGCTGCCTTCGCGCTCGGACCAGCCACCGAAGGCGTAGAGTTCGCCGGCATCCCCCAAAGGCAGCTCGGAGTTGAAGAACAGCGCCAGGTTGTCGTAGTCGGGAGAGCTGTCGGTAATGGTCTCGTTCCGGTCCGCGTTGAGTGAGTTGCGCTCCAGGGGATTCTCGTCGTACCACTCGCCCGTGAGGTTGAAGAAGCCCCCCTCGGATCCGAGCGGAAGACCGGCGTTGAACGACACACCGGCGCGCTCTCCGTCCGACTCCCCGGTCCGGGCGGCATAGACAGTCACGTTTCCGCCCTCCGAACGCTCTCGGAGCTGCAGGTTGATGACTCCCGCGATGGCGTCGGAGCCGTACTGCGCCGCCGCGCCGTCGCGCAGGACCTCCACGCGCGCGATCGCGGCGCCCGGGATGGCGCCCGTAGCCGACCACGCCATCGAGAACGCGAAGCCAGGCCATGCTGTGGCGCCGCTTGCCGTTGACGAGGACCAGGGTCTGGTCGGGGCTCAGGCCTCGCAACGTGGCGGGGTGCAGCAGGCCACCGTCGCCGAGGGAGTTGCGCGAATAGTTGAACGACGGGGAGAGCTTGACCAGCGCCCCGCTCAGATCCACTTCCCCGACGCGCTCGATCTCGTCCGCGCCGTACACGTCCACCGGCACGGGCAGATCGTTCGCGGGCTTTTCGGCGCGGGCCCGGCTGCCGATCACCACGATGGCTTCGATCTGTCCGGGAGGCTCACTCCCCTCCGTCTGGGCTCCGGCCAGCGGGGGCGCCGCGAGACAGAGTGCGAGAAGTAACCCCGGGATCCCCCGGACCGAGAAACGAGCCAAAGGATGTGTGCAAGTCATGCTTCCCCCCTCACGCCACGGAGTCTAGCTCGCTCACACGTCGGTTTACGAGATAGAAAAGCGGGGAAAGACCCTCATTTTCGCAGCGATTGGTTGAGTTCTTCGGCGATCGCGCCCGAGCGGTCGTAGCGCATCTCGAAATCGTTGAACTTGGGCCCGTCCCAGCCCGGCAGAAGCCCCTTTTCGTGGCATAGGAACTGCGCCTCGATGTTCCGCCCGGAAAGCTCCCCCGCCTCCGGGGAAGTCGCCAGCCAGGCGCAGACCGAACCCACCACGTCCGGGGGCTCGCCCGTGTCCTCGAAGCCGAATTCGGACATCGACATCGCGATGCGCTCGGTCGAGATGTAGCCGGGCTGGACGTTGTAGGCGCGGATGCCTTGCCCGAAATGCTCGGTGTGGAGGATGCCCGCGATGCGGTGCAGGGCCGCCTTGGAGAAGCCGTAGCCCAGCCCCCAGCCGCCCTCGCCGGCGGGCTGCGCCGGGTCGGCCATGCCCGACGTCGAAGTGATGTTGACGATCGTGCCGGAGCCGCGCTCCAGCATTCCGGGCAGCAGCGCCTTGCACAGCACCAGCGGCGCCATGGCGTTGGCCTGCAGGTGCTTGTCGAGCAGTTCGAGCGGCGTGTCCAGGATCCGGTCCATGTGACCCGGCCCGACGTAGCGGCCGTTGTTGACCAACACGTCGACGCCGCCCCAGCGCTCGATCACCCGCCCCGCGGCGGCGCCGAGCGAGGCCCGGTCCAGCAGGTCGGCGGGCAGCGGCATCACTTCGCGCCCCTCGGCGCTCACCAGTTCGGCCGTGGCCGAGAGACTTCCCGGCAGAGGCCGGTTGTCGCTCTTGGCGACGGTCGACGAAATCTCGCGCGACTCGCCATCGTTCAGAGTACGGGCGCTGATCGCCACGTCGAAGCCTGCCCGGGCCAGATGAACCGCGATCGCCTTGCCGATCCCCCGGCTGGCGCCCGTGACGAATGCGACCCGACGACTCATTCCGCGCTCCTCCACCGTGACCGAGCCCGATTGTCCCCGGGCTCCCGACCGCGCGGGGCAGCGTATCACCAAGCAGAGCGACGCGCGCGATACCTGACGCCGGCCCCGGGGCATAGAATCGGGTGAACCACGCACGTCACAGCGGAGGATCGCCGTGGAAGACCGTCTCAACCCGTTCCTGTATCTCGAGCTGGCCGATTCCGAACCCGAGGACTACGCCGCGTCCCGACTCGGCTCGGTGCTGGCGCTCCAGGGCGTCGACCGCGCGACCTGGTTTCGGAACCTGCGCTTCCGGCGGCAGGACTTCCTGCCGGATTTCGAGTTTCGCGTCGAGGACTTCAAGACCTTGGCCGTCTACGAGACCTCGGTCGAGATCCCCGCGCCCGAGGTCCCGCCGGGCGTCCGGGGCCTGCGCTTCCGCCAGTATCCGCGCCCGGGCCAGGGATTCCTCACCGGCCAGCCCACCGGCGGCCTGATGCTGGTGCTGATCAGTGCGCGCGATCCGGCCAGCGCCCAGGCACTGCGCGACTGGGGCGACTTCGTCCACCTGCCCCCGCTCGCCACCGGGGATCTGGGCTTTTCGATGATCACGCCGTACGAGAACGTCACGGGCGGCGAGCCCCGCTTCATGCACTTCTACGAGACCGTCACCCGCGACGCCGAGGCCGCCCTGCAGGCGGAGATCAACGACGTTCCGTCCCTCTATGGCGGGGTGGAGACCGAGGCCTACCGCCACTGGCAGGTGCACCCCGAACTGGTGGTCGACTACATCAACACCTTCGAACGGGCCGGCCACGCCGTCTCCGGCTGACGCCTCCCCGGACGGAACGACAAGACGCCGCCAGGCTCTCAGAGGTTGGCGTGTTCGCGCAGGGCGCCGCGGACTTCGAGGTCTTCGAGGGCGGCCTCGGCGCGAGCGAGGAAGGCCGCGGCGAATACACGGCGGCGCGGGGTCGCGTCTTCGGGAAAGGTCACCACCTGGCAGCAGGCCGGGACGAGGTAGGCGGCCTGCAGTCGGTGAGCCGTCCAAGCCTGCTCGAAGGGAATGTCCGCGCCGCCGCCCGCCGCCCGAACCTCCAGGTAGTGCCGAAGGAGTTCGCGCTCCCGGGCGCGCCGGTCCTCGACCGACAGCGCCATGCACAGGAAGTAGCTGACGTCGCGCAGCGGCGTGCTGGCGCAGATGATGCCCCAGTCCAGAAAGCCGGTACGCCCGGCGTCGTCGAAGAGATTGCCGATGTGCGCGTCGCCGTGGACGACCGTCCGCGGCCCCGGCCCGTCGTGCCAGAGCGCGTGCAGGGCCTGGTTGTTTTCGATGTACAGCTCCGCCAGTTCAGCGAAGCAGTCGCTGATGCGCTCGCGGCGCCGGTCGAGCGCGAAGAGCAGGCGCTGCGTCCCGTAGTCGCTCGGCGGCCCCGGCTCGGGAACCCAGCCCGCTTCGGCTGCGCGGCGCGCGGGATCCTCGAATCGCAGGTGCAGACCGGCCAGGTCCTCGAGCGCGTGGGCGGCCGCGTCGGGGGAAACGCTGCGCGTTCCGTCGGAGACCGTGCAGCCGCTGGCGGCCAGGTCCTCCAAGAGCAGCGCGAAACCGCCGGTCTCCCGCTGGTGGCGCGCGGCGTGGACGCGGGGCACGCGCATGGCGATCTGTGGCGCGAGTCGCGCGTAGAAGCGAGATTCGAGCGGCCCCATTCCCGTCTGGGCAATGGCCGGGCGGCGCGCGGGATCGCAGGGCAGGAGCTTGCAGAACAGCGTCGAGGGCGCGCCGGCCGGCTCCTCGTAGTCGAGCTTCAGCAGGGCGTGCGAATTGGTGACTTCGGTCCGCTCGATGATTTCGACCCCGGCCACGCGCACGCCCGGGTGGAATTCACCCATCGCCTCGGTCAGCCAGGCGGCATCGATCTCCTCCGCGGAGCCGGGGATGAAATCCACGTCCGTGCCGCCTTCAGGCCAGCATCTTGCGGGCGCTGCGGATGGTCTCCTGGGCCCGATCCTCGTTCAGGCTCATGTCCACCGGCACTTTGCGGCCCGCCTGGACCGCGGGCCTCTCACCCACGCTCCCCAGCCAGCGCTGCAGGTTGTCCAGGCCGTCGGTCTCCACCCCGCACCAGCCGTGGATGACGACCCAGGGCCAGGTGGCGATGTCGGCGATCGAGTACTCGCCGGCGAGGTGCTCCACTTCTCCCAGGCGCCGGTCGAGCACTTCGTACAGGCGGCGCGTCTCGCGCTGGTAGCGTTCGATCGCGAAGGGAATCTTCTCGTGCGCTTAGCGCACGAAGACGTTCGCCTGGCCCTGCATGGGGCCCACGCCCGCCATCTTGAACATCAGCCACTGAAGCGCCAGCGAGCGGTCCCGGGGATCCTTGGGCAGAAGCCGGCCGGCCTTCTCGGCCAGATAGATCAGTATGGCGCCCGACTCTAACACCGCGAAGTCGCCGGCGTCGCGGTCGACGATGGCGGGGATGCGGCCGTTGGGGTTGAGCTTCA
>JAGWBS010000091.1:4370-15433 GCA_021295775.1 Pseudomonadota bacterium | reverse complement strand
ATCTCCAGTTCGCCCATGCGTTCGAGGTCGAACGCGAGGCTGCCGCGGGAGCCGTTGAGTTCGAAGCGGAGGGCGTTCTTGCGCCCGGGAGCGAAGCGGGTCGCCTCGACCGAGCCGAGCGCGCCGCTCTGGAAGCGCAATAGCGCCAGGGCGGCGTCGTCGACGTCGACCGGCCCGCGGCCGCCGCCCCCGGGCAGGGGGCGCTCGGCGACGAAGGTCTCCAGCAGGCCGGAGACCTCGGCGATCTCGCCGGCCAGGTAGCGCCCCAGATCGACGGCGTGCGAGGCGATGTCGCCCAGCGCCCCGCTGCCGGCCCGGGCCCGTTCCAGGCGCCAGACGCGCGGGGAATCGGGATCGACGATCCAGTCCTGCAGGTAGGCGCCGCGGAAGTGGCGCAACTCCCCCAGGGTTCCCTCGTCGATCATGCGCTTCGCCAGAGCCACCGCCGGGGCGCGCCGGTAGTTGTGGCAGAGCATGTGCGTCACGCCGGCGTCCGCGACGGCCTCCGCCATCCGCTCCGCCTGGGCGACGTTGTTGGCCAGAGGCTTCTCGCACAGGATCGCTTTGCCGGCCGCGGCCGCCGCGAGCGCGATCGGCAGGTGCGAGTCGCCGGGCGTGCAGATGTCGACCGCATCGACGTCGGAACGGCGGACGGTCTGCTCCCAGTCGGTCGCGCTTTCCTCGAAGCCTAGTTTCGTTGCCGCGTCGGCGGTCGCCCGGGAGTCGCGTCCGCAGACGACCTTGAGCACCGGTTCGAAGGGCGCGCCGTCGAAGAAGCGCGCGACCTGGCGCCAGGCGTTGGAGTGGGCCCGGCCCATGAAGCCGTGGCCGATCAGCGCGAGGTTGAGCTTCGGTTTCGCCATTCGGAAGTCTTCGAGTACTGCGGCCGTGGCTCTCCCCGGAGCGCCCGGGTCAGCCGTCGATGAACTCCTCGAGCACCTCGTAGATGTACTCGCAGTCCTCCTCGCCGATCTCGGCGGAGCAGGGCAGCAGGTTGCCGAACTCCATGATCTGGTCGGCGTTCGGGTAGCCGGCGGGGTCGGCGCGGTATTCGACGTCGCGCATCATCGGCTGGCGGGTCACGTTGCCGCTGAAGACCACGCGCGTGAACACGCCGTTGTCGTCCAGGTGCATCAGCAGGTCGCGGTTCCGGCGGCCGGTCTCGCGGCGGATCTGAAACGGGAAGTTGATCCAGCTCGTCTCCACTCCGTCGAGCACCCGCGGCGGCAGGAAGAAGTCGGGGTGCTTGTGCAGGAAGTCCAGATGCCGGTCGAAGACCTGGTTGCGGCGCCGCGCCATCTCGGGCAGGCGCTCGAGCTGGACCAGGCCGAAGGCCGCGCTGGCCTCGGACGGCAGGAAGCCGTAGCCCAGCTCGTTGAAGACGAACATCTGATCGTAGTTGTAGCGGTCGACCTCCTCGATGAAGCGCCCGTCGCTGTCTCCCTGGCGGGTGCCGAACAGGAACGGCTCCGACGAGCGCCCCCAGCCGCGCAGGGTCAGGGCACGGTCCCAGAGCCCGGGATCGTCCAGGCAGATCATCCCGCCGTTGCCCATGCAGGTGACGATGTGGTGCAGCGAGAAGCTGGTGACGCTCATGTCGGCGCGTTCGCCCGGCGGACGCCCGCGGAAGCTGCCGCCCATGGTGTCGCAGGTGTCCTCGATCAGGACCAGACCGTGGCGGTCGGCGATCTCGCGCAGGCGGTCCCAGTCGGGCATTCCGCCCATCAGGTTGGGCACCAGCAGCGCGCCGGTCTTCGGCCCGATCATGCGTTCGATCGCGTCGACGTCGATCTGGTAGGTGTCGATCTCGCAGTCCACGAAGGCCGGCACGTAGCCGGCGAAGACGATGCTGGAGACGTCGGTGCTGAAGGTCAGCACCGAGGTCAGCACCTCCGAGCCGCGCGGCAGGTCGAGCAGGCGCATGGCCAGCATCAGCGCGGAACTGCCGGTGTTGACCATCACGCCGTGGCGGTGTCCCAGCAGCTCCGAACAGCGCGCCTCGAAGTTCGCCACGTTCTCCCCCGGCCCCAGGCCGCCGCGCAGCACGCGGGTGACGGCCTCGACTTCCTCTTCCCCCATGATGTAGCCGTTGGCGATCGGCACCGAGCGCTTCTCGCGGGGCATTTCAGTCCTCCCGGTGAGGGTTGACGTGCACTTTGAGCGACCCGGAGGACTTGTCCCGGGCGGTCCGGAAGGCGCGGGAGACCCCGTCCAGCCCGAAGCGGTGGGTGACCAGCGCGCGGGCTTGTTCGGTCCGCTCCGCCAGCAGCTCCTGGGCCATGTCGATCTCGGCGACGCCGCGCGGGGCGCCGTACATCACGCTGCCGACGACAGAGACCTCCTTCAGGATCAGCTCCATGGGGGCGATCCGGAGCGGCGGGTCCCAGATGATCCCCAGGACCGCGACCCGCCCCAGGGGCCGGACGACGTGCACCGCCTGACGCACAGTGTCGGCGTCGCCCCCGACGGACTCGGCCACCAGGTCGACGCAGCGTTCCGCGGCCAGCTCTTCCAGGCGCGCCTCGGCGGCGGGGCCAGTGTCGAGAACTTCGTCGGCGCCCAGGCGCAGCGCGGCCTCGCGCTGGTGGGCGTGCCGGCCGGTGGCGATCACGTGCGCGCCGGCCGCCTTGGCGGCCAGCACCGCCAGCAGGCCGATGGCGCCGGCGCCGAGCACCAGCGCGGTCTCGCGGCGCCGCAGCGTCAGCATCTCGAAGGCGTGGACGGAGCAGGCGAGGGGCTCCGCCAGGGCGGCGAGTTCTGGGTCGAGGCCCTCCGGGCTGGGATGCAGGGTGTACTCCGGCGCCAGCATGGCTTCGCGCAGCCCGCCGTCCGCGCCGCCGCCGATCATCGTGCCCCGCGGGCAGTGGTGGTACTGCCCGCGCCGGCACCAGTCGCAGCGGCCGCAGCGCAGCAGGGGCTCGACGGCGACCCGGTCTCCCTCGCGCACGCGCCGCACGCCCGGGCCGCAGGCCTCGACGATTCCCGCGATCTCGTGACCGGGGCACTTGTCTGGAGCGTGCCGGTCGGGCTTCCCGAACCAGTGCAGGTCAGAGCCGCAGATGCCGACGCTGCGCACCGCCAGGCGGACTTCGCCCTCTCCGGGGTCGGCCAGCTCGACCTCGCGGACCGCGAGGTCGTTGCTCTGTGTCACGTGGGCGGTGTGGATGCGGGCCACGCTCCCCCTTTCTCCGCCAGCATAACCCGGTCGAGATTCGACAGGCCGCCGCGGGTCTCCGATCGCGACCGCCTGCGCGACGTAGCCCGCGGACACGAAGCCCCAGCCCCAGAATCGCGACCAGCCGCCGACCCGGCCGGCCCCCGAACGCGCTGGGACGGCGGCAGGTCGCGCTTCTGGGGCTGGCGCATCGTGACCGCGGCCTACGTCGCGCAGGCGGTCGCGATCGGCAGCACGCTCAGCGCTTACGGGCTCTTCATCGCTCCGATCGAGGCGGATCTGGGCGCCACGCGCGCGCAGACGAACTTCGGCATCACGATCCTGATGGTGGTGGCGGCGGGGATCGGGCCGCTGCTGGGGCGCGCGATCGACCGCGGCCCGGCGCGCGCGATCATGCTCGGTGGCGTGCTCCTGACGGCGGCGGGCCTGGCGGCGCTCTCCCAGGCCACCAGCCTGGTGGGGCTGGCGCTGGTGCTCGGCCTGATGGTCGGGGTCGGCCATGCCGCTTTCGGTCCGCTTCCCGCCATGACCCTGCTCGCCAACTGGTTCCACGCGCGCCGCGGCACGGCCATCGGCATCGCCGCCACCGGTACGACCTCCGCCGGATTCGTGATGCCGCCGCTGGTGGCCTTTCTGATCTCCAGCTACGGCTGGCGCGTCACGCTGCTCTGCATCGCCGCCGGCTGCGTCGCAGTCGCGGCGCCGGTGATCGGCAAGTGGGTCGTCAAGCGGCCCGAGGAGATCGGTCAGTTTCCCGACGGCCGGGAGCGCCCGGCGCCCGTCTTCGAGCCGCAAGCTCCGGCCTCCAAGGCCGCGAGTTCGCAGCTGCTCCGCGACTCCCGGTTCTGGCGGATGGCCGCGGTGTTCGGGCTGATGCCGGGCGCGTCGCTGGCGCTGATCGCCAACCTCGTCCCCTACGCCGCAGATCTGGGCATTCCCTATGCCCGCGCGGCCGTGATCATGTCCTGCTTCGCGCTCTTCACTTCGCTGGGCAAGGTGCTCTTCGGACTGCTGGTCGACCGGATCGATATGCGCGCGGCGCTGTGGCTGTCCCTGGGGCTGCAGGCGACGGCCTGGCTGGGGATGCTGAGCGGGCCGGGGTTTTGGGGATTCCTCGCCGCGGCGGTGCTTTTCGGGACCGGGGCCGGCGCCGTGATGCCGATCCAGGGCGCCATGCTGGGCGCGGCCTTCGGCCGCGCGATGTTCGGCCGGGCGATGGGGCTGATGAGCCCGCTCACGCTGGTGCCGCTGGCGCTTTCGCCGCCGCTGGTCGGCTGGTTCTACGACCGGACGGGCAGCTACACCGCGCCGCTGTCGGGGTTCCTGGCGTTCTTCGCGCTGGCCGCGCTGCTGACAGGCAGCCTGCGGATTCCCCGGGCCGGTTCGCTCACTCCCCCGCAGGACGCTCCGGCGGACCCTTGAGCTCGACCACGTTGCCGTCGGGGTCGCGGATGTACATCGAGGGGCCGAAGCCCTCGGCGCCGTAGCGGTTGGCGATTTCGCCGGGTTCCACGCCGCAGTTCCGCAGGTGCGCGCGCAGGGCGGACTCGTCGAAGGGCTCGATCCGCAGCGCGATGTGGTCGACGTTGCGCCCCTGGGAGGCCGGAGCCGGGCCGCCCGCGCGCCCCAGCGGTCCGTCCACCGGCACAAGATCGATCAGCGCGCCGCCGGCCCGGAGCTGGACCAGCCCCGCGCTCTCCACGCGGCGTTCCTCCTCCACGCCCAGCACGCGGGAGTAGAAGCGCAGGGAGCGCTCGAGATCGCGCACGCGCAGCACCACGTGGTCGATTCCGAGCACGCGCGGCGGATTGGCGGAGTCAGGCATTCGCCCCCCGGCGGATCGCGCGAGTATCCCACGGCGCGGCGGCGGCGCGGCGCGCCGGAGGGACTCGCTGGCTTCGCGGGCATCGGAATCAGCGCCTGCGGCGACAGCCGGGCCGGTGCAAGCGAGAATGACTCGACCGGCGGGCGCGCACCGGGATCGGGTGTCGTCCCTGGCGGCGGTGTCGGCGGAAAAGACGGAAGAGAGGCGGCGCGACCGGAGTCCAGGCCGGGGCGGAGATCGTGGGCCTATGATAAGAAGCGACGGGTGGGAAAGGTTCTCGGGGAGACGCTGAAGTGACGGCGATGAGTCAGCGCAGCGGGTACGGACCGTGACCGGCATCGAGGAGGGAGCGATCACGCTCGGGGTCGAGGAGGAGTTCTTCCTCGTGGACCCGGACTCGGGGGGACCTGCTGGCCGATCCGGACCCTGCCATCTTCGAAGCCTGCGAGAAGACGGCGGGACCGCATCGAGTGGTGCACGAATTCCTGCGTTCCCAGATCGAGACCAATACCCGGGTGTGCGGGTCGGTGGCCGAGCTTTCCGAGTCCCTGCGCGAGACCCGGCGCATCGTGATCGAGGTGGCCGAGCGGCACGGCGCGGCAGTGATGGCAGCGTCCACCCACCCCTTCGCCTCCTGGCGGGCGCAGACGGCCACGCCACGCGAGCGCTACAGGCGGTTCACGATCACGTTCCAGGAGAACGTCCGCCGGTTCATCATCGGCGGAATGCACATCCACGCCGGCTTCGGCGACGCGGATTCGCGCATCCGGATCATGACCGCGATCCGGAGCTACCTGCCGGTGCTGCACGCGCTGTCCACCTCGTCGCCGTTCAGCGACGGTCGCGAGACGGGGTTCAAGTCCTGGCGGCTGAGCCTCGTCGGGGGGCTGCCCCGCACCGGCATGCCGAACCCGCTGCGCTCGCGGGAGGAGTACGACCGGCTGGTCGAAGAGTATCGCCGCATGCGCTTCCTCGACGACGGCAGCGAGCTGTGGTGGGACATCCGCCCCTCGAGCGCCTACCCGACGGTGGAGATGCGGATCTGCGACGTCTGCACGCGCATCGACGACGCGGTGTGCATCGCGGCGCTGTACGCGTCGCTCATTCGGCTGCTCGCGCGTCGCGACCGGGAGGGCTCACCGGCGCCGGAGCCGCTGACCGAGATCATCGCGGAGAACCGTTGGGTCGCCCAGCGCTATGGCGTGGTCGCGTTCTTCGGAGACGCGGCGCGCGAGGGCGGACGGGTGGACATCGACGACTTGGTGACCGAGCTGATCGAGGAGCTGGCGGACGACGCCCGGGCGCTCGGCTGCGAGGCGGAAACGCGCCGCGCGCTCGACATCGTGCGCGAGGGGACCGGAGCGGACCGGCAGGTCGACCTGTATCGCTTGCGCCGCCTGGAAGGAGACAGCGAGCAGGACGCGCTGCGCCAGGTGGTCGACCTGGTGCTCGCCGAGACGCGCGAGGGGATCGGCGAGGAGAGCGGCTGAGGCGACCGCAGCTAGCCCTTGATGGCGACGGTGGTGGTCGAAGCCGTCAGCTTGGTCGTGGTCGACCACTCTTCGCGCGGCACGCCCATGACCTTCTGGCGCTCGATATGGGCGGCGTGGGTGCGCGCGTACTTCTCGCGCTCCACGGGAGTCATCGGCTTCATGGTGGTGCCGCTGCTGCTCTTACCCATCTCGTTCTCCGGCGCGGGTGGTTGCGCGGAACTGTGTATAGCGCCCGAAGGGGCTCGGGGCCAGCCGCTCCGTCTATTCGTTGGGCTTTTTCCCCGCGGCCGCGGCCTGGGCCATCATCTCCAAGCGCTCCAGGATCGGCAGGGGCTCCTGGCCGACCTGAGTGTCGAGGCAGCGGCCGATCTCGTCGACCGTCCAGCGGCCGTCCTTCCACATGCTGCGCTCGATGCCGGGCTGGTTGTAGACGCCGATCTGCCCGCCGTTGATGTGGTAGACCTGACCGGTGATGTGGCGCGCGCCGTCGCCGAGCAGGAAGCTCACCAGCGGAGCGACGTCCTCGGGCTCGCCCATCTCCAGACCGAACGGCACCTGCCCCGACATGCGGCTTTTGGCCGTCGGGGCGATGCAGTTGGCGGTCACGCCGTACTTGTGCAGCCCCGCCGCGGCGCTGCGCACCAGCGAAACGATCCCGCCCTTGGCCGAGCTGTAGTTGGCCTGTGCGACGCTGGCGGCGAAGGCTCCCGAGGTGAAGCCGATCAGCGTGCCGGAGCGCTGCTTGCGGAACAGTGCGGAGGCCGGTCGGAAGAGCGTGAAGGTGCCCTTGAGGTGGGTCTCGATCACCGGATCCCACTCCTCCTCGGCCATGTTGAACAGCATCCGCTCGCGCAGGATCCCGGCCACGCAGACCACGCCGTCCAGCCGCCCCCAGGTGTCGAGCGCCGACTGCACGATGCTCTCGCCGCCCTCCATCTCGGTGACGCTGGAGGGGTTGGCGACGGCCTCGCCGCCGAGCTCCTTGATCTCGGCCACCACGGCGTTGGCGACTTCGCTGGTCGGCTCGCTGCCGTCGACCGCGACCCCGTAGTCGTTGACCACCACGCGTGCGCCGTTCCGCACCGCGTCCAGGGCCACCGCCCGTCCGATGCCCCGGCCCGCGCCGGTCACCGCGATCACTTTTCCGTCCAGATAAGCCAACGCCCGCCTCCCGCTGAATTCGAGGGCGCAAGCTTACGCGATGCGCGGATTCGGCGGCCAGTCGGCTCAGAAAGCCTGCAGCAGGTAGCGGGCCAGGTCGTCGCGCTGGGCGTCGTCGAGCGCGGCGACCGGCATCGGCGACGGGGGCGTGCGCAGCAGCGCGGCCAGTCCGGCGCGGTCGTAGCGCCGGGCCAGGTCCGTCAGCGGGGAGGCGACGACGCCCGGCGCGGCGCGGAGCGGGTCGTGGCAGGTCGCGCAGGCGTGGGCTTGGTACAGCTCGAGTCCCCGGGCGACCGCCCGCGGGTCCGGCGGCGGGCCGGGGGCCGCGGCGGCCCGAGGCGCCGGCCGCGCCGGCATCCCTGCCGCGTCGGAGCGCACGATCCGGTAGATCGCGCCGGCGTAGTCGTCGGAGACGTAGATGCGGCCCCGCTCGTCCTCGACCACGTCGACCGGGCGGCCGATCACGTCTTCGTCGAGCTCGAAGCCGCTCAGGAACTCGCGCTCTTCGATCGAGCCGTCGTCCCGCCAGTGCAGCGACACCACCTCGTAGCCGTCCTTGCGCGTGCGGTTCCAGGAGCCGTGCAGGGCGACCAGGGCGGCTCCCCGGTATTCCGGCTCGGGAGCGTGGCGCAGGAAGACGATGCCCAGCGGCGCGGTGTGGGCGCGGAAGTCGTGGACCGGGGGCAGCGAGCGCCGGATGAGGTCCGCGCGCCCGTCCCCCAGGTCGGGGTCGGGAACGCGGTCGCCGTTGGCGTAGGGCCAGCCGTAGAAGCCGCCCTCGACCACCCGGTTGAGCTCGCAGGGAGGGAAGTCGTCGCCGAGCAGGTCGCGTCCGTTGTCGGTGGCATACAGCTCGGAGGTGCCGGGGCGCCAGTCGAAGCCGACCGCGTTTCGCAGTCCGGTAGCGTAGATCTGCACGTCGCTGCCGTCCGGGCGCAGGCGCAGCAGGCTGGCGCGGCGCGCGTCGGCCTCCTCGCAGACATTGCAGCTCGACCCGACCGACAGGTAGAGCCAGCCGTCGGGGCCGAAGCGCACGGTTCTCGACCAGTGGTTGCCGCCGCCCGGCAGTCCGGTCAGCACGCGCTCGAACTCGCCCCGCGTGCGGCGCGTGCGCGGATCGAAGCGGATCCGCCCCACGGCGTCCGTCTCCGCCACGTAAAGCCAGCCTTCGTGCAGCTCCAGACCGTGGGGACGGTTGAGGCCGGCCAGCAGCAGCTCGCGGCCGTCGGAGCGCCCGTCGCCGTCCGCGTCCGGGCGCAGCAGCGTGACTTCGCCGGCGCGCGGGCGGCTGACCAGCAGGTCGCCCGCAGGCGTCAGCCGCAGGAAGCGGGCGTTGGGCAGGTCCTCGGCGAAGAACTGGATCGAAAACCCCTCCGGCGCGCGCAGGCGCTGGCGTTCGGCCTCGCTCGGGGGCTCATGGCCGCCGAGCAGCGTGTTCAGGACCGGCGCGTTGACGACGTAGCGGTCCGGCAGCAGCAGCCGGCAGGCGGTGACCGCGGCTGCGAGCAGGGCCAGAATCCACAGCGCGCGCCTCACGCTGCCTCCACCACTCGGCGGCGCAGCGCGGCGCGGTCGATCTTGCCCATCGCGCCGCGTTCGAAGGTGTCCACGAAGAGGACCTCCTCCGGCCACTTGTAGCGGGCCAGGTTTTCGCGGCAACGGGCGAGAAGTTCGGAGGCCGGCGGCGGGTTGCCCGCGGCGGGCTCCACGAAGGCCACGACCGTCTCGCCCAGACGCTCGTCGGGCCGCCCCACGACCGCGCAGTCGGCAACGCGCTCGTCCTGGCGCAGCACGCGCTCGATCTCCGAGGGATAGATGTTCGAGCCGCCGCGGATGATCAGCTCGCTGCGCCGCTCCACCACGAACACCCGCTCCTCGGCGTCCATCCGTCCGAGGTCGCCGGTGTGGAAGCGACCCCCGCGCAGCGCCTCGGCCGAGCGCTCGGGCTGGCGCCAGTAGCCCAGCACGGTGCGGTAGACGCCCTTCCAGGGTCCGTCCCGGCGCGGGCCGATGCAGATTTCGCCGGTCTCGCCGGCCGGCAGCTCGGCGTCCTCCGGGTCGCGGATCGTGACCTCGATGTGGGGCAGGGCGCGCCCGCAGCTCCCCGGCACGCGCTCTTCGCCGGCGTCCTCGCGCGTCACCAGCGTGGGGCCCTCGGTCAGCGCGTAGCTGGTCGAGAGGTCCTTGCCGAAGCGCTCCCGGAACAGCCGGCGGAACCACTCGGGAGAGTTGGAGCCGCCCACGCGCGGCTGCGTCAGGGACTTCAGATCCTCCGGGTCGACCTCGGGATGGGTCAGCAGGTCGTGGATGACCGCCGGCACGCTGGTGAAATAGGCCACGCGCTCGCGGCGGATCCAGCCCGCGATGCCGGGCGCGTCGCGCGTGTCCATGACCACGTACTTGCAGCCGGCCTGGATCGAGGTCAGCACGCCGAGCACGTTCAGGTTGAAGATCGTCATCGGCAGCATGTTGCCGATCGTCTCGTCCGCGCCGATCGTGCCGCGCCGCACCGAGACCGCGCCCGGCAGCAGCCCGTTGTGCTGGCTGTGCACGGCCCCCTTGGGCAGGCCCGTGGTGCCGCTGGTGTAGGCGATCGCCGCCGGCGCGAAGGGGTCGATCTCGACCTCGGGAGGAGAGGGCTCGGCGGCCTGCAGCCGGGCGGCCCACTCCGAGTCCGGGTCGCCGGGGTCGACTTCGACGATGTGTTCGAGTTGCCCGAGCCGGCCGGCGTCCCGGCCGACCTGTCCGGCGGTTTCGGGATCGGCCAGCAGCACCCTGGAGCCCGAATCGTCGAGCTGGTGAGCCTTCTCGGGCGGCGCGAGCACGCGGTGCACGCCCACCCAGATCGCGCCCAGCTTCCACGCGCCGAGCAGCGCGACCGCCAGATCGGCGCCGTTGGGAAGCGACAGGGCCACCCGGTCGCCCGTCTTCACCCCCAGCCCGCGCAGCGCGTGCGCGGCGCGGTTGGCTTCCCGTTCGAGTTCGCGGAAGCTGTAGCGGGCGTGACGGTCGACCAGCGCGGGCCGCTCGGCGTGGCCGGAGCCCGGGCGCGCCAGTACCCCGGTAAGATCGAGCGGTTCGAGCATGTGGCTTCTCGCGCGGGATTCTGTCCGCGGGGGATTCGGGCGGTCAAGCTCGGGGCGATCGAACTTTTAGACACCATCGCCTAGAATGGCCGGCCTGGAGGTTGGAGATGGCGGACGATTCCAAGCTTGATCTCAGCTACGTGGCGGCCGACGAGAGCGAGCCCGTGCTCGAGACCACGGTGGGCGGAGTCCTGAGGGAAGCCGCGGCCGATGCTCCGGACGGTCTGGCCCTGGTCGAGGGCATCTCCGGGGGAGGGCGGCGCTGGACCTACGCGGAGCTGCTGAGCGACGCCGAGAGCGTGGCGCGCGCGCTGGCGGCGCGC